>JBDTMC010000667.1:0-2531 GCA_039934475.1 Bryobacteraceae bacterium | reverse complement strand
CCCAAGGCGGAATGATACTGTCGAGGTCGTTCTGACCGGCACGATAAGGATAAACATTCGCTTGCACATCCTGGCCCTGGGCACGCGCCGCCGCAATCGTCCCTACCAACTCCGGCATCTGGCCCCACATCTCATGCTCGGCTATCTTCAAATGAATGATGTCGACGGGGAGTTGCGCGCGCCGGCTGATCGCAATCGCTTCCCTCACCGCCTCAAACACGCCCCGCCCTTCCGTACGCAGGTGAGTCGAGTAAATCCCGCCATAACGCGATGCTACTTCGCACATCGCCACCAACGTGTCGGTGTCGATCCACGACCCCGGCGGCCCGCTCAGCGAACTGGAGACGCCCAGCGCCCCCTGCTCCATGGCCTTCTTCACCAGAGCGCGCATTTGATTCAGCTCATCAGTGGTAACCGGCCCCGCCTTCTGCCCATGCACGTAGGTCCAGATTTCGCTCGACCCCACATAGCTCCCGATGTTAGTCGCAACGCCTTTTTTCACCACCTCCGCGAAGTACGCATCGAAATCCTTCCACCGCTCGCTTGGTGCGGCTGATCCGCCCTCGCCGAAAATCATCGACGTTACGCCTTGCCGGATCATGCTTTCGGCGTCGCCGTCCTCCACAATCGTGAGATCGGAATGATTGTGAATGTCGACGAATCCTGGCGAGACGGTGAGGTTGGTGGCATCGATCACACGCGCCGCGGTCTTTCCCTGCAGCCGGCCCATAGCCGCGATCTTGCCGCTGCGGATACCAACATCGCCTGTGTACGCTGGGTTCCCGGTGCCATCGGCGATCCTCCCGCCCCGGATCAACAGATCATAATCCTGAGCCGACGCGATCAGCGCCATCGGAAGAAGCAGCAGGCCCAATTTCATAAACGCTATCGTATCTGGTGAACGCATTCTCGAACAATCCCTGCCATTCACGGGAACGCTATGGCGAGATGATATTCTCTTGCAAAGGAGTCCGCCGATGGAGCCAACCAAACCGAAACTGCCAAGTGCGGCGATCGAACTTTACAATCTCTTTATCCACGGCGAAATCAGCCGTCGCGACTTTATGGACGGCGTGCAGCGATTGGCAACCGGAGGCCTCGCCGCCGCGGCAATCGTTGAAGCCTTACTGCCCAACTACGCCCTCGGGCAACAGGTTTCAAAGACTGATGACCGCATCAAGGCGACGTACGAAACCGTTCCGTCACCCAACGGGAACGGCAGTATCAAAGGCTATTTCGTCCGGCCCGTCAGCGCCGATTCACGCGCCGCCACGCCGTCGAAACTACCCGCCATTCTGGTTGTCCATGAGAATCGCGGGTTGAACCCTCATATTGAAGACGTCACACGCCGCTTCGCCCTCGCCAACTTCATGGCCTTCGCGCCCGATGGACTGACCTCCCTCGGCGGCTTCCCCGGCGACGACTACAAAGGCGGCCAGATGTTCTCCAAGATCGATGGCAAGAAGTTGGCCGAGGATATGGCAGCCGCCGCCATCTGGCTGAAGTCGCGCGCCGATTGCAGCGGCAAGATCGGCGTCACTGGTTTCTGCTACGGGGGCAGCGTCTCCAACATGCTCGCTGCCCGTCTCGGACCTGACCTCGCCGCCGCGGCCCCCTTCTACGGTGGCCCTCCCGCCAAGGAAGAAATTCCGAAAATCAAAGCCGCCATTCTCGTCCATCACGGCGAGCTCGACAAACGGTTGGCTGAGGGCTGGCCCGCCTACGATGCCGCATTAAAAGAGGCGGGTGTGACACACGAAGGCTACATCTATCCCGGCGCCGTACATGGCTTCCACTGTGACGCCACACCCGAACGCTATAACAAAGCCGCCGCCGACCTCGCCTGGCAGCGGACCATCGATTGGTTTAACAAGTACGTGCGCGCCTAAGTTACGCTAGCGGCTGAAAGTCCTTAGTAACCCGGGTCAGACCCAAAAGCGACGTGTGGTTTGTGAAAGGAGCCGGACACAAGCTGGAGCCGGGATTGGATCGCCGCCGGCTCGGCCACAGGCGCATCCGCGCGCGATCCGGCACAATTCCGCAGGCGCGTACTGGCTTGGTTCCAAAGCCTTAGCTATTCTGAACAAGCCACGCCTGAGGGCGGGCCGGTGGGAGCGCCCATGTGGACGTCTTCCGATGGCAGCTTGCGGAACTCCAGATGCTGCATTGCCGGTGGCATGGTTGGCGCCATGGTGAAGAAGACGCCCACCGTCCACTTGGCGCATTTGATGTTGAACTGGCCGCGGAGCCAATTTTCCGGCAGCATTGGCCCGAACTCCGTGCATTCGCCCACATCGTCCTTCAGCTTTTGAATCTCATCCTGACGCTGCGACGACGGGAAGTCGAGGAAGAAGTTCATGGAAGTCACCTGCTTGGCCTCGGCGTCGTCCCAATGCTTCCAGAGATTCACGATATGAGCGCGGGTGTCCACCAATGGCTTCGAGGGCGCCACTTCCCGCTTTGCCATTGCTCCGGTGGTCTTGAGTAAGTCTAACGACAGGCTGATTGGGTCCGACGGGCCAGCGTAAGTC
>JBDTMC010000666.1:0-2576 GCA_039934475.1 Bryobacteraceae bacterium | reverse complement strand
AGTCCGTCTTCGTCGCGTTCGATAACTACGTCAATCGTCGTGTAGCAGCCCAGCGGCACATCCGCGCATCGTTCGACCTTGGCCCCGGGTGCCGAACAAAGGGAGGTTGCCAAATCAGCAGGCATCTCCCCCGGGGCAACCTCCTCACGGTAAACCGAACGCAGCAAGCATTCCGGAATCAGTTTCGAAGTACACCATGCCGTTGACGACGATTGGTGAGTTACTGCTGAAGTCGGCCTGATTCACTTGGTAGCTCCAGAGAACTGAACCGTTGCTCGCATCCAAGGCATAAAAGGCCAGGTTGCCGCTCTGCGCCCCGACATAAACGATGCCATTCGCCACGGCAGCGGAACAATCCACTTCGCCGAGGCCAACTCTCCACAGAACCGCTCCCGTATTGGCATCCAAGGCGAAGGCTTGTTTACCGCGGGCATTGCCGAAGTACACGGCGCCATTGGCGATAGCCGGCACAGAATCGATCGAATCGCCTGTCGCGTAGGTCCAAATTGGCGTTCCTGTGATGGCGTCGACGGCATATAAGGTCCCGTTGCTGGTTCCCGCGTACACGATCCCGCTGGCGAACGAAACACCCAGTACAAAGTTGTCCGTCGCCATGCTCCAAATCTGCTTGCCGGTCTTGGCGTTGAGGCTATAGAGAACTGCGTTCTGAGCCCCAATAAACAATCTCCCTTTTGCGACCGCCGGGGTTGACCGAATGATCCCACTCGTGCGAAAGGCCCAGATCTGGGCGCCTGTTTTCGCATCGAGCGCATACACATACCCGTCACGACCACCATGTTGGCCTTGGCCGATCTGGGTCGAGATATAGACCACGCCATCAACCACCACCGGCGAATTGTAGTTGATAGCGCCCGCCGTCGGTGACTTCCACACGAGCGCCCCGGTGTTGGCGTTAAGCGCGTAGACATTGTAGTCGGAGGAACCGATATAGACCATTCCGTTGGCTACCGCCGGTGATGACGCGAAGGCGTATCGCCCCACATTCGTGTAGCTCCAGAGCTGCTTCCCGGTCACAGCATTCAGAGCCAAGACAGCACCGGTGGCGCCGACATACAGCACCCCGTTCACGACAGCCGGCGTGGAGGGATAATAGCCCACCGGCGCAGCCCACTTCAATTGGAGCTGGCCGACATTTGAGGAATCCAACTTTGTCTCGGATGTGTTGTCCCGCGTGCCCGCCGGGCTGAACCCAAACATCGGCCAGTCAGCCGCAGAGAGAAGCCCGCTCGATCCATATAGCCCGATGGCTAAGCAAGCCACCGGTATTAGCAACAGTTGCTTCACACATTACCTCCCCATCGGACTTGCGGCAGCGATGAGATATGAATTAGCCCTTCTCCGTAATCGTCGTGTAGCGGCCCAGCGGCACATCTGTGAACCGTTCCACCTTGCCCCCCGGCGCGGGCCATTTGATTTCCAGCCAATCCAGCTTTTCTGCCTTGCCGATTCCGAGGATCTCGCGGGGATCGTGCGAGGAGAGGTAGCTGCCACCGTTGTTCTTCGCGCGGCTACGAGTGACTCCTCCGGCTGACCACGTGATTTTGGCGCCGATGGCGTCACGGTTGCACTTGGTGCCGATCAGCTTCAATCCTACCCAGTTGTTGCCTTCGCCGGCGTTATTCTTCAGCAGCACTGGCGCGCCGCCGTTATTCCCGATCAGAACGCCGGGGCGGCCATTATTGAGGAAGTCGCCTATGGCCAAGCCACGCGCTGGAAACGCCTGCTGGAATGCGGGTCCGGCCTGATCGCTGACGTTGCGATACTTGCCCTCTTCCTGGTGGAAGAGCACTAGCGGCTCCTTGTACTTCACCTGCTGCGAGTAATTGTCGATCATGTCATCCGGATGGCCGTTGGCGAGGATGAGATCGAGCGCTCCATCGTTGTCGTAGTCGAAGAACTTCAGACCCCAGCCGCTCAACAAACGCGTTGCCTGCGCGACACTGTGCCTTCGGGCCACGTCGCTAAAGCTCTCGTTTTTGTTGTTCTGATAGAGCGAAAACATCTCCTGGTCGACGTTGGCGACGAAGAGATCCTGCCAGCCATCGCCGTTGAAATCGGCGGCGTCCACACCCATGCCGGAACGGGCCTGACCGTTGTCGCTGAAGCCGACTTCAGCCGCTAGAGCCATCTCTTCCCACTTCGTCTTGCCCTTCGCGTCCGGCCCGCGATTGATGAAGAGGAAGTTCTGCACCGTGTCGTTGGCGACGAAGAGATCCAGGCGGCCATCGTTGTTGATGTCCACCGCGACAACACCTAACGATTTGCCGAGCGCCTTTTCAATGTCGGTCCCACGGCCCATCTCCTCAAAGGTCCCATCACCTTTGTTGCGGAAAAGCAGGCTTGACGTCCCTTTGAAGACGCGAGGGATGCAGTAAAAATGCTTGCCGAGCTTATTGTCGCCGCAGGAAAAGCGGCTGTTGACGCCGTAATCGACGAAGCTGCAGACAAAGAGATCCAGGCGGCCGTCATTGTCGAAATCGAACCACACGGCACTGGTGGACCAGTGGTTCTCAAAAGCCTTAGCGCCCAGCCCGGCCTTCTCACTTACGTCGGTG
>JBDTMC010000665.1:0-2578 GCA_039934475.1 Bryobacteraceae bacterium | reverse complement strand
CGAGGTTCACTCCCTACCGGCAGCCAGCATGCCTTCCGGGGGTCCTATCTGCGCTGTCTTCCGCTATTCGTCACAGGGTTCCAAATAGGATCTTGCTTCGGAGCCGCCATTCCTTGGGCAAGCAGGAGAATATAGGAGCAATCTACGATGCGCTGCAATGCCGGTAAACACTTTGATCGATTCGGGGCGGCATCTCCACCTTGCCAACGGCTGGGCGGTCTAGCACAAGACCGGCCAGGAGTGATGAAGGGAGTAGTGTAATGCAGAGACTCGTACGCATCTCCGCGTTACTCTTGCTTCTATGGTTGCCCTCCCCGTCGGAACCCGCGTGGCGGTTTGTGGCTGGCGTAGTCAAGGACGCCAGCGGGAATGCGTTAAAAGCTTCCGTAGTGCAACTGGAAAACGAATTTGACCTGTCGGTAAGGTCGTATATTACCGGGGCTGATGGCCGCTACCACTTCAGCGGGGTGAGTTACGACATCGACTTCACGCTGAAGGCTCGATACAAAAAATACTGGTCCAACACTAAGGAATTGAGCAAATTCAGCTCGGCTGCGCACCCAGAGATTGACCTGGTCATCCCCATTGACTAAAGCGCGCAACCCCGGAAGACAAGGCGGCACCCGACGTCCGGGCGGGGACGGGTCCGAATGAAGTCGCTCAAACGAAACCGCAAAGCTGCCAGTCCTGAAAACTATCATTCACCCTCTGATTCCTCAGGGGATCGGCCGTCGCGTCAAAGAGCAGTAAGAGCGGCGGCCGCAATCCGGTTGAGTCCTACGAAACTTCGAACACCTGCGCTGCTTGCCTGCGAGGATAGAAGCCCGGATCAGCGGAAGCCTCGACCGAGTGGGCTGCGCGAGCTACTGGCTGAGCGATACACTCTTCGAGGTACACCGCACCTTCGGCGTCCATTATTTCGACGGCTCGATCAGCTCGGTCGCCGGCAGAAATTGCGATCAACGTCCGCCCGCTACGCACTGCATCCCAGTAGCGCCCGGCATGCTCCGTCGGCACACCTCCGAGCTTCAAAATGTCAGTGTCTGGAGATCGTCGCGCATCGAAATCCGAACGCTTGACCAGCTTTACTTCGTCCCGGGAAAAACCCGAGGCTAACAAAAGTGCCACCACAGCATCCGCCGTGGCGGACGTCTTGAACAGGCCGACAGCCGTTTTAGTCATATTTCCTCGCATGTTATGAGAACGGATAATCATAGAGCAAATTTGTCGCCATGGCTCCCGGTGTATCCCGCACGCTCTCAGCCCACTCTTCGAACATCTTCCAGAGCGCGTGGTGTACCAAGAAGGCGGTCGTTCGCCGGTTGAGATCCACAGCACTCCGGTCAGACCGGCATTTCGTGTAGCGTCTTGAACGCCTTATATAAAACCCGCGGGTCGTATTGGCCTTTGTAGACGGCTGGTGGGTCGCGCTCCAACTCAAACAGGCTGTAGACGGCCGTGGCCGCGCTGCGGATGGAGTATTCGACTGTGAACACAACGTCATCGGGAAGTTCGCAAAACTGGCCGATGAAAGCCAGATTTGCCGTACCCGCGGGAACCACTTGTGGACGATCGCCTTTCTCCCGCGTTAAGAATTGGCTGGTGATGAAGGGCATCATGCAGGGAATGCAGATTGATGACTTCAGGATTCGCGCCGCTTCTTTTTCGATGTGCAGGTGGCCCAGAATCTCAGTCATGATTTCCCGGCCAGTACTCGCCGACATTGATTTCTTCACAAAGTCGCCCGGTTTGTCGACATGTAGACCGTAGCCCCAGAAAACTTCTATATTCTCGGGCTGTCCGATAAAGTGCGGTTGGTGAGGCAGTACGATCGAGGCCAACCAAGCCGAATCAGCGAACGTGATCAGTCCGCCTTCGCCGGGTACGTTGCCGGTGAAGTCGCGGAGCAGGCGAAAGAAGGTCGGATCGCGCAGCGTGGCGGTAAAGGAAACCCACTTTGACTGATCTATTCGATCGGTGAAAGTACAGGGGTGCCCGAACTCGGGCCCGCCGGCCGCGATCTTTTCCCACAGTGTCCAGGCGCCGCCTTCAGCTTTCCCGTTGAGAACTGGGGCGGATTCCATGGAACCGAGACTGGAGGCCTCCGTCATGGAACCGAGAGTAACGATGACATAGTCGGCTTTCGCGACCTTGATTTCGTCGGATAGGCCCCTGCGCGTGTACAAGATGCGGTCCACTCTTTTCCGGCCGTCTTCCTCTCGCATGGCAAGGTCCGTCACGCGAATATTCAACTCGAATTGGACCTCGCGTTCCGCTAGCCATTTTTCCAGCGGCCGGACCATCGAGTCGTACTGGTTGTAGACCGTTCGCATAATGCCGTGCAGTTGGTTGAAACCGGCGACCATGTGCGTAAATCGCAACAGGTATCGCTTGAATTCCACCGCGCTGTGCCAGGGCTGGAATGCAAAAGTGGTGCACCACATCAACCAGAAATTCGTCTCGAAGAAAGAGGGGCGGAACTGATCTGCGATGCTCCGGTTTCCGATCATCGCTTCCGGTTCCACCGCCACGCGCTCCAACCCGAGGATGTGCTCTTCGCTCAGACCATATTCTGGAG
>JBDTMC010000664.1:0-2593 GCA_039934475.1 Bryobacteraceae bacterium | reverse complement strand
TTGGTTGCCTACCTCGCCTTTTTCGTACGTGACGGCTCCGCCGAGGTTGGCGAGGTTCTGAGACGTGAGGCCAAACTCTACCGTCTCCTTGTTAGAGACCAGATTCCCAAGATCGTGAGCGCTGTCGCTCAGCTTGATGAAGTTCCTCATATCGACCTTGATATCGACAAGATAATGCGTGGTGTCGCCATCCTTGACCGTCTTCACGCCGATCTGGGCAACGGCTTTGTCATGGCTGACTGACTTCCTCAACAGGGCTAGTTCCTTCTCCCGCTCCTTCTCGTCGCCAAGAAGTTCAACAATGTTTCCGGTCGGATCTACATACCTCAGTGTGTTGTTCCGCCGTAGGCGTACAAGTTCCAGCTCTGCGGGTCGGCGATATGCTGGTCCAATAACGTGCTCGCCGTCTGGAGGTTCTCCCCGTCGTCGGTTTGCGTGAATCTGCCATCCACAGTCTGGATTCCGCGGAAGTCATAGCTTCCGGTCGCTGTCATGTTCTGGATGACTAGGCGGTTCGTCGGCAGGTCGAAGTTCGGTGGACCGATCGGCGTAAACGAATCGAGGCCGATTCCGGTCCGAGGTGCCTATCCGCTTAAACCCGTCGTAGAGTCCTCCACCGGCGCGCGTTATGCTGGCCAGCGCTGCTTCCGTATTGATCATAGGGAGAAGAGATTCGTGTTCAGGAAGTCGTTGCGGAACTTGCCTTTGGGGTCGAGCTTGGTGGCTAGTTGGACGAATTCTCCGAGTTTTTCGTAGCGGGCTCGGAGGGTCGATGGGGGCATCGTGAAGAGTTTGCCCCAGTGGGGGCGGGGTTCGAAGGGGGCTAGCTCCTTTTCGATTACCGGGAGGACGCGGCGGACGGCGGGCCAGTCCGGCTTCCAGGTGAAATGGAGGACGAGGCTGTCGCGCTTGTAGGCGGTGCTGAGCCATAAATCGTCGGCGGCGACGGTGCGGAGTTCGGAGATCAGGAGGTGGGGCGATACCTGGTCGCGGAGGCGCTCGACTGCGAGTATGGCGTCGACAGCGTTGCGGCGGGAGACGAAATACTCGGTCTGGAGTTCCTTGCCGGCGCTGGGCGTGAAGCCCATTCGGAAGTGCGGTAGACGGTCATACCAGGGGCCGGGGACTCCCATCTGGGCGGTGCAGTTCTCGGCGGAAAGTTCGGCGATGGGATGGAGGTTGCGGGTGGCGAGTTTCGCGCCATAGAACTCTTTGGGCGCGGCAAACGACTGGCCGGCGCGGCACTTGATCCACAGCTCGTTGATGCGCTTTTTCTGCCAGTCCGTAAAGAGACTGACACTGTAGCCGGCGGCCTGGATCTGGTCGAAGTGGTCCTTCATCTGGGCCAGGGGGAGGTTCTCGTAGACGTACTGGCGGACGGCGAAGGTGGGCTGGATGTCGAGCGTGATGCGGGTAATGACGCCGAGCGCGCCGAGGCCTACTACGGCGGCGCGAAACCGCTCTCCATCGGCTTTCCGTGAGAGCTTGATGACATCGCCTGAGGCGGTAACCAATTCCAGGGCCGCGGCGGCTGTGGCGAGGTTGCCGTTCTTTTCCCCAGAGCCGTGCGTGGCGGTGCTACAAGCTCCGGCGATGGAGATGTGGGGTAGGGAAGCCAGATTGTGTAACGCGAAACCCTTGGCTTCGAGCAAAGGGCAAAGTTGACCGTAGGTGATGCCGGCATCCACCGTCACCGTGCGCGCAGCGGCGTCCAGCGCCACCATCTCATGCATCGGCTTTATCGACAGCAGGTTGTACTTACTGTCGGCGATGGAGTTAAAGCAGTGGCGGGTGCCCTGCACCTTCACCTTGTCCTGAGAACGCAGCACCGAGCGAACCTGGTCAACGGTTGCGGCTTCGTGAACGTGATCGGTGCTGTAGGTCAGGTTGCCGGCCCAGTTGGTCAATTTCTGCTGGGCCAGCAGTGTCTGCTGGGCCAGCAATTTCTGCTGGGCCATGGCCGCGGAGACGGCGGCGGGAATCATTTTCAGGAAAGTTCGTTTGTTCACGATCGTTCCGGATGATATCAAAAGAAGATGGTGAAGCTGTGATCGGGACGTGCCGCGACGGCGGGGAAGCTCCACGCCGGAATCCCAGGCTCGCGGCGGGTTTCGCCAACTGGCTGCCCGGCTGGGTCGTAGAGCTGCCACGCCAAACCGCCGCCTTTTTGCCAGCCCGTGCCTTCGGTCCACGCGAGGAGGACTTCGCCGCGTTGGTTAACGGCGATTCGGGGATGCTTGCGGCCTTTGCCTTCACCGGGCGCGGCAACAGGCTCGCCGGTTTTTCCGTTGATGGCGGTCCAGTATGCTTGGCCACCGGTCTCCCATGCTGCCACAAGCTTCCCAGATGCCTCGGCGAAATCCATGCTGCTCATGGGACAAGCGTTGATCTCCCATTTGTGGAGCAGGCTTCCCTGAAAGCTGCGGCCGTGGTCGCTTGAGTTTAGTAAGTAGATATCCCGATGCACGGATTCCGTTGCCGACCGGTAGAGTGCGTGGAGGCCGCCCTTCCGGTCGGCGAAGAGTTTCATGCCGCAACAGCCACAGGCGCCTGTCTCTTCTGCCCACGCCTTCGCCTCGGTCTGGAAGGACCG
>JBDTMC010000663.1:0-2646 GCA_039934475.1 Bryobacteraceae bacterium | reverse complement strand
GGCAATGAACGAGGTTGTCGACATCTATTCTCTCGAGGGATTCACGGTTCAGTGGTCGGAATGCTCCGCGAATGGGGACAACCCGTGCCCGTGGCTGACAGGATATCTGGTCTGTATCAGTCCAGACCGTGGAACGACCAAGTACGACACCGTAACGTTAGGGTATTCGATGTTGACGATTGGCCGCGGCAATCATGCGGTGGTGATGTGGCCGGATGTGGAGGAGTTCGCGAAACGGAACATCGCCAGCGAATCGATGATCCTGGGAAGCACGATCGCTCATGAGTTGGGGCATATGATCACGCGAACCCGGAAGCACGACCTGGGCGTAATGAAGTCGGTATGGACAGGCAAGGACATTGCCGACATGAACCAGCGCCGGATTCGATTCAGCCTCGACTTCGTTCAAGAGATGAGGCAACAGCTGACGGATATCCACACCGCCGCCGTGAAAAGGTAAAGCCCGCCGCGAGGGAGGAACCTCGGGCGGGCTTCGGTAGACCTGGACCTGTTGCCTAGTTGCGGCGTTTCAGGACGGGACGCTCGTCTTCGTCGGTCGGCTTCTTGTCGTCGCCGCTGCCGTCCACCGGTACGGTTCCGCCGTTGGGATTGCGACGCAGGCGCGGCCGGTTGGCGTCTTCCTTGGTATCGAGCTTGCGGCGGTTGTGGAGCATTGCCAGACGCGCTTTCACGTCGTTGAATTCCGACGTGGTGAGAACGTATTCGGGCTTCGCTTCCAGCATCTCCGCAATGTTCTTCTGGGCGCTCTTAATGCGATCGTCGGTGGGTGGATGGGTGCTGAAGAACTTGGACATGGAACCGGGCTTCTTCTTTTCCAGAGACTGTAGTTTTTCGAAGAAGTCTACGAACCCGGTGGGATCGTAGCCGGCCTTGTACATGTATTGCAGGCCCAGCATATCTGCTTCCGACTCGAAGCCGCGCGAGAACTTGAGGAACCCGAGCGGGATGGCGATGCTGGCCGCCTGTTGGATGCCGTAGCCGGTCCAGCCACCCATGAAGATCAGCGGAATGGTGGCAAGGTTGGCTAGTGTGCCGCGCGTAGCCTGGCGCGTGCCGTGGCGGGCGGCGATGTGAGCCAACTCATGCGACATCACGCCGGCGAGTTCGGCTTCGTTATCGGCCAGCAGGATGAGGCCGGAGTTGACGAAGAAGAAGCCGCCCGGAAGGGCCATCGCATTGGGCTCTTCGGTGTCCAGGACCTTGATGCTGACGGGAACTTTGCAATCGGAGTTGCGAACAAGGTTTTGGCCGACGCGGTTGACGTACTCGGCGATCACCGGATCGTCGATGACCTTGGCCTGACGCTCGATTTCCTGCGCGAGTCCTTTACCAAGCGCGATTTCCTTCTCCAGAGAGTAGAAGTTCACACCCTTGCCCACGTCGCGGTTACCGATCTCGTCGGGGTCCTTTTTCTTGTCCTTCGCGACGCCGCTGAGAGGCATCAGCAGCGCAAAGACCAGTGCCAGTGCAGTTCCGGTTTTCAGGCCGGGGAGCATCGCCAATCGTCTCATTATGACTCCTTAGAAGGTCGCAGCCCTATCCACAGTATAGATGCGCCAGTACCGGTGGAGAAGCGGATTCCTATCTAATTAACGTATTCTCAGGAGAATGGGTTTCGACCAGGTGACACAATCTGCGCTATGGCAGCAATATCGGGAGCAGTTTCCGGTGACCGAGAAGCTGATCTATCTGAATCACGCGGCGGTGTCGCCGCTTTCCAAGCCGTCAGCGGAAGCCATGCGGTGGCTGGCCACCGACGGCGAGCTCTACGGTTCCCTCCACTATGACCAGTGGATGGCGTCCTATGAGAGTCTGCGGCAGGTGACGGCGGCGATGATCAACGCCCACCGCGACGAAATCGCGATCGTCAAAAACACGTCAGAAGGCATAGCGACGATCGCTATGGGTATCGACTGGAAACCGGGCGATCGAGTTATTGTATTTAATGAAGAATTCCCAGCTAACTTATACCCTTGGCAGAAGTTAGAAGTGAAGGGCGTGGAGCTGCGACGGCTTTCCGTGTACGACCCTCTGGAGAAGGTAGAGGAAGCATGCCGGGGAGCGCGACTGCTGGCGTTGAGCTTCGTACAGTATCTTTCCGGGTACCGGGCTGACCTCACAGCAGTAGGTGAGATCTGCCGCCGGCACGGCGTATTCTACTTCGTAGATGCGATCCAAGGGATGGGCGCGTTTCCATTGGACGTTCGAGCCTCCCACATCGACGCCCTTGCGGCCGACGGGCACAAGTGGCTGACGGGACCGGAAGGTTGCGGCGTGCTCTATGTCCGCAAAGAGGTCCAGGAGCAAGTGGAACCGGTGGAGTTTGGCTGGACCAACGTGGCCAAATACGCCGACTACTCCTCGCGGGATATGAGCCTGCGAAGCGATGCCGGGCGCTATGAACCAGGGACCTTAAATACTATTGGAATATATGGTTTGCTGGCGTCAATGAAACTGTTACTTGATGTTGGCATTGAGCGCATTTCTGAAGCCGTTCAAGGCTTAGGTGACCGTCTCTCAGAGGCTGCTCAAGCGAAGGGCTACGAAATTATGGGCCAGCGGACCGCCGCCACGGGTGCCGGGATTGTCAGCATCCGGAAAGAGGGTGTGGACGCCAGAATGGTG
>JBDTMC010000662.1:0-2754 GCA_039934475.1 Bryobacteraceae bacterium | reverse complement strand
GAATCGCGGCCCATCCACCGGCCGCGAGTGGCAAAGTCTGCACTACGGTAGCGCCCTTCTCCGTCAGGCACGTGACCGTTGCCGACTGCCGGTAAAGTGGATGCCCGGGGTGATGACCGCGCGCTTATCCTGCCAAAGGGCAAGAACAGCACAACTGACAGCCAGTGTTACAGCCGAGAGCGAGAGAGACGTCGCGCCCTTTCCGCTTTCTACCATATGATGTTTCCGTTGAAGCAGAGTGCGCCCCTGGATCAAACGGCGGGACCTCACTTGCCGGGTTCACTCACCGCGGCCAGGGTCACGAGGATCGGCTGGGAACAGGCGATTACTGCGGGGTCGCCGATCTCCTCCTTGAACGCGGCGCGATAGGTTCCGGGCTTGGCGAGATCAAACCAATCACTCACTCGCCACATAAAAGTTCTCTCCTCTTGTGGCTTCAGTTCCCGACGCCCTATCATGGCACCCCCCCGACCCACACCGCATTCTCTTTCAGGGGTGAGTATAGCTCCTGTCCTCTTTTCGTCAGGGCGATTGGTTTGCTGGAAGCGTCCAAAATCCTCGCGGCAACCAGGGTCGGAGGGTCTCCGATTTCAACGATCCGCGCCTTCGACGAGACATTACGAAGATGGAGCTTCAACTCGATGGTCCCCGGCTCCGACCGAACCTGCTCGGCAGCGAGGGAGAAGGTCGGCGGGACGGTGGGAGTACAGGTTTGGAAAGGAGGGGGTCCTACCCGACACACCGCCGGGAGCGAAAGACAAGTGAGCGTGGCTGCAATCGTGATCATTTGTCGCATGGGACTTCCTTCCCTTTCTGTCATCGTCGTGGCTCCGGTGGCAGTCGCGAACTCTAAGCCCTCAGGCCTCGTACCGCAATCCCGAAGCGGGCTCTAGCATCCCGTTTTGCCCTTCGTCGCAATGAGTGATCCACGAATTGCGATTGCTGGCCGATCGGTCTACTGTCCGGCCTTTATATTCTCTAGCTGACGAACGGCCTCCGAACGCACCTTGGCGTCAGGATCCGTCGCCGCACGATCAAGCACCGGTTTCAGAACGTCGGCTGGCGCCTCCCGGAGAGCCGCTATTAAGAAGCTCCGGCAGGCAGCCGGTACGTCTGGGTTGTTGACACCCTTCAGCATTGGCGCCAGGACGACGCTCTGGTCGAACGCGCCCATCAACCGGACTGCAAGCTGACACTCGCGCGCATTCTTGGACAGGAGTATCTGACTCAGGGCGTCAACCGCCATGGGACCGAGGCCACGCAACTCGTTCATTTCGGAGAGTGCCGGCGTGGCGCGCCACGTGTATCGGACACCCTCCGGTGTGACACCCTCCGACTGGCGTAGAGCCGCGCGCACGATTTCCCCGACACGCGCACGAACTCGAGCTCGGCCTACCTGATCAGGCGACTCCTGAGCGAAGGCGAAGCTACAAACCAACAGTAGCACTGCCAACAAGTAGTCTATTCGTCGTGCGCCGTTCAAATTGACCTCCCATTCTTCCGAGCTCACTCGGCACTAAGGCACGCTTCCAGAGGTAACGCTGTATGCCGGGCTACTCGTGCTGAGCTTTTGTCCGAGTACTCAGTCTGTGCGTGTAGTCGGTCTGGATAGAGTACTGTGTAGGTGGGGCACCAAGGATATTGAACGTCTGCGAAGTGTTGATGCATAAGTTTGTCGACGGGGCAGGTGGGCCGAAACAGGTCCCCACCGGCGTATCCAGGAATTGACCGCTACCATTCGTCGTTTGTGGCGTGGCAAATGGTTCGAACTGTCCCGATGGCCAGGGTGGGAGGTGCTCCTGTGGCATGTACCCGGCCACTGCAATATTCCCTGTGCCTGATCCAAGACCTGATAAGTGACATCGGTACCGTAGCTGAGCTGACCGGCCTCGCATCCGGCGCTCGCGCTTACGGGGATAACAAATTTGATCTGCGTATCGCTCGATGAAGTGGGAGAGACAGATGTCCCTCCAAATTTTACTGCTGGGCTGCTACCGAATCCCAAGCCCGTTAGGGTGACAGTCTGCCCTGGCAGCGCTGATAGCGGTTGGGCACCGTTAATTTTGGGCGCCACGCTCAGAATTCCAAAACCGATCTCCTGACAATAATAATGATGACCGTTGTCCTCGGCTCGAATTGACACATAAGCGTAACCCGAGCCAGCGCCGGTGCCCAAAAAGGACGCAATTGACTCCGTTGACGGCCCGTAGACCTGCGCCGGGCCGCTTGCCGTCCACTGGTATGTGTATCCCAGGCCGCCGTAGCTTGACGCTTGGCCGGAGCAAATGGTGGGGGTCACGCTCAGACAGACGGCGGGAACCGCTTCAAGCTGGCTGCTCACCTGGCCGTCGTTAAAAGTGGTGTATGCGGGGGCCACCGAGGCACCGCAGAGGACGAAAGCATAAGAACAACTGAAGTTGCGGGCCACGCGAGCATCCGCTGCAACCGTCTGCGATACCGGGTTGATCTGCATGAGGCGGCCCGCGCCTTCCGCCGGATTCGCGGTGAACCACCCGATCTCCCCTCGCTCCAGATTCCGTGGCAGCACCTCGCCGTGCTGATCCCTGACTTGGCCGGCGATGAGCTCGCGAATCCGAATGGCCCGCGTCTCCATCGCCGCCAGGAGGTATGCCGGTTGCCAGAGCACGCCCCCATTGCCGATTTTGACATTGAAGTATTTGGGAACGGCGGAGTGGTTAAACAGCAGCAGCAGTGCATCTTGCCCGCCAGCTAGATCCCATGGATGGCCGCCGC
>JBDTMC010000661.1:0-2773 GCA_039934475.1 Bryobacteraceae bacterium | reverse complement strand
CAGCAGGACAAGAACATCATCACCCGCTCAGTGCCCTTCCGCGTCCTGGGTAATGGACAGACCGCAGCCGATCTTACGCCTGCGCCTGCCGTCGGCTCCGCCTCCCCGCCCGCGGAGGAGGATTCCGGATTTGTGATGCCCGAAATTGACCCGGTCGCCCTCCGCGCCGGTGGCCCTTCGTTGCCCGCCGAGGAAACCGAACGGCTGTGGCAAGCGGCCGCCGCCGGAGCCCTCAACTACTCCGCCCGTTTGCCCAACTTCCGGTGCACGCAGGAGACGCGCCGCCTCACCGCTCCGGCGAAGAACGCTGACCGGCTCCGCGTCGGCGATGTCATCGTGGACGAACTCACTTTCGAAAACGGCAAGGAGAGTTACCGCGCTTTGGAAGTCAACGGGCTGAAGGCGGACGCCTCCAGCAAACCGCTCGACGGTGTGCGCTCGCGAGGCGAGTTCGGCACGATGTTGAAGGCGCTCTTCAATCCCGAAGTCGGAACAGTGTACAAGTGGGCTGGTAGGGCGATGGCGGCGGGTAGCTTGTGTCAAGTGTTCGATGTCGAAGTGGCGCCAGAGAAGTCGAACTTCGTTCTCACTCACAATATGCGCCAGGAAGTTCCGGGGTACCAGGGACGCGTCTATATCGATGAGGAATCCGGCATGGTACGCCGCCTCACGATCGCGGGCCAGAAATTACCCAAGGACTTTGCCCTGCAATCGCCCAGCATGTCGCTGGAATACGGTATGGTGCGTGTAGGCGATAAGGACTACCTGTTGCCCCTGCGATCCGTGTTGCAGGTTCGGCAGGGGCGATCGATGGTACGGAATGAGACTGAATTCCGCGGCTACCATAAGTTTGAAGCGTCGTCGGTGTTTAAGTACTAGGCCGCATGCCTTTTGCGAGTCCCGTCGCTCGCAACTGCATCCAACTTTGAGGACCCGCCACGCATCGCGCCAAGTCGCCGCGCGTTGCACGCTGTTAGCCGAAAACGGTATTTTAGAATAGACCCCTGGAAATCATGCTCAAAACTAAAGTGGAACCGCAAGAGGACTTAAATCCTCAGGAAACAGCGGAATGGCTGGAAGCGCTCGATCAGATTGTGGACGAAGTGGGGCCCGACCGGGCTTCTTTCATCCTCTCCCGCCTAATGGAACGCGCCTCCATGTTCGGCGTCACCGCTCCCCTCCGGCTCAACACTCCCTACCTGAACACGATCCCCGTGGCTGAAGAGTCCGCCTATCCGGGCGACCGAGAGATTGAGCGCCGGATCAAAAGCCTCACCCGCTGGAACGCCCTCGCAATGGTGGTGCGTGCCAACAAGTATGACGAGGGCATTGGCGGCCACATCTCCACTTACGCTTCGCAGGCCACGCTCACTGAGGTCGGCTTCAATCACTTCTTCCGCGGCAGCTACGGCGATCAGCCCGGCGACTTCATGTATTTCCAAGGACATGCTTCGCCCGGCGTTTATGCCCGAGCCTTCCTGGAAGGCAGGCTCACGGAAAAGCATCTCGAAAACTTCCGTCATGAGCTCCGCGAACACCCTGGTCTGTCGTCCTACCCGCACCCGTGGCTGATGCCCAACTTCTGGCAGTTCCCCACGGTCTCCATGGGGTTGGGCCCGATCAACGCGATCTACCAGGCGCGTTTCATGCGCTACCTGGAAAACCGCGGATTGATCCCCACCACGGAACGCAAGATCTGGGCCTTCCTCGGCGACGGTGAAACGGACGAACCGGAAACCCTGGGCGCCCTCACGCTCGCCTCCCGTGAGCATCTGGACAACCTCGTCTTCGTCGTCAATTGCAATCTGCAGCGGCTTGACGGTCCGGTGCGCGGTAATGGTCACATCATCCAGGAACTGGAAGGATCCTTCCGCGGCGCCGGCTGGAACGTAATCAAGGTCCTATGGGGCGGCAACTGGGATCGCCTGCTCGATAAGGATGAAACCGGAATCCTCCTCAAGCGCATGACCGAGTGTGTGGACGGCGAGTACCAGGCCTTTAAGGCCCGCGGCCCCGCCTACGCCCGGAAGGAATTCTTCGGCAAGTACCCGGAACTGGAAGCTCTGGTCGCGGACATGACCGACGAAGAGATTGGTCATCTGCGTCGCGGCGGTCACGACCCGCTTAAGGTCTACAACGCCTACAAGCGCGCCGTGGAGCATCGCGGCGGCCCCACTGTCGTCCTTGCCCACACCATCAAAGGCTACGGCCTCGGCGAAGCCGGCGAGGGCCGCAACGTCACCCACCAGCAGAAGAAGCTCAACGAAAATGAGATGGAGCTCTTCCGCCGCCGCTTCGACATCCCAATTCCCGATGAAGCGGTGCACACCATCTCCTTCTATCGCCCGCCGGCCGACAGCCCGGAAATGCGTTACATGATGGATCGGCGCCGCACCATGGGCGGTCCCGTACCGGAACGCAAGGTACGCGCCGCCGCCATCGCCGCGCCTAGTCTCGATCTTTTCCACGAGTCAGTCGCCGGTAGCGGGGGCCGCGCCGTCTCCACCACGATGGCTTTCGTAGCCGTGTTGCGCAATCTTCTCAAGGACAAGAGCATCGGCAAGTACATTGTGCCGATCATCCCCGACGAAGCTCGCACCTTCGGCATGGACAGCATGTTCCGCGCCCACGGTATCTATGCCAGCCAGGGCCAGCTCTACAAGCCGGTAGACAGCGACAACTTCCTCTATTACCGCGAATCGAAGGACGGCCAGATTCTCGAAGAAGGAATTACCGAGGCCGGCGGTATGGCCAGCATGACCGCCGCCGGTCT
>JBDTMC010000660.1:0-2785 GCA_039934475.1 Bryobacteraceae bacterium | reverse complement strand
GCCAGCTGGCCCTCCGCCGCCAGCCGGTAGCCTCCTGCCGCACCATGAGACAATGAAGCTAAGGATCACTCTGTGGGTGTCAGTGTGAAAGTGCCCAAGGGAGCGGGCTTGGTACGCTTCTTCATTCATCCGGCCGGCAAGATTCTCATCTCGCTAGCCGCCCTCGTCCTCGTCTCCGGACTGGGAACGTTTGTCTATTTCTACGTCCATTACGCCAGGCTGATCGACCAGCGGCTTGCTACCGGTGCCTTCGCCAACACATCGCGCCTCTACGCCACCCCCGCCATCGTTCAGGTAGGCGATGAAATGACAGCCTCGGAAACGGTGGCACAGCTTCGCCAAAGCGGGTACAGTGCTCGTGAACTACGGAGCAACCGCATCGGCTGGTTCAATCGCCGCAGCGACGACGCCGTGGAAATCTTCCCCGGCGCCGAGTCTTATTTCCCCGGCGAAGATGCCGTCATCAAGTTCTCAGGCCGTCGCGTCAAGGAAATCATCTCTCTCCGCGACAACTCTCCCCGCACCCAATACTGGCTGGAGCCTGAGATCCTCACCAACCTCTTTGATCGCAACCGCGAAAAACGCCGCCTCGTGCGTTACGAAGACATCCCCAAAGTTGTAGTTGACGCGGTGATCTCCGCCGAAGACAAGCGCTTCTTCCAGCACGCCGGCTTCGATCCTCTCCGCATCGTCAAATCCGCCTTCGAGGACGTCAAGAAGGGCTACATGCATTCCGGTGCCTCCACGCTCACCATGCAGTTGGCCCGCAGTCTCTGGTTGAACCAGGACAAAACCTTGGAGCGCAAAGCCGCCGAAGTGCTCATCACGATGCACCTCGAGCAGAAGCTCACCAAACAGGAAATCTTCGAGTACTACGCCAATCAAATCGACCTCGGCCGCCACCGTAGCTTCGCCGTCCACGGCTTCGGCGAAGGCGCGCAGGTCTATTTCGGTAAGGATCTGCAGCAGCTCACCCTTCCTGAAGCCGCTATGCTCGCCGGTCTGGTAAACCGCCCCAACTTCCTCAACCCCTATCGCCACCCCGAACGGGCCAGAGACCGCCGTGACAAAGTGCTCAAGCTGATGCGCGAAAACGGTCTCATTACCGACCGTGAATACGCGAAGGCGATCACCGCCCCTGTCACCGTCGCCCCCGGCGGCGCCGAATCTACCGATGCCCCCTACTTCGTCGACCTGGTGAACGACGAACTTCAGGAAAACTTCGCCGATCACGACTTTCAAACCAACAGCTATCGCGTCTACACCACTCTCGACATGAACCTCCAACGCGAGGCCGTCGAAGCCGTCCGCATCGGCATGAAGGAAGTGGACGATCAGCTTCGCGCCAAACGCCGTGGCAAGCCTCTGGAGATGGAACCGCAAGTCGCCCTAGTGGCTATCGATCCAACTACCGGAGAAATCAAGGCCCTCATCGGTGGCCGTAACTACGGCAACAGCCAGCTCGACCGCGCCGTCTCCAAACGTCAGCCCGGCTCTGTGTTCAAGCCCTTCGTCTATGCCGCCGCAATGAGCTCCGCCCTCGACGAAAATGCCAAAACTGTGCTCACGCCGGAGTCCACTGTCGTCGACGAGCCCACCACTTTCTGGTTTGAGAGCGGTACGAAATCCTACGAACCCAATAACTTCAAGGACGAATACCACGGCACCGTCACGCTCCGCCAGGCGATGACCAAATCGCTCAATATCCCCACCATCAAGACCGCCGAAGCCGTAGGCTACGATAAAGTCGCGAACCTCGCCCGCCAGCTGGGCCTGAATGCCGAGCCCACCCCCGCCATCGCCCTCGGCTCCTACGACAACTCGCCTATCGATGTGGCCGGCGCTTACACCGTCTTTCCCAACGGAGGACTGTACGTAAAGCCGAATTGGATTCGAGCGATTCGTGATGCCGACAACAGGCCCATCTTTGATGTGAAACCGGTGCGCAAACAAGTGCTCGATCCGCGCGTCGCCTACATCATGGTGACCATGCTTGAGGACGTGATGCGCAGCGGCACAGCCGCCGGCACCCGCGCCCGCGGCTTCGGACTCCCCGCAGGCGGTAAGACCGGAACCTCCCGCGACGGCTGGTTCGCCGGCTTTACTTCCCGTCTCCTCTGCGTTGTGTACGTTGGTTTTGACGACAGCACCGACATCAAACTGGAAGGTGCTCGCTCGGCCTTGCCCGTGTGGACCGAGTTCATGAAACGCGCCCACAAATACCGCGAGTATCGCAGTGTTCGCCAGTTTGAAGCGCCCGATGGTCTTGTGACCGTGGATGTTGATCCCACTACCGGGCAACTCGCCTCTGCCGGCTGCCCCAGTGTGAAGCCTGACGTCTTCATTCTCGGAACCCAACCTATGCAGGTCTGCCAGCTTCACGGCGGCATGCGCCAAGGAACTCACGTCGCGGGATGGGAAGCCAATCCCGGAGAAATTGTCCCCACCATTCCAGCCAATCCCTCTACAGCGTCATCCGTGGCCGGCGACGGCCGTGTCGCCCGCCGTCCAATGGATCCCGCCGCCCCCGATCCACAGTCAATCTCTATCCCCCCGCCGCCGAAAGAAAAGCCCAAGGAAAAACGTGGATTTTTTGGCAAAGTTCGCGATATCTTCCGCTAAATAAACAACATGCCAAACCGGCTCACTTTGGTCCGGATGGCCGCGTTGGTCCGTTCCGGAGAGCTATCCCCGGTGGATCTGGTGGCCGCTCATTTGCGCGAAATCGAAGCCAATCAGCCGCGCCTGAACGCCTTTGTTTCTGTCTTTGCCGAGGAAGCTATGG
>JBDTMC010000659.1:0-2789 GCA_039934475.1 Bryobacteraceae bacterium | reverse complement strand
GGGATATCCGGGCATGGGCGCGTGGCTCAGTTACGGCTTGGGGAGCATGAACGAGGATCTGCCGACGTTTGTGGTGATGAACGCCAAACATTCGAATCCGAAGGCCAACGTGCAAGCGATTTCCGCGCGTCTCTGGAGCAGCGGATTCCTCAGCGGACAGTACTCCGGCGTGGCGCTTCGCTCCGGCGGCGATCCGGTGTTGTACGTCAGTAATCCGGAGGGCGTTCCGCCGGCGATGCGCCGCCGCATGCTGGATGCGCTCGGGGAGATGAACCATATTGAATACGAGCGTTTGGAAGATCCGGAAACCCGGGTCCGCATTTCACAGTACGAAATGGCGTTCCGGATGCAGTCTTCCGTGCCGGAATTAACCGACATATCCAAGGAATCCGAAGCGACGTTTCAACTGTATGGCGAGGACGCCCGCAAGGGTGGCACATTTGCCAACACCTGCTTGATGGCGAGGCGCTTGATGGAACGGGGCACGCGTTTCGTGCAGCTCTATCACCGCGGCTGGGATCAGCACAACGATCTTCCGGAAATCCTGCCCAGCCAGTGCAAAGACGTCGACCAAGGGGCTTGGGCGCTGGTGCAGGACCTGAAGCAGCGAGGCCTTTTGGACGAGACACTCGTCATCTGGGGCGGGGAATTCGGCCGCACCATCTATTCGCAAGGGAAACTTACTCCCACCGACTACGGCCGCGATCACCATCCGCGTTGTTTCAGCCTCTGGATGGCAGGCGGCGGTATTAAGGGCGGAGTCGTTCATGGCGAGACCGACGAGTTCTCGTATAACATCACCCGCGATCCGGTTCATGTTCGCGACCTGCAGGCCACCCTGCTGCACCAGTTCGGGATCGATCACGAACGCTTCACCTACAAATATCAGGGATTGGAGCAAAAGCTCACCGGCGTCGAAAAAGCCAGTGTTGTAAAAGCAATCCTGGCGTAGTGTGAAAGTGAGCGTCACTGACCTGCGGCCCGCCCGGTACAAGTGGGCCGTCGTCGCAATGCTCTGGAGCATCTGCTTCTTCAACTATGCAGATCGCCAGGCGATCTTCTCCGTCTTTCCCCTGCTCGAGAAGGAACTCCACCTCGGGCCTGTTGAGTTGGGCCTGCTTGGCTCGGCCTTCGCCTGGGTCTATGGGTTGGGCGCGCCGCTGGCAGGTGTAATTGTCGACCGCATAAAGCGCCGGTCCGCGATCCTTGGTGGATTACAGGTCTGGAGCATAATCTGCGTTGCAACCGCCATTTCACGCAACTTTAGCCACCTCATTTTCTTCCGTGCGGCAGAAGGTGCGGGCGAGACATTCTACTACCCCGCATCGGTTTCGATGCTCAGTGACTATCACGGCAAGGCGACACGGTCGCGCGCTCTCGGCTTCCTGCAGACCAGCGTTTATATGGGCACCATCGGAGGCGGCTTCTTTGCCGGACTCATCGGGCAGCGCTACGGCTGGCGGTCCTCTTTCGTCGTGTTCGGCGGCCTGGGCATCTTGCTCGGGTTCGTACTTCGCAAGTACCTGCGGGAACCGGTGCGCGGTATGTCCGACGATGCTCCGCCACAACAACGGATTCCCGTGGGCGAGGCATTTCGGCTGATCCTCTCCAACCGCTCCGTGCTCTGCCTGATGGGCGCTTTCGTGTGCGCGAATTTCGTTGCGGTAGTGCTGCTGTCATGGATGCCGAAGTTCCTCTATGAGCGCTTTGGAATGAGTCTGGCGGCGGCCGGCCTGGCGGCTACCGTGTACGCACAACTGGCCAGCATGGCCGGCGCGTCAATCGGAGGCTGGCTGGCAGACACTCTGGCGCGCCACACCCCACGCGGGCGCGTGATGGTTCAGGCCTCGGCCGTTTTGCTGGCCGCGCCTTTCGTTCTGTTGTGCGGGCTGGCGCCCTCTCTCACGCTGGTGATTGTGGCTTTGACGGGATGGGGCTTTTGCAAGGGGTTCTATGACGCCAATATCTTTGCCTCGCCATTCGACGTGATTCCGCCGCAGGCGCGCGGCACGGTGGCCGGTCTGATGAACTGTGTCGGCTGGTTCGCGGGTGGCGGGACGGCGCCCCTGGTCGTCGGTCTAGTGGCGCGCGAGCGCGGTTTAGGCTTTGCCATCGCCGCGGCTTCGGGTGTCTATGTGCTGGCCGGCCTTCTGCTCGCAACCTGCTTGCTGTTCTTGCCGCGCCGGCATCCTGCCGCCGTTCACACCGCGTGATTCGCTACAATACTCGAATCCATGCACAGGCTCGCACTGTTCGTCCTGCTGGCGGCCGGCGCTACAAGCGCGTACGCCAAGACCGAGATCCTTTGGGACAAATACGGCGTCCCACACATCTTCGCCGACAACTTGGAAGGGATGTTCTACGGTCACGGCTGGGCGCAGATGCAGAACCATGCCGACCTGCTGTTGCGGCTGTACGGCGAATCGCGCGGACGCGCGTCTGAGTATTGGGGTCCCGAGCATGCTGAGCTCGACCGTTGGATCCAACTCAACGGTGTGCCCGATCTGGCGCGCGAATGGTACAACGCCCAGGACCCCTCTTTCCGCAAGTTGCTCGACGCCTTTGCGCGCGGCATCAATGACTATGCCAAGGCCCATCCTGAAGGCGTCAGCGCGAAGTACCGCGTGGTGCTGCCAGTGTCGGGGATTGACGTCGTAGGCCATCCGCTGCGTGCTGTCCACTTCATGTACATGGGCTCCCTGGCGCGGATGAAGGGCGAAGTGGGCGCGCTGTTGCCGAATCAGAAGAGGGCCTCCTTGCCGCCTGGCATGGTTGAACCCGTCGCCGAT
>JBDTMC010000658.1:0-2815 GCA_039934475.1 Bryobacteraceae bacterium | reverse complement strand
TCCGTTGTCGCGGACGCCTCGGTGGCTTGCTCAAGTTTTACCATCGTGCCGCTTGTTTCTTTGACCACACGCCGGCCCTGCCGATCTTCGATATCGCCAGTATCCCCGTCGCGTCTGTCGAGGCCGAGAGTTTGCCGACGTGAGGTTTGGTTATGCTCCTCTGCGTCAGAAAGCACGTAGCGGCACCCCAAATCGCTTCGCGTCGACGGAGTACGCTCCGGACCAGCTCACTGGGGTTTAACCGAAGTTCACGCCCGACAGCACCGCAGAGGGTCTGCTTTGACGAGTACAAAACTGATGGTGTGTGCGCAGCGAAGCACTGTCAACTCGAAGAGGCTCTCAATGATCTCACCAGATCAATCTTTGGATCTTAGAACGGTCTCCTTAGGCGGAAGGGGGGTGGCGGCTTTCGACCTCAGCCATGAGGTCATCAATCGTGGTGCCGTTGAGCCACTTGTGCCGATCCCGCGTGTAGTCGCCGCTCGTGGCTCTGTTCAGGCGAAGAAAACGAGCCAAGCCGTCAAGCCCCAACTCCCGCTGGAGGATCGCGAGGGCATGGCGCTCAAAGTCCTCGTCAGTCATTCTGTCGATGGAGATCATGGCCGTACTTCCTGGTACCACAATACAGGGTTTTCTACTCGAAGGCGAAGCCCGGTGATGTTTCGCCTGGCGCGCCGCAAGAGCACATCGTCGGTGGTAAGGAAGACGTCGGTACCACCCTGCTCCGCGCTCGCTATGTGGAGGGCGTCAAAAGTGCCGAACCCTTGTTTTTCGACCTCTCGGGCCCGATCGGCGACTTCCTGGTTCGGAACAACTACGTCGTTGGCAAAGAAGAGAAGAGCCTCAGCATCCCGTCGGCGTTCCGGATCAGGGTTGCGGCTCACCTCGATGCCCAGAACGGTGCTGCTCACCCACGTAGCTTGGCCCGCGCGAATCATCCCCATGATGTGTTCAACCGCCTCGGCCTCGGCGCGGACGCGAGGTTGGTTCTGGTCATCGGTGAGGCGACTGAGGCAACAAGCATCCAGATAAACCCTCAAGGACGATCCCCGCCTGCCGGTGTCCTGCGACGATGCACGCCTGCCCTCGATAGATCTTCAATTACGAGATCGACCACCATATCCTGCTGCATTTCATTCATTATCGGGCCTTCGGGAGTTCCAGTTCCAGATGCATCGCAATCAGCTTGTCAATCACACGTGCCGCTATGGCCTCGATCATCACACCCTTCCACTCGTGTTCAAGGGATTCGGGCGGACTCTCCAGTTTTGGATTCACGGCGAACGTCAGAACTTCCAGCAGCGCTTTCACGCTCTCGTCCCGTTCCCGAAGACGCTCGATCTTTTGGATTGCGTGCAGCACGGTGGTGTGATGACGCCCGTTGTAGAATCGGCCGATTGGGGGCGTGCTCCAGCCACCGACATGCTTCGCGAGGTACATAGAAATCTGTCGGCTGAAGCATTGGCTTTGTTTGTTTCCTGGATCCTGCCGGGACCCAGGTGCGCCGATACGATGGCCTCGATTTGCGACAAGGTCACAGGCCAAATTCCTTGCGGTCGTCTATCGAACCTTGGCTCCTCCAGAAGGGAGAACGGCACTTGCCCGATCGACCCAGAGGCCGGTCCCGTTGGTGTCCATGGCAGCTGGGCACTCTGGCCACATCGCGCGAACCAAGTCCAGCCAGCCATCGAGTCTTTCGCGGAATTTTCTCGGACGGGCATACTCCGAGCTTCCTAACTGGTTGACGAGTCCGAAATCGCCGAACAGGGGAACCCGTTCCCGCCCCTTCGCCACGAAGCAGCGGTAGGAGAGCCACATGAATAAATCGAGAGCTGCCGGAGAACAGGAGAGCGCCTTCGCCGCCTCCATGTCGGTTGGGATCGGATGGCTCATGATCTCGTGGAGGAATTCGGGGCTGAGGATGATTTCGTTTTGAAGTCCGCCGGGAAGTGTGGCTTGATTTGCGTCCCGGGAATACCAGATTCGAGCCTCGCTCATAAAGCTGAACCGCGCCTGATGCACGACCGCAGCCCGTTCCCGTTGCGTATCGGTCCCGAAGAAGATGGTCGCGCCGAATATGCGTTGGAAGGCGGAGACCAATCGCCGGTACTGTGTGCCGCCCTGCTGCATGCCGAAGGATTCAAGCATCTCCGCCGCGCTTCGAAACTGAATCGTCTGGCTCTGCTGCCGGATTGCCAACGTGGCAAGGAAAATCGGGATGAGCCGGTCCTGGCCCCACGGAAGACCGTACGATGGGTGACCAGTCACCTGGAGCGAGAACTGGCCGTTGCGCCTCTCGTGGAGCAACTGGCCGGGCCCCGGTTTCTTGATCGGTAGTCCGCAGAGCACGAATGGGCGTGACGCGAACCCAAGGTTTTGATTCGCCTCCTGGCGTTTCCAACGGACGCAAGCGATGGCCTCAGCGCGCCGAAGTTTCTGTTTTGAGACGACCAAGTCCCCGGGAAGGCTGCGAAGAATCGACCCGGCAGATTGAAAACCGTGGTGTTGATGCGCTCCCGTTTGGGTCGAGAGCGACCGTGATCTATTGTTCAAATGCTCACCTCGCGCCAACGTCGCCGGAGTCCCGGCGAGCCCTTAAGGCGAGGCTTTCAGGTGGACAAATCGGAAGCTAAAAGCAGGCCCCTTCTCGTTACTGCGATTAATGCGTTAAGAAGGGCAAAAGCAAAAGACGCTGAAACAGCACGGTTTTCTATGTTCAGTATTTACCGCCATGGACGCATATGTTCTTTATTTACAATCCACGACTAGTTTCCCAAGCTGGACGTCGCCGGTTCGACCCCGGTCTCCCGCTCCA
>JBDTMC010000657.1:0-2864 GCA_039934475.1 Bryobacteraceae bacterium | reverse complement strand
TGAAGACGTAGTCTGAAGGCCATAGAAGGACGTCGGAAGCGCCGGTGGGGAAGACCCGTCCGGCGCTTTTTCGTGTTTGCGAAGGATACGGGTGATACGATGCCAAGTGTGGTACTGATACCGGAAAATTACGCCGCTGCGTCGACGCGCGAACTGTTGGATGAAGCCGCTCGTGGTCATCTGCCGCTGGATCAACGCTGGGTGCGGGCGATTGTGGAACGCGGGCTCGATGCCGCCGATGAACTCGTCCGGTTTGGATTAGAACAGCGGGAAGAAGACGTCATCGACCTGGATGAAGATCTGATTCCCATGCTTCGGTATTTGCGGACGGAACGGGCGCTCCCCTTCTTCGCCATGATGGTGGAGCGGCAGCCCGACGAGATCTCCGATGAGTTGCTTTCCGCGTTCATGGAGTTGGGTGCGGTGTCTTTGGAGCCCCTTCTGGCGGTGTTTGAGAAAGTCGGTGCGGCGGAGGGCGGGGAAGTCGCATTCATGCTGGCGGCGTTGCGCATTCACGACCCCAGAGTGCGGGCGATTCTGTTGGCCCGCCTGGACGTCGATCCCACCGACGCGGCGATAGCCATTTCTCTCTACGGCGATCCGGAAATGAAACCGGCGTTGGAGGCGAAACTGGCCGCATTGGACGAAAAGGAGCCGGCGACGGAAACTGAGCGTCACGAATTAGTGGATGCCATTCGCGCGCTGGACGCTCCGAAGGCGGAACCGCATCAGGAGCCGTTCGATTTGTGGGAACTGTATCCCGAGCAGTCCCTCCCGCCGTTTAGCGCGTTGCCTGTGGCGGAGCGCTTGGGCTTCCTGGCTAGTTCGTCGGCCGAGTACCGCGCTGGAGTCGTCGAGAGCTTCGTTAACGATAGCTATCCTGACGAGGTGCGGGTGCGCCTGCTTGAGGTGGCCGACAAAGACGCGGACACCACAGTGCGCGCCGCGGCGTGGCGGGCTCTGGCGGATGCCGCCGACGATAAGTCGGTTCGCAAGGCCATGCTGACCCGTTTGATGGACGAGCGCGCGCCGCTCGAAGAACGCAGTGGTGCGCTGATTGGCCTTTCCCTGGAACCGGACGAACCGATCGCTCGCAAGATGCGCGATTTTTATGGGATTCCGGCGGCCCGCGCCAGCGCAATGGAGGCGATGTGGCGGTCTCTCGATCGGCGCTTCGCGGAGTATTTCCCGCGCCATTTGGACGACGCGGATATGGAGATCCGGCGGCAGGCGGTGTGGGGTGTCGGGTACCTCGGGATCGGTGGCGAGGCCGCGCGGCTGCGCAAGCTATTTGGCGAGGAGGAATTGCGCGAGGATGCCCTGTTCGCCTACGCCTTATCTGTTCCGGCGGAGATATCGAGAGGTCGTATGAATGGCCTGTTCAACAAAGTGCAGCAGGATGCCGGCGGCTTGTCGGATCTGGAGGCGGAACTGATCCAGGTGGCCTTGGACCAGCGGCTGGCCTTCCACGGCCTGGAACCCGTGTTCTTCCCCGAAGAGGACGAAGAGGGCGAAGACCATCACCACGGTCATGCCGAGCCGGTTACCGTGCCCGCAGGCATCAAAGTCGTGGAGACCAAGGTGGGGCGCAACGACCCCTGTCCTTGTGGCAGCGGTAAGAAGTTCAAGAAGTGCTGCGGGGCGGACGCATAACCACCCTTCAACCCGCGTGCTCGGGGGTGGTATTGTTACACCCTCCTGACAGCGGAAAGCGTGAGCGGACGAGGGCCAACGCTTGGTCCCGGTTCTGGAGGGTGCCTTCGAGTTGGGCGTCTTCTACAACCGTGAGTATCTGCTTGAAGAGCGGACCAGGGGCGTAGCCGGCCTCGATCAAGTCCTGCCCGTTGATCAACACGGTGGGGCGGATCTGTTCGGGCGGTAGTTCGGCGAGTTTCGCCGTCACCAGTTGATAGTTATCCAGGTGCCCGTGGCTGGAAACGCAATCCAGCCGGTGCAGTTCGAGCAGTTCGTCGAAATGCGGCAAGCGAAGAAACCGCTTCAGGGCGCTGTCCTTCATCCGTGGCACGTCCATGAAACGCATATGATGGCGGACGTCGGATTCCACCTGCGAGATTTCGTCGTGCGAGAAGCGCAGGCGCGCCAGGATGTCCGCTGCCATGCCGGCTCCCACGTCGGCGTGACCATCGAAGCGGATGCGGTCGGCAATGCGGAAGGTGGGCGGCTTCCCTACGTCGTGGAGCAGCGCCGCCAGGGCCAGGGTTGGCGTAGGTTGGCGCAGGTTGTCGAGCAGCATCAGGGTGTGAGTCCAGACGTCGCCTTCCGGATGGTATTGCGGCGGCTGGGCAACGCCCTTCATCGCTGCCACCTCGGGCAGAATTACCTGCAGCAAACCGGTCTCGTCGAGCAGTTCGAAGCCGCGGCGGGCGCCGCCTTCGGTGAGAATACGGACCAGTTCGTCGCGCACACGCTCGGCGGAAACTCTGGCGATGAGCGGGTGCAGGCGGCGGATTGCGTTTAACGTCTCACCATCGATTTCGAAACCGAGGCGGGCGGCGAAACGGACCGCGCGGAGAAGGCGTAAGTGATCCTCGCGGAAGCGAGCTTCAGGGTCGCCGATGGCCCGTACGACGCCGTTCGACAGATCCTTGCGGCCCTCCACGAAATCCAGAATTTCGCCGGAAGCAGGATCCTGCAGCAGCGCATTAATGGTGAAATCGCGCCGCAGGACGTCCTGCCGGGGATCCCTCTCGAAAGTCACATTTACCGGCCGGCGTCCATCTTCGTAGGTGTGATCACTGCGAAAAGTCGCTACCTCCACGTGGGCGGTATCCTCGCAAACCAGGACGACACCGAAGTGCGCGCCCACCAACTGCGAGCCTGGACATAGGGCTGCCACCTGCTCC
>JBDTMC010000656.1:0-2903 GCA_039934475.1 Bryobacteraceae bacterium | reverse complement strand
CGGTGCGCAAGGACCTGCCGCGGCTTTTCGGAGTCCTCCGCTGGGCCGACCGCATGCAAACCCGGTGAATTCAACTCGTCTCCGTGCCCGGCGTGCCAGGCCGATTCGCCTGGAAGAACGGCGCCTGGCCGCTTTCGCTCTAACACTGGGAGATCCTCGGTAATCCGAATGACGTGAACCGCTGGCTTCGGCCAGGTAAAACCGCCTTAGCCTGAGGAAGTCGGCGTGACCCGCTATAGTGGCAGACATGGAGCCCTTGCACATCATCCGCGACCAACAGCCAATGTTCGGCACTTTCAACTAATACCGGGCCTAACCGTTATTTCGATTTAACCTGGACAGAAAGGAAAAAAGCGCTGACGCTCAAATCGGACGCGCTTCCACTACAAAACGCTTCGGCGCGTGACCGACGAAATAGAACGGGTAGCAAGTGATTAATGTCAGTCGCGGCCTGCCGTCCGGGCGCAACACGTCAACGCGCGACGGATCGACGATCTTCCAGCCCTCCACCCGATAGCGGTACGTACCTTTCGATGTCGTATAGCTGATCTCGTCATGCATCCGCAGATCCTTCAACGGGCGAAAGAACGTATCACGATGGGCCGCGAACGCAGCGTTTCCAGCCCCTCCCGGTAACGCAGTGCCGGGAACGTGTCCCACCGACACAGCCAAGATGTCCTCCCCCACTCCTTCTTCCACCACGGCCGACAGCTTCAGCCTCGGAACCTCGAGACGCCCCAGCGGACCTTGCGGCGCGAAGGACCGTCCTTCGAGTTGAGTTTCGAGTGCCGCCTCAGCCTCCTGCTGATGCGAATGTCTTTGCATCGTAAAGAAAGAGAAGCCACCGAGTAACACGACCGCACAACTGCCGAAGAAACCTCGTAGGAAGTAGCGAGTGTCGGAACTCATTTGGCAGCCTCCATCTCAGGAAGCTGATAGGCGGTCCGGGCGCGCACTACCAACTTGTGTCCCTCCTGGCCGTTCACATGCACCTGAATTTTTCGCCGTTCCCCCGCTTCGCCCGATCGGCTAGGAGCGTACGCCAGTGTGTAACGGCTGCGAATTTCCTTGCCTATGTGCGCCATAAGGTTCGCGATATCACCGACACTCTCTGGTAAATACGCCTCGCCTCCCGATAGACGAGACAGCCGCCGTAACAACCCCGGGTTTTTGTCGGGATCGTCGGGTTCAAATATGCCGACCGTATAAATCGTCACTGGAGTTTCCGCCACCCGATCCATCATCTGCTTCTCCGAAGCGTGGCTCGCATTATCACCGCCATCGCTCACAACCAAAATCACTTTACGAATGCGGTCCGACTTTCGCACATGCTCCAGCGCCATCACGATCGCATCGTTCAGCGATGTGCGCCCCTCCGCCGATGCTGCCGATATCGCCAGTTGAAGTGCTAGCACGTTGCTGGAGAAGGATACCCCGTGCGGCAGGCCGAGCCGGGCGCGGTCATTGAAGTTCACCACAAACATTTCATCCGAAGGGTTGCTGCTTTCAACGAAAGACCGCGCGGAATTCACTACTACTCGCCGCTTCGTCGTCATGCTTCCGCTTTGATCAACCACCAAACCCACCGCTACCGGCAAGTCCTCCTGTGAGAAGTACCGGACGTTTTGAATCTTCCCATCCTCACGGATCTCGAAACGCTCTTTCGTCAAATTTGCCACATGAGTTCCATTGCGATCTTCAACCGCAACGTCGAGGATCACCAGATCCGCATTTGTCTTAATCACGAACTCATCCTTCGCAACCTGTGAGGCACCCGCGATACCGGCGAGGGCGGAAACAAGATAAGCCAACAACGACCGTTTCATGATTCCGCCTCCTGCCGGTACCTTTTAGAGCGTTACACGCGGCTGCGCTTTTTGGTCATCGTAGCAAGGAAGCCCGCCAAAGACAGAGCTCCCAAAAGTCCAATCAATGGCAGGTCGCTTGCGGTATGCGGAAGTTCTGCCACCGGCGTCGCAACGGGGGTCGGAGCCGGCGCAGGAGTAGGCTCTACCGGAGCCGCGGCGACAGGTTGCGGAGAGGGCTCCGGTGTCTCTACCCGAGCCGTCTCGACTGGGGCGGGTGTAGGAGCGGGCTCAGGCGGCGTCGAATTAGCCTTGTCCACATCATCTACTTGCGCCGTCTTCAAGTCGCTACTGGAGTCTGCAATGGAGGGCACCTCAGTGTGGCTGTAAGCCGCAATGGTCGCTGCTTCGCCCTTGGGGTACGCAAATTCTTGTCCAAAGTTGTCGCCCGGGTAAAACCAGGCGCGAATGGCCTTCGTTTCGCCCGCCGGAGTCTCCCAGAACTGGAATGTGCTCTTGCCAGTCGGCTGGAGCCGGTAGTTCGGAATAGCCAGGATGATCGCCAGGCCCTTACCGTTTTCGTCTTCTACGGCGACAATATGACGATTGCCTGCCGATTCCATCAGTTTCAACCGGTAGTTGCCTGGCTGCAGCGTGATCGTCGGCAGTCGTACTGGTTCGGCGATTGTAATTTTGGTTAGTTTGTCCCACTCGCTTGCCTGGACGGACGACGTAGCGAGGAAGCCTGCGGCCGTAGCCACGAGCAGAGCGCTAAGAACTTTCATTTCTAATTTCTCCTATTTCCTTAGGGCCCGAATCTTGGGGCCACATTCTGGCTTACGACCGTAGAATTTGCACGCCGTCGGCCAAACAGAATAAGGTTTTAGAAACAATAACTTAGCTAAACACCCGAAATAAGAGGGAAAAAAGATCGGGAGAGAAATTCCCGTGCATCCCGGCAAATATTTCTGGTTTTAACCGCCGCGCCGCACGTCCTTCAACACCGCGCTCCACGGCGAATAGCCGCGCGCGGCGGAATACGGATCGTCTTCAAACGCCACAATTGCGTCGATGCGCGCCCGGTTCTCCACTTCTTCC
>JBDTMC010000655.1:0-2955 GCA_039934475.1 Bryobacteraceae bacterium | reverse complement strand
GGCTAACCAGTTGCAGCTCCCCGGGGATCGGGCGCGGCTTCACGGGCTGGCGTTCGGCGTCATCGAAGCGCTCGCGGGCGGGCGCCCGCCTGAATCGACTCCGCTTGAAATGCCGGATCGCCGGCCATCCGCACAGAGGCTTGGCGGCCGCTCTCTTGCCTCCCTGTGGCCTTGGACCCGGCGCGCGAGGGAGTGGAGCTATCAGAGTGGAGCCCCGACTCCCGGAAGGCGGTTTCGCGGCAGCTATCGTCTCGTTGAAGCCGGTGGATTCCCAGTCTTTTTCGAATGTCTCGAGCAGGGTGCGGACGATGTGCTTGTCGTGCACGATCACGCCGATCTCGCGGCGCAGGTCCAACTCGGATTCACGGAGGCTCTGGCTTCCGACGAAGGCTTGAGAGCCGTCGCGGATGATGGTTCGCGTATGGAGACGCATGGTGGTGAGCCGCGAGACGGGAAAGCGCGGGTTCTGTACGTCGAGGCTGCCGATGATGCGGACGTCGAGGCCTGCTTTGGCACGATCCTCGAGGAGCCGAACGATCTGCTTGTCGGCGACCTTGGGATCGTAGATGAAGAGCTGCTTTTTGGCTCCCTTGATGAAGGTGGTGAGCTGTTGGCGGGAGTTGACTGGGCTAACGATAAATTCATCGTGCGCAGGCGTGTATGTCTGGCGGTTGAGGTCGGCTTCGAAGAGTTTGACTGCCTCCGCGACGACCTTGGCGTTTTCGGTGACGATACCGAAGCCGCGGCTGTGGTCGATGTCCAGGTGGACGAAGTTGAAGGAGAGCAGGAAGAGGGTACGGCGGTCTATGATCATCATCTTGCCGTGATAGCGGATGAGGTCGTCGGCGGTGCGGCCGACGGTGATACCGGCCTCAAGGCAGCGGGTTTCGAGGTTGCGTAGTTTAGGTTCGCCACCGCGGTTGGTGTGAGCGATGAGGGCACGGACGGCAATGCCGCGGAGGGAAGCGGCCCGCAATGCGGATTCAATCTCTTTCCAGTCCAACCGGAAGATCAGGATGTCTATGCTTTTCTTGGCGCTTTTGATTGCGTCGAGGAGGGGCAGGACACCATCCTGCGGTTGAATGAGCAGCTTCACTTCGGATCGTTCTCCCGGGCTGCGTGTAAGCACGTGACGGTCCAACGTCGCCCAAAGGGCCCTCGACTTGCAGAGGTCGGTTCGGGCAGGTACCTATGAAACGAACAGCGCAACTCACGCAGGCATCTTTTGCAGCCATTACCCTCGTTTTTACTCTCGCGATGCCTGTATCGGCGCAAGCCTTGCGTGAGGCTGCTGTCGGGACGATGCGGGTGGGAGTGGTGTGGCATGACCCGGGACAGGCTAACTCTCTGGACCTCATCAACGGGGCGGGTGGTAAGAAGTACCGGCCCGGAGCTACGTTCCGGTTCGTGAAGGAGGACATGAAGGGCACTTCACCGAAGTTCGAGGTGGAAGACGAGCATGGCGTTGTGTGGAAGGTGAAGCTAGGCGAGGAGACGAAGGCGGAAACGGCGGCGACACGGCTGGTGTGGGCGGCGGGATACTTCGTCGATGAAGACTACTATGTGCCGGAAGTGCGAGTGGCGAATCTGCCGACATTGCACCGGGGGCGCCAGTTTGTGTCGGATAACGGTGTGGTGCACGGAGCGCGGCTGGAGCGCAAGATCAAGGGCGAGAAGAAAGGCGGCACCTGGAGCTGGTCTAAGAACCCTTTGGTGGGGACCAAAGAGATGAACGGGTTGCGCGTGCTGATGGCATTGACCAACAACTGGGACCTCAAACAGGTGAACAACGATATCTACGAGGGGAAGGACGGCGAGCGGCGGTATGTGGTGAGCGACCTGGGGGCGACGTTTGGCAAGACGGGGAGTCCGTTCACGCGGTCAAAGAGTAATCTGCGGGATTACAGCAGGACGAAGTTTGTCCAGCATGTGAAGCCGGAGACGGTGGACTTTTACCTCAGCAGCAGACCGCCTCTGATTGCAGTGTTTAACCTGCCGAATTACATCGCGCGGACACGAATGCAGGCGGTGGCGAAGAACATTCCTCGTTCGCACGCGAAGTGGGTGGGGCAACTGCTGGGGCGCTTGTCGGCGGAGCAGATTCGGGATTGCTTCCGGGCGGGCGGGTATTCACCGGAGGAAGCGGAGGGTTTTGCGAAGGCGGTTGAGGGAAGGATCGCGGAATTAAACCAGTTGTAAGGGGGCGGGGAGACGTCCTGTCTGTCACCTACTTTGGAGGTCGGCGTAGAGGCCTTTGGCGGCCAGGAGTTCGGTGTGCGTGCCGCGTTCGACGATTTGGAAGTCCTGTACGACGAAGATGACGTCGGCGCGCTGGATAGTGGACAGATGGTGCGCGATGACGATGCACGTCTTGCCTTTCATGAGGCGGCCGAGGGCTTCGAAGACGGTTTGTTCCGACGCGGTATCGAGGCCGGAACTGGGCTCGTCAAGCAGCAGAATGGGAGTGTTTCGGATGACGGCGCGGGCGATGGCAATGCGCTGACGCTGACCTCCCGATAACGTCACGCCCCGTTCACCCACCATGGTGTCGTAGCCTTCGGGCATCTTCTCAATAAACTCGTGAGCGTTGGCCAGCTTGGCGGCCTCAATGATCTCTTCGCGTTGGGCTTCCGGCTTGCCGTAGGCGATGTTCTGCCAGATGGGGACGCGGAAGAGGACGGTGTCCTGAAGGACAAAGCTCATCTGCTCGCGGAGACTCTTCAGCGTGTACTGGCGGATATCGGCGCCATCGATTTTGACCGTACCGGAGGTTGGATCGTAGAAGCGCGGGATGAGGCTGACGATGGTTGACTTGCCGGCTCCGCTGGGACCGACGAAAGCGGCCACCTGGCCGGGTTCGATCTGGAAACTAAGATTTTTCAAGATGGGGCGGTTGTCAGAGTAGCTGAAGGACACGTTTTCGAATTCGATTTTGCCTTTAAAGCGCTTGGCGGG
>JBDTMC010000654.1:0-3024 GCA_039934475.1 Bryobacteraceae bacterium | reverse complement strand
TCAGCAGCTTCGTGTACAACATCCCCGTCGGCCGGGGCATGAAGTATGGCTCCACCATGAATAAGGTCGCCGACGCTTTCATCGGCGGCTGGCAGGTGAACGGCATTGCCACCTTCCAGGTCGGCTTTCCGATGACCATTACCGGTAACGATGACGGCGGTCTCAACGACACCTTCGGCACCAACCGCGCCGATATCGTGGGCGACATTCACGGTTCCGTCAACCGATCGATTGCCCAGTGGTTCAACACTGCTGCCTTCAAACAGCCGGCCATTGGCTACCTCGGCAACTCCGGCCGCAGTATCCTCAACGCGCCCGGCATTAATAACTGGGACACTGGCTTGTTCAAGAACTTCAAGATCACCGAACGCGCCAACGTCCAGTTCCGCTTTGAGTCATTCAACTCTTGGAACCACACACAGTGGGGCGTTCCCGACCGCAACGTGGCCAGCCCGAATTTCGGTAGGGTCCAAGATGCTCGCGCGGCCCGTGTCAATCAGGGCGGTCTCAAGTTCCTCTTTTAGTGCGCGTTCGACAAAGAGCCCGCCGGACCACGTGTCGTCCGGCGGGCTTTTTCACGTCTGATGTATCATCGGATCTTGCCGAAGGCCGAACGATGAGAACCAGCCTGCTCCTCCTTTTGTTGACATTCCTCCTGCCTGCCTCCCAACTCCTCGCCCAGTCTCCCGACGCCATTCAGAAATATGCCGAACAAGGCCAGCGTGCCTTGCTGGCCCATGACTATGCCGCGGCCGCGCAGGCATTTGAGAAGGTCCGGCAACTCGCGCCCGACACTGCCGAAGTGCACGCCCAGCTTGGTTTTATCTACTTTCAGCAGCGCCGCTATCAGCAGTCCGTCGAGTCCCTCCGCCGCGCCATTAAGTTGAAGCCCGATTTGCCCAATACCGGGCTCCTATTGGCAATGTCCCTATCGGAGCTAGGCCGCTTCACCGAAGCCTTACCCGGCCTCGACAAAGGTTTTCACAAAACAACGGACCTCGCTCTGAAAAGGCTTGCCGGGTTGCAGCTGGAACGGGCGTACACCGGACTCGGCAAGGATGACAAAGCCGTCGAGGTCGCGCTCGAAATGAGCCGTCTCTTTCCGGATGATCCGGAAGTGCTCTATCAAACCGGCCGCCTCTATGGCAATTTCGCTTACCTGTCGCTGAAAAAACTGGCCGATGTCGCTCCCTCTTCGGTATGGCGCCACCAGGCCGCCGCCGAAGCCCATCAAAGCGGTGGAAATTACAACAGTGCCATTAGCGAGTATCGCTGGGTACTGGAAGCCGACCCGGCGCGTCCCGGCATCCACCTCCAACTCGGCCGGACGCTGCTCGCCCTTGCGAAGCAGAACAGCCAGGAAGCAAATGACGCGTTGAAGGAGTTCGAAGCCGAACTCAAGATCGATCCCACCAACGCCAATGCCGCCTACGAGGCGGCGGATATCCACCGCAAGGCGGGGCGGAATGACGAGGCGCGGGCGCTATTTGAAGCCGCGGTGAAGTCCTATCCTGACTTCGAAGAGGCTTGCGTCGGCCTGGGCGCGACGCTTCTGGCCTTGGGTAAGCCCGCCGATGCCGTGCCCCCTCTGCGCCGGGCAACCGCGCTCGACCCTACCGATGACGTCGCCTACTATCGTCTCTCGCAGGCCTATCGTCTCCTCGGCAACGAAACTGAGTTGCGTAAATCGCTCGCCGAGTTTCGCCGCCTGCGCGATGAAAAGGCGAAACAAGCCGCTTCGCAAAGCATCGTCCGGCGCAGCGACGTCACCGCCCAGGAACTCGATCCCAAGCCTGGCGATCCTCTGAAATAGCCGGTTCGCCCACAGTAGTTCCTCCCCAGGCGCTGACGGGTACTAGGATTTGCGCCCAATTGTGTTCGACACTTCCCAACCACCGCGGTGTTTCGTTAGGTAGGGGCATCCTCTCACCGTGGGCGGCGACTGTGTGCGCCTGCACGCGGCCTGAGACTTTTCTTGGCCGCAGATCACCTAAGAGGTTGAAGTCGTGAATCGATTCTATTCCCATCTCCTGATCCCAACCGCCGTTCTTTTTGCTTTGGCCACGGGTGCTTTCTCCCAGGACCTACGCATCAAAGCGCGGCGCGTCATTCGTCCCGCCGGGCAAGGCGGGCGTCTGGCCTGGTCGGTTCCGCGCAACCTGATCGCCTACGACAAGGTAGGCGTCGATGGATTTTACGACATCTTCACCATGCGTCCGGATGGCAGCGAGGACGCGTGCATCACCTGCGCCGCCACGGCACTACCAGGTCTGAACATTGGCAGCCCACGCTGGCATCCATCGGGCAATTGGATGGTGTTTGTCGCCCAACGCGAACCCATCTTCATTAACAACAACGCCCGCCCCGGCGTGGGCGTCGCTAACGACGTCTGGATCGCCGACTATACTCTCACTAAATTCTGGAAGGTCGCCGACACTTCTGGAAATGCAGCGAGCGGCGGCGTGCTCCACCCAACGTTTTCCCATGCCGGTGACAAGCTCTTCTGGGCGGAACGAATCAGTACCAACGGTTGGACTCTCAAGATTGCTGACTTTCGCGACACCACCGGCCAACCGGTACTCTCCAATGTGAGAGAACTTAAACCTCCCGGGTCTTTCGCCACCCTCTACGAATCGCACGACTTCACCCCCGACGATTCCAAAGTACTCTTCTCGGGCAACCTCGAAGGCCAGCCGGCCCCGCGCGGAATCGACATCTATTCGCTCGATCTCACCACGCAGCAATTTACGCCACGCGGTGGCATTGCGCCGGCCCCGTCTGGCACATCGGTGATGTATCGCCCCGGCAAAATTCTCATCGCCGGTAGCACCAACTCCGATGTAGACAGCGTCACCGGCGTCATCGACATGAACCAGAGTTCGCCGGCCTGGCGTACGACTCAGCCGATGGCGAACAAGCGCTTCCAGCACAACTTGCTGGTGTTGCCCGATGGCAAAGTGCTGGTCGTTGGCGGCGCGTCCCAATACAGCCTGGTCGCCACGACCGGCGTGCGCAACGCTGAGA
>JBDTMC010000653.1:0-3057 GCA_039934475.1 Bryobacteraceae bacterium | reverse complement strand
ATGTTGCCCGAGAAGCCGTCGCTCACCACGAGCCGCTTGGTCCTCTGCATGGCGTTCCTCTTTCCATCAAGGACAGTTTCGACATCGCCGGGCAGCCTACACTCTGCGGCAGCCGTCTCCGTCTTGGTCACCGCGCCGTCCACGACGCGGCATGCGTCACCCGCTTCCGCCGCGCCGGCGCCATCATCCTCGGCAAAACGAACACTCCGGAATTCCTCGCGAATTGGGAGACCGACAACAACCTCACCGGCCGCACCAACAATCCCTGGGACGTAACTCGCACACCCGGCGGCAGTAGTGGCGGCGAATCGGCGGCCATCGCCTCATTCTGTTCCGCCGGCGGCATCGGCAGCGATGGCGGCGGATCCATCCGGATTCCAGCCGCGTTCACTGGAATCGCCGGACTTAAGCCCACCCCCGGCCGTGTCTCTGCCGCCGGACACTATCCGGAAATCGCGCATCCGGGAGGCCTGCTCGGAGTGGCCGGGCCCATGGCGCGCGACGCTGCCTCTCTTAAGGTCCTTTTTGAAGTGCTGGCCGGGTACGACCGCAACGACCCTTTCTCCGCTCCTGTGCCCCTTCGTCCCGCAGACCTGGCAGGCATTCGCGTCGGCGTCATGGAGCAGTGGCCCGGCGTCGGTGTTCAACCCGAAGTGGTGGAACCCGTCCGCCGCGCCGCCGCCATCCTCAATCAAATCGGCATCCCCGCCGAACCCTTTACACCCTACGGCATGAAGCGGGTCAACGACATCTGGCATTTCTTCTTCGTCGAACTGACCGCCTCATTCACCCGAGACATGATCGCCGGCCGCGAAGGTGACTGCCATTGGTCTGGCACCGAACTCCTCCATCGCACCGATGGGCAACCCGCGCTTACCGCCCGCGACGTAGTACTCAACCTCGCCATCCGCGACAAACTCCGCGGCTCGCTGCTCCGGCAGATGGAACAGTTCCCCGTGCTCCTGCTCCCGGCATGCGGAGTCCCGGCCTTCCGCCATCGCGAGCGCAGTTGGCCCGTACCGGAAGGCGAAATCGAATACCTTCAGGCGATGGCCCCCGTCACTCCGTTCAATCTGTTCGGAATGCCCGGCCTGGTTATTCCCTTCGGCCTCACCGCGCAGGGCCTGCCCGTAGGCATTCAACTCGTAGCGTCGCCTTGGTGCGAGGAACTACTCATCGAATTAGCGCTCCGGCTCGAAGAGGCTCGCGGGCCGTTTCCTCTGCGCACAGGCACCGGCACATAATCCGGTAAATCCCTCACCTGAAGATCCATACGATCCCGGGCTTCCGTGTTCGCCGGGTCCAGCGCTACCGCCAGCTTCAGCAAGCTGACTTGAAAACTCAATTCGTCTGCCATGGCCCTCTAATCGGCCACCCTTCGGCAAATCTATAGGGCTGTTCGCACGGGTTTCTCGGAAAAATGGACAAAACTGAAGGTTTCCGGAATGTGAGAGTCGTAGTGGCCATGCCGGTTCCAGGTCCACCCATCCCCCGGATCCAGTTTTTCCCCACTGCGCCCAATCTGCTGGAACCGCGAACAGTCGATCCGCCACACGTCACCCTCCCGTGGAGGCAGTGATCTTCCGTCCGCCAGTAGCTCTAACCCCTTCCAAGGCAACGCCAACTCCATACTCCACCCGCGATCTGTCCCCCGCCGGCTATTCAACTCCCCATCGATGTGGACGGCATGCCGCAGTCCCGGATAATCCCAATCCAGAAACCCATACCGCGTCCCGCGCGGATGGACGTGCCCCCCGATCCCATCGATGATCATCAAGCGCTTACCCTCCGGATTCCACTCCCCGGTAGCGAACGGGCTGCCCGGGAAGTACATATCCTTCCACACCCAGAAGACTTCGTAGATCGTGTTCAACGCGTTGATTTCAAACTCATAGTAGGCGTCCTTTCCGGCGATGAAGACTTCCAGGTCGTTGTCCTCCCAGATCTTCGAATCGCGTTCCGTGAGCGTCGCCCACACGTCCGTCTCCACGGCCGTGAAGCCGAAATAGAGGCACTCGTCATCCCACAGCAACCGCACCCGGGTGTCGAACCACCCCGGTTCCCCTGTGACGATATCGACAAAAGGAGCCGATACCGGGGCCGCCGCCCAATCCGCCTCCTCCAACTTCCCATCTATCGTCAACGGCGCCGTCGCCCGATAGCAGGTGTAATGCGCCAGATCCTGGTTGTAGGTCATTCCTCGAACTCCAGCACGTCCCCCACGGCCGTCGCCGTAGCCGCTACCGTTCCCGACGGCAGCTCCAAAACAGACCTCGCCCGTAAACACAGGGACATCCGCCACTTCCCCATCTCTGGACGTAACTTCACTACCTTCTTCTTCTTGTCCAAATACACTACATCGATCGCAAATTTCATCCCGATCGTATGGACGCCTTCACAAGGCACAATCCATAGCCCTTCCCCCGCCGGCAGAGACTGATGACGCAGCAATCCCGTTCGCCGGGTCGGCCCTGTATTGGCCTTCACTGCATTGGTCGCCAGTACCGCGCCGTTCTTCTGGTTTGTCACCCGCATAAGGTTCTAAGGCCTCATGGTACCCTAGAAGGTAGTCCTCTCCCGGAATTGAACCACTTGAAAATTGGATTTGTAAGTCTCGGCTGCCCGAAAAATCTTGTTGACTCGGAGGTCATGATGGGTCAGTTGGCCGCTCGTGGCCACCAACTCACCCCACATCCCGACCAGGCCGACGTCATCGTTGTGAACACCTGCAGCTTCATCGATCCCGCCAAGCAGGAATCCGTAGACACCATCCTCGAGATGGCCGAATACAAGAAGACCGGCCGTGCCCAGCGCCTCATCGTCGCCGGTTGCCTGGTGGAGCGCTACCGTGGCGATATCCGCAAGGACATGCCCGAAGTGGATGCCATCATCGGCACCAATGAACTCGACAACATCGCAGCCCTATGCGAAGGCGACCACCCCGCCTCTGCCACCGCCCCCTATCTTTATCACGACCTCACGCCCCGCATACTCGCCACGCCTCGCCACTTCGCCTACATCAAGATCTCCGAAGGTTGCGACCACCCTTGCACCTTC
>JBDTMC010000652.1:0-3058 GCA_039934475.1 Bryobacteraceae bacterium | reverse complement strand
GGGGACCTCAAGAACCGCAAACTCAGCGATTATTTCGACTGGGCAAGCAATCAGTTTCTCCACCCCGGTGAACACCAGCCAAAGAAAGGTCCGCCCATTCCCGCCAAGGGCATCGGCACGCTCGGCGAACCGCTCCAAGGCGCGTGGTGGGAGAAACGCCACTATTACCGCAAGATGTCCATCGAGGAACTGAAGCGCCTCCCCGGTGCGGAGGTTATGCCTTCGCCCAACGCCAAGTGGACCGTCATCTCCGCGAAGAACGAGGGCATCACCCCCGGCTTCGTCATCCTCGACGCCAACAAGCGCCGCTTCTTCATCAAATTCGATCCGCTCACCAACCCCGAGATGGCGACCTCCGCCGACGCCATCACCTCGCGCTTCTTCTATGCCCTCGGCTATCACGTGCCGGTTAATAACATCATCTATTTCCAGCCCGACCAACTCGTGCTGGGCGCGGATGTCTCCCTCCCCGGCCGCGATGGCAAGCCGCGCCGGATGACTCGTCGCGATCTGCTCGAGGTTCTTCTCAAAGTGCCCAAGACCGCCGACGGAAAGTACCGCGCCACCGCCTCTCTCTCCTTGCCCGGGAAACCGGTAGGTCCGCCGCGCTACTACGGCACGCGCACAGACGATCCTAACGACATCGTGCCGCACGAACACCGCCGCGACCAGCGCGGATTGTTCGTGATCGATGCCTGGCTGGGCCACGACGACTCGCGCGCCATCAACAACCTCGATACCGTCATCACTCAGGATGGCCGTAAGTACATTCGCCACTACCAGCTCGATTTCGGGTCCACCCTCGGCAGCGGTACGGAAATCGCCAACAGTGCCCGCTCCGGCGCTTACCTCTTCGCTTGGAAACCGTCCGCCCGCCAGTTCTTCACTCTTGGACTGATGCCCGAATATTGGATGTTCGCCCACTATCCCGACTATCCGTCCATTGGGAGAATCGAATCGAAAGTCTTTGACCCGGAGCGGTGGTTGCCCGATTATCCGAATGCCGCTTTCGAGAACCGCCTCCCGGATGACGAGTTCTGGGGCGCGAAACTGGTCACTGCCTTTACTGACGACGATATCCGCGCCATCGTCTCTATGGGGCAGCTCTCCGACAAGAAAGCGGAAGAATGGCTGGTGGAAGCCCTCATCAAGAGACGTGATAAGATCGCCCGCGTGTACTTTTCCAAGGTGCTTCCGCTCGATCAGTTTGCCATCGACAACGGCGATCTTGTCTGGCAGGATCTCGGCGCTGCGCATGGCCTTACCGCGGCCGACATCGGCATTCAGTGGGCTTCCTTCGACAATATGACCGCCGCTCGCGCTCCCCTCCCAGGCCAGTCTTCGAAGCGAGTTCCCTCCATCTCTTCCGGTTACTCCTGCGTCACTCTGCAGGATCGGAAAGTCCCGGCGCATACCATCGATGTCTTCTTGAATCACGACGCCGGTACGCCACGCGTCGTCGGTATCCAACGTCACTGGTAAACGTTTCATGACCAACAAGCCAAGCCCTGAGGAACGGCCTGAATATCAATCGCGCGCGGAAATTCACCACACCCAGAGCCTGCCGCGATTTCGGACCGTTGGCGAACCACCGAAGAACCGCGTCGAAAAGCTGCTTACTTATGCAGCCGATGTGCGCGCCGGAGAAGGTTGGAGCGCGCTCCTCTTGTTGGTCAATGTCTTCCTCCTGCTCTTCGCCTATTACCTGTTGAAGACGGTGCGTGAGGCGCTCATCCTCACCGAAGGCGGGGCTTACATCAAGGCGTACTCCAGTGCCGGCCAGGCGGCCCTGCTGATGCTGCTCATTCCGCTATACGGCTACATCGGCACTAAAGTGGTTCGCATCAAGCTGATCGTCGGCCTGCTGTTGTTCTTCGCCGCCGATCTGGTCGTCTTCTACTTCGCCGGCATAGGCGGCGCGCAGGAAGGAGTTGTCTTCTTCATCTGGGTGGGCATCTTCAACGTGTTCGCCATCAGTCAGGTATGGGCCTTCGCCAACGACATTTACACCGAAGCGCAAGGGAAGCGTCTCTTTCCCATGATCGGCGTAGGCAGCAGCCTCGGAGCATGGATGGGAGCCCTCGGCGCCAGTCGTCTTGTCTCCACTCTGCATGCCTCGCCCTATCAATTGCAGTTGCTGGCCGCGGCAATTCTACTCGTCTGCTGCGGTGTGGTCATCGGGGTCAACCTCATCGCCACGCGCAATGCTACGCCTGAGATGGCCAGCCATGACGAACAAAAGCTGGCGCCCGGCGATGGCTTCGCACTCGTCTTCCGCAGCCGCTATCTCATCCTCGTCGCCGCGCTGACCGTGCTGCTCAACGTAGTGAACTCCACCGGAGAGTTCATGTTGGGCAACCTCGTCAGCACAGAGGCGCACCAACTCCACCCTGGCGATCCCGCGGCACAGAAGGAATTCATTGGAACGTTCTACGGCAACTTCTTCGCCGGCGTGAATCTGCTCGGCTTCCTCCTCCAGACCTTCGCCGTCTCTCGTCTCTTCCCCTTAATCGGCGTCCGCGGAGCGATGTATGTTCTGCCCGCCATCTCCCTCATGAGCTATTCGCTGCTCGGCTTGGTACCCATGCTCGGCATTGTACGCTGGGCCAAAACCTTAGAGAACGCCACCGACTATTCGCTCCAGAATACCGTCCGCCAGGCACTGTTCTTACCCACTTCGCGCGAGGCTAAGTATAAAGCGAAGGCTGCGGTGGATACCTTCTTCATGCGCTTCGGCGATGTCTTACAAGCGGGGGTGGTGCGACTAGGGGCTTCCCTGCAACTGGGGCTCACCGGCTTCGCCTGGGTCAACGTCGGCCTCACGCTCATCTGGCTCTACATCGTCACCAGGCTCAGCCGCGAGCACCGCAGAATGGGCTTCTAGCGCGATGGGGACAGGCACGATTTCCTCGCCCGTATACTACTGAAATAGGGAACTTCTCGGGGAGGATAATCGCTGCCTGTCCCCGAATTTTCCCTCACCGCTGGTCCGACAGACTGGTTAGAATCGTCTGCTGCGACGCCATCAGTTCCTCCAGCACTTCCTTCGGCGGGCGCG
>JBDTMC010000651.1:0-3090 GCA_039934475.1 Bryobacteraceae bacterium | reverse complement strand
TGGACGGTGCCATCGCTCCCATTATGACTCCTCCTCTTCCTCGGCGTCTTCTGGGGCGGCTAGACTTACTCGTAATATAGAAACTCATTCGTTGCGAATAACATCTGGCACAGGCTGGCGAGGGCCGAAGACGAAGCTTTCGCCGGCGCGGTATTGCCGAAGACGTAGACCTCGCGCTGGCGCGCCAGATGTTCTCGGCAAAGCTTCGTCTCCTCCGGTTCCGGGGGACGCGAGAGAACCAGGCGGTAGGCGAGATCGATGCGACGGTCGTCGACCTCGGGCCCGTCGCCAGTTGCCATCCCCTCCAGACGAGTGGCAAGTGCCCGCGCCTGCTCCACCACGAACTCGTCGTTCAGCATCGCCAGCGACTGGAGCGGCGTCGCTGAGTTCACGCGCCGGGTGCAGTTTACCTGCATCACCGGGAAATCGAAGACCTGAAGAAGCTGTAGAGGATAGTTGCGGCGCGCCACAATGTACAGGCTGCGGCGCCATTTCGCGGCGGGATCGTTTTCGGCGGGATCGAGAGACTGAGTTCCGTCGGCGCGCGGCTTGAGGAGCACCGGCTCGCCTCCTACGCGTAAGTCGAGCTTGCCAGCCGCGACCAGCATGTTGTCCCGCAGCGCTTCCGCCTCCAGGCGACGTAGATTCGCGCGCCACAGCAGATGGTTGTCTGGATCGAGTTTGCGCGCCGCCACGTTTTCATCCGCCGGCTGGCGGGAGGACTGGCGGTAGACCGTGGAAGTCATGATCAACTTGTGAAGCCGCTTCAGCGTCCACCCGTTCTGCATGAAGTCGACGGCGAGCCAGTCTAGCAGTTCCGGATGCGTGGGCGGGGCTCCCATGCGGCCGAAGTTCTCCGCTGTCGCTACGATGCCCACGCCGAAATGATCCTGCCAGACGCGGTTCACCATGACGCGCGCGGTGAGAGGGTGATCGCGGCTGGTGAGCCAGCGCGCGAACGCCAGCCGCATACCGCTGGCGCCTTCCGGAGTCTCCGGCGGACGCTTAAAGTCGCTGGCGGCGCCCAATACCGTTAACGCGCCCGGTTGCACTTTCGGCCCCGGGGATTCCACCACGCCGCGCTGCAGCAGGCGCATCACGGGCGGCGGACCGGTGTCCCAAAGCGCCTGGATCTTCCCCGACTTCCGGCGATAGCTCTCCAACGTTTTTACCTGCAGCTGCAACCGGGCATTCGTTTCGCGGTCCGCCTCAGAGAGAGACTTGTCCACGTCCTCATCACTCACGGCCAATGCCTTCGCCAGTTTGCGCGCCAGATACTTCTGAACGTCGTCCCGCTTCGCTTCGGGGATGCCGATGGCCTCGCGAGCATCGGCGCGCAGATTCTCCGGCAAGGCAGCCAGCTTTGCGTCGAGCAGCTTGTCCTGATACGGCTTGCGGAGGCGCTGCAGATCCTCATTGATGCGCGCCAGCGGCCGGTCGATATCGGCGTTGTGTTTCGCGATCAGCTCTTCTTCCTGCTTCGACACATCGGCCAGAAAACGGTTCTTCGGCTGCTTCCAGTTCCAAGGATTGTAGGCATTGGTGAACACGGAGAGCATGCGATAGTAATCGCTCTGCGGAATCGGATCGTAGCGGTGGCTGTGGCAGCGCGCGCATCCGACGGTGAGACCCATCAAGTGAGTGGAGACTTTCTCCATCAGATGAAACAGCACATCAAAGCGCTCCCCGGGCAGATTCACGATATCCGGATCGGTGCGGTCATAGACGCAGCGCAAGTATCCGGTGGCGGTGAGGGAGTCACGAATTCCGGCCGTGTATTGCTTCGCGTTGCGCCAATCCACCAGCTCATCGCCCGCCAGTTGCTCTACTACGAAGCGGTCATACGGCTTGTCGTTGTTGAAAGAGTTGACGACGTAATCGCGATAACGCCACATGCCTTCCGATAATTCCATGCCTACCAGATCGTTGTCGAAACCTCCCGTGTCAACATAACCGGCGGCATCCAGCCAGTGGCGTCCCCAACGCTCACCGTATTGCGGTGACGCCAGCAGACGATCGATCAGCCGCTCGTACGCGCCGGGGCGTGTGTCGGCAACGAAGTCGCGGACCTCATCCGGCGACGGAGGCAGGCCAGTCAAGTCGAGGGAGGCACGGCGAATGAGGGCCACGTTGGGGGCATCCGGAGAGAAGGTCAGCCCTTTGGATTCCAACTTCGCGAGGACGAAGGCGTCCAGCGGCGTGCGCACGCGCGCCTTGTTCTTCACTGCGGGAACCGGGGAGCTCTGCGGTTTTGTGTAAGCCCATTCCTTGCGGTCCTTCTCCGTCACGGGACGGTTCTCCATCTCCGTGAACGCCTCGCGGAGTGGAGCAAACTGATCCGCTCGCACCTTGAGGCGGGTGTTGTCGATCCACTGGCTCACCTTGTCGATCTGCTCGGCGGTCAACGGTTCGCCGGCGCCAGCGGGAGGCATGGTGCGGCTGGAGATCCGTCTCACCAGAAGGCTCTTGTCGGACTTGCCGGGCACGATGACGGGACCGCTGGCGCTGCCTTTCAGGACGGTCGCCACGGTGCGAAGGTCAAGGCCGGCAGCCGCATTCTTACCGTGACACTGCACACAGCGGGCGGCGAAGACCGGTTGCGCTTCCTCTTCGAAGCGCTTGGTCTGCTCCGCGGGGATCTCATACGGAGCGTCGTCGGCCAGCGTGCCGCCATCGATCCACTGCTTGATGGTTTCAATCTGCGCCTCCGTCAGCTTGAGATTGAATGCCGGCGGGGGCATCAACTTCTCCGACACCTTTCGATAGAGCAGACTCTTGCCGGAGTCCGCTTTGACAACCACGATGCCCTGATGGCTGCCTCGCAGCGTGGATGCTGCCGTCCGCAGATCCAACCCAGCCATGGAAGTGCCGCCGTGGCAGCTGAAACAGTTTGCCGTGAAGATAGGAAGCACGTCGCGTTCAAAGCGCGTTTCCGCCGGGGCCAGCCAGGGCAGTAAGGGCAACAATAACAACAGGCGTCTCATGGTTGCTCCTCAGGCCGCCGCCGGCGGGTTCTTCAATAGCCCGACACCATCTTGGCGCCGGTGATCGCTGCATCTGTGGGTGTTTCTTCACGCCCCCCATGCGGAT
>JBDTMC010000650.1:0-3091 GCA_039934475.1 Bryobacteraceae bacterium | reverse complement strand
TCGGAAAATCATGCCAGCCCCATTTTTCGAGCCTGACCACTTGCGCCACGGACTGTTAGCGGCTTCGTTTTCCGTGCCCTTGCGCTGGCGGGAAGGAGGCGTCATCGTCCGCTCTCCCTTTTCGCCTTACCGATCAGTTCGGTGTAAGTAATTCGGCGACTGACACTCTGCTTCATGGCTACAGCGAATCGTTCGGGGTCGGTGAGACTGCAGTCCTTTGAGCAAAACGCCTGTCGCGTGGTCGATTTCAACCTCACCATCGAGTCTGTTGAAGTTCCCGTTATGCATCGCGAGGCGAATACGGTGAAGCGTGAACCATGCCGTCTTCTGGGTCACCTTCAAGTCCCGGTGAAAATGCCAAGAATGTTACTGCTCTATTGTTATTACTCTATTTAGGCGATGGACGTTGTTTCGAGGGGCTGCGTTTAATCCCTTCGAGAACAAAGTCTTTGCCCTGCTTGCGGACGCTGGCAGTGACCTTCATTCCCGCTTTCAGGCTGTTCAGTTCGTTCTTGTCTGCGACGATGAACTCTCTGCCGGAAGGCCGCCCGGCCGCGTCGATCAGTCCGGGCACCCTGTTGTGAAATAGGGCGATGGTTCCGTCCTCGGGATAAACCTTAACGATTTCTCCCTGCAGGACGTACTTCGGCGGGGCGGCTTTGGTGAACGAAGCCGGATGCCAGGGATCGGACCAGCGGGGATTGGTGGCTATGGATGGGTCGGTGAGACTTCGCAGGAAACTTAGCAGGTCGGCTTTCTCGGCGGGAGTCAGTTCGAAGGACTTTATAAACTCGCTTTTGTTGGGGTTGTCGAAGCCGATGCCGGCGAGCGGCCCGGTTTTGATGGTCCGTCCGCCCGCGCGATAGTGTTCCACTACCTGGTCCAGGGTATTCAGGCTTCCGTCGTGCATGTAGGGTGCGGTGAGGGCGGCGTTTCGCAGCGAAGGCGCTTTAAATTTGCCAATGTCGTCCTCCTGTCCCGTGGACGCAAAGAGGCCCGTATTGGATTGCGGGTAGGAGTATTGTCCCTTCAGGTTGTAGAGTCCAGTGTTGTGGAATTCGACTTCGGCTAACCCCTTACCGAGATAGTCGATGGTGCCGGTGAAGTTGAATCCGCCGTGGCAATGGAAGCATTCCAGGCGTTCGCTGAAGAAGAGGGCCTCACCGCGTTTGGCGGAGTCCGAAATGGCATTCGGGTTATCGTGGCGGCGGTACTCGTCGTAGGGGGAATCGCCGGAAAGTAGAGTGCGCTCGAAGGAGGCGATTGCTTTCGTGATGTTGCCGACTGTGTAGGGATCGGCTTCGGTGGGAAAGGCTGCTGCAAACAGTGGGTGGTAGCGGGGTTCGGCTCGCACACGACGGATCAGCAGGTCCTCTTTGCCGGCCATGCCGAGCTCCACCGGATGGTCGCCGAACATGGGCACCAGCGCCTGCTGCTCCAAGCTACGAAGGTTGGGGTTACCCCAAGTGAGGACGGGACTGTACGCGACGTTGAGCAGACTCATGGACCCGCGTGGATGGAGTTGCCCGGTAGAGCCCACGGCTCTTGGACGGCCGTCGGAAAAGGCGCGATCCTGCCGGTGGCATGTGGCGCAGGATTGGGTTTGGTTGAAGGAGAGCCGGCTGTCATAGAACAAATGACGGCCCAATTCGACCTTTTCCTCTGACATGCGGTTTCCAGGCGGTACGTTGGGATACGGAAACCCTGGCGGCAGTTTCCAGGTGTAGCGTCCCAAGCGTGCCTCTTCAACCGCCCGTTGACGGGCTCGAAGCTCCCGAATCCACAGTGCCAGTTCCCAGCGTGCGGATTCTGGAACGTGTTCGGCAAATGATGGCATCTCGCCGAGGCCATTGGTGACGACCCAAAAGATCTCACCGTCGGTCATTGACTCCATAACATAGGTAGTTAGATTGGTTGGGCGGGTTCGCATGGAGCCGGCGAACTTAGTCATGGCTTTGCCGTCTTCCCCATGACAAAGAGCGCAGAGGCGAGTAAACGTCTGGTGAGCGGTAGCGAGAATCGCCGGGTTGGCGGCGATTGGATTCTTCACGCGGCGGGCTTCGAGCGGTGCTTCCGTGCGCCCGCGCGAGTCGTGCGCCAACAGAGGCAGACCTACCAGCGCGAGAGCGACTGCGGCGATCTTCATGGAATTATTTGCTTCCGGTACTGGACCGGAAGAACGTCTGAGGTTTACGGACCTGGCCGGAGAAGGGCAGTCCCAGGTTGCCGAATACGGGAGCACAGGCGGGCGTAGAAGGATCGGACATGCATCCGGATACAATTTTGCCGGGCTCATCCACGTTTGAGTCCTTGAGCAGCGCGGCCAAATCGGCGACGACGACATCCTTGCCAGGATCGAAGTCGGCAAGTTCTATCGTGGGGCGGTTGAGGGCGTTGCACCGCGTAGGCATGGTCGTCTGGCTGTCATCTGGCGTGCAGCCGGTACTTCCCAGATGAATCGCGAAGCCGCGGGGCGCTCCGGTGCTGGAAAAGTCGAACCGGGCGAACTTGCGCCCGGAATTCCAGACCCAAGCCATGGCGGTAAGGTTGAGTGGCGAGGGCATGGCTGTCAGGTCGGTATGGTTCTTCTCAAATGGCACACCGATGGTGAACCGAAGGCCGTGATAGACGTGGCCGCTAGGAACGGTTCCTATTACCTCCCTGTTTGTCTCGGGATTGCCATTGCCGCAGGGACCGGTGGCGTCTTCAAAGTCGAGCAACGCGACATCGTCGAGTTGCCACTTGCCGTCCTGAGTCAAGTCGAGGGGAACCTCCTTAGCGTTTTCGTCGAGGAGGCGTACACCAAAGAGGTAAAACCGGAAGTCGCGCGGCGTGATTGTGGACTTGGTGATGCCAATTCCGGAGTAGCGCCGACCGCACGCCAGTTCCTCCTTGCCGACCATGGCTCGGAAGGTAATAGTGACCGGCTGCTCGGCGAGGGCGGTAGCAACCAGTAATAGGCCGATGAGTAAACGGAGAGTCATTCGGAAGGTGGTTCTCCTGCAAGACCCAGTTTAGGCACAGATGCCTTTCATTCCCAATCGGAATCCGGAATTGCCGGCGTGGCAAGCGGAGGCCCGGTTGGGGGCTG
>JBDTMC010000649.1:0-3115 GCA_039934475.1 Bryobacteraceae bacterium | reverse complement strand
ATGGTCCCGACCGTCGCGCCGCCGGTCGCCAGTCCGACCGCGGCGTTTCTCCCCCAGCCCTACCGCTGCTCCGCCACCGACCGCTCCGCCAATTCCCCAATCACCGGCAGGTGGAACATCTGCTCCTGGCTCGTCTTCACCAGCATAAAAATCCACGCCATCAGAATCACAGCCTTGGCCAGGTTATCAACCACATGCGGTCCGGGAACGTGTCGAAAGATAGGTGTAATCACCCATTCCACCAGCAGCCAGGCGACAAACAGGTAGAGTCCCTGCCACGCGTGGAAACGCGTCACACGATCGGTGCGGAAGCGGGCGGAAGCCAAAACAATGATTGCCGGTACCCATCCCACAACGGGGATGTAGCACAGAATCGACGCCGTTCGCGGTGGAATGTTGTGAAACGGATCGGTTGTGGCCCCGGGAAACCCCGTCGTGGGCCCGCTCGGCCCCGGCCTTGGTTCCGCTGCCGGACCTGTACTCGCTGCGTCGCGCTGGCGACTACCGCAGCGGCCGCAATAAACGTCCGTATCGTGGACCTGATTACCGCACTGTACGCAGTAAGGCATACTCTACTCCCCACCCCGCTCCCCCAATTAATCTACATGTCTATCAGCGTTCTCGCTCAATAGTACGCCATCAATGCCTCGCATGTTCCATCCACGGGTCCGCTATATGATAGGATTCCCGCCATGAGGCTTTTGGTTCTTCCCGCACTGGGTTTATTGAGTCTGGCGTCCCTTCTGCCCGCCGCCAAACCACTGGAATTCTATTTCATCGATACTGAGGGCGGCCAAGCCACTCTCATCGTTACGCCCTCTGGGCAGTCGATGCTGGTGGATGCCGGCTGGCCCGGATTCCAAGGGCGCGACCAGACCCGAATCATGGCCGCCGCCAAGAAGGCGGGGGTCAAGAAAATCGACTACATGATTACCACTCACTACCATCTCGATCACATCGGTGGTGTGCCCCCGCTGGCCGACAAGTTCCCCATCGGCACATTTGTCGACCACGGTCCAAACGTCGAAACCGGCAAGCAGTCCGATCACCTCTCGGAGGAATATAACCGCGTCGTCCAGAAGGGCCAACACCTCGTCGTGAAGGCCGGTGACTCCCTCCCCATCAAAGGCGTCGACATCAAGTTTGTCTCCGCCAATGGCGATCTTCTCACCTCACCCCTGCCAGGCGCCGGCGCGGCCAACGCCCTTTGCGCCAGCGCCGTCAAGAAGGAAGTCGATCCCAGTGAGAATGCCCGCTCCGCCGGCTTCGTCCTCTCCTTCGGTGACAAGTTCCGCTTCATCGACCTCGGCGATCTCACCTGGAACAAGGAACTGGAACTCGTCTGCCCCAATAACCTCCTCGGCAACGTCGACGTCTATCTCACTACCCACCACGGCATGGATATGTCCGGTTCGGAAACCATCGTGCACGCCCTCCATCCCCGCGTGGCCATCATGAACAATGGAGCGCGCAAGGGCGGTTCCGTCCCCGCCTGGAAGGCCGTCAAGTCCTCCCCCGGTCTGCTTGACCTGTGGCAGCTGCACTTCGCGGTCGACGGCGGGGCGGAAAACAACGTCCCCGACGTCTTCATCGCCAACACCCAGGAGGCGTGCGAAGGCGCCTGGATTCGCCTCACTGTTCAACCCTCCGGCGAATTCACCGTCTACAATAGCCGCAACAAACACGAAAAGACGTATCCCGCGCGCTAACGCCCTAATCCAGGGAAGGGAAGGCCCCCATGTATAATGGGTCTTCCCATCCTGCAATGCTGCTCTCCTCCTCGACGTACTTCTTCTTCCTGGCAGCCATCTTCTTTCTCTACTGGCCCTTAGCCCGCTTTCGAGCTGCCTCGCTCGCCGTCCTCCTCTTCGCCAACTATTTCTTTTATGCCAAATGGGACCTGTTTTACCTCTTTCTGATCCCTGCTGCCTCCACCGTCGACTTCCTCCTCGGCCTCGGCCTCCAGCGCTTCAAAGGAACCACCGTCCGCCGCCTGCTCCTTCTCCTCAGCGTCCTTATGAACGTCGGCATTCTGGCGTCGTTCAAATACATGCCCTTCTTACTCGAGAACTGGGGTCTCGTCACCAGTCGCCCCGTGCCGCTGTGGAATTGGACGTTCCCGCTCGGCATCTCCTTCTACACCTTCCAGGCCCTCACCTACACCATCGATCTCTACCGTCGTGACATCAAAGGGACTACCAGCCTGCTGGCGCACCTTACCGCTGTCAGCTTCTTCCCCACCACGCTCGCCGGACCCATCACCCGCGTTGGAGCGCTGCTGCCACAGCTGGAGAAGCCCCGTGTTCTGTTGCCCGCCGACGGCGGCCGCGCCCTGTTCCTCATCGGCATCGGCCTCATGAAGAAGTTCCTCATCGCCGATTACCTCGCCGACAACCTCGTCAATCGCATCTTCGACCTTCCCAAGCTCTACAGCGGCTCCGAAGTGCTAATTGGTGTCATCGGTTACGCTCTCCAGCTCTACTACGATTTCTCCGGCTACACTGACATCGCCATCGGCTCCGCACTCCTCCTCGGCCTTAAGCTGCCCCCCAATTTCAACCGGCCCTACGCCGCGCTCAACATCGCCGACTTCTGGCGCCGCTGGCACATTACGCTTTCCAACTGGCTGCGCGACTATCTCTATTTCTCGCTCCCCGGCCTCCGCTCGAAGTGGAAGATCTTCACCTACGCCAACCTCGTACTCACCATGGTGATAGGCGGTCTCTGGCATGGGCCTAGTTGGAATTTCGTCATCTGGGGTTTGCTCCATGGCGTAGCGCTGGCCGTCTTGCGCGCCTGGCAAACCTGGACCGGTGACACCCAGCCCGCCACCAACCCCTGGCTGCGCCTCACCGGCCAAGTCGCCACGTTCCTCTACGTCGGTTTCGCCTGGATCTTCTTCCGTTCCCCGAATCTCGACGGTGCGCTAACCGTGCTCAGTCGCATCGGCTCGCTCACCGTATCGTTCGCCAACATCCCTTTGCAGTTGGTCTTCGTTCTGTTTGTCGCCGCCGCCGCGCACTACGTTCCCAAAGGCTGGTATGACTTCTCCCTGCAGACCTTCAGCAAAGCACCGTTCTACATTCAGGCCGCGGCCATGACGCTGCTGGTGATT
>JBDTMC010000648.1:0-3147 GCA_039934475.1 Bryobacteraceae bacterium | reverse complement strand
AAGGGTGGGGCGGAGTTTCGCTTTCGGCTCGCGCGAGGAGCACGCGCCGGCGCCGATGAGTCCGAGCGGTGCGCCCGGAGCTAATGCGCGCGGGGGACCGACGAGTCCTTTCGCGATGGGCGGACCGGTGGGGGGTAGCGTGGCGAGCCGACGGTATAGCTTGACGATTTCGATGCAGGCGCGTAATTTGACCAACCACACGAATCCGGGGCCGATTATCGGAAACATTACTTCGCCGCTGTTTGGTTTGGCGAACCAGCCGGCGGGATCTTCGAATCAGTTGTTTTCAGAGAGCGCGAATAACCGGCGGCTGGAGATGCAGATGCGGTTCACGTTTTGAAGAGTTGCGTGCTCCGGTTCAACAAGTCGTAACCTTCTTGAAGATTTTGACGCTATTCTTTCTTTGAGATTATGAAATCAAGCATGCTCGCGTGCCTACCGGTACTTCTGCTGGTTCCTTCCGCAGCTCTCGCCCAGGAAAAGGTGGATCTGCGCATTGTCAGCCGCATTCGCCACGAAGCGTTTGAAAATTCGAAGGTGATGGAACATATGTTCTATCTCACCGACGCTAACGGTCCACGTTTGAGCAACTCTCCGGGATTTAAGAGAGCGGGTGAGTGGGCGGTTAAGACGCTGAAGGGCTATGGCCTGGACAATGCCCATCCGGAGAAGTTCGAATTTGGGCAAGGGTGGGAGAACACGCGGTTTGCCGTGAACGTGGTGGAGCCCAACTATCAGCCGCTGATTGGCGTGCCGGGCGCTTGGACGGCCGGCACCGATGGTCCGATGACGGCTGAAGTGGTGATGGCGACCATCAAAGCGGAAGAAGATTTCGAGAAGTGGAAGGGGAAACTGGCGGGAAAGATCGTGCTGTTGAATCCGGAGCGGGAAATCTCACCGCTGGACAAGCCTCTGAACCACCGCTACACCGATGCGGAACTGGATAGCCTGGCGTTGGCGCCGAATCCGGGCGAGCGGACGGGGGCGAGCGCGAATAGGGCGGGACGTCCGCCGATGAACATACAGCAGCTGCGAGCGTTCCGCAAGAAGCTGGCGGCGTTCTTCGTGGAAGAGAAGGTGGCCGCCGTCGTTTATGCCGGGTTCAACGGCGACGGCGGGACGGTATTCACGATGATGGCGGGATCGCGGGATGTAAAGGATCCGGTGCCTCCGCCGATGATCACGCTGACACCTGAGCATTACAACCGGATTGTGCGCTTGATGGATAAGAAGATTCCGGTGAAATTGGAGATCGAAGCCAAGAACACGTTCTTCAAGGACGATGTGAATTCGTTCAACGTGATTGGCGATATACCTGGCAAGACGGATGAGATCGTAATGATGGGCGGGCACCTGGATTCGTGGCATGGCGCGCAGGGCGCTACCGATAATGCAGCGGGGGTGGCCGTGATGATGGAAGTAGCGCGCATCCTGAATTCGCTGGGTGTGAAGATGAAGCGGACGGTACGGATCGGGTTATGGGGCGGCGAGGAGCAGGGCTTGCTGGGATCGAAGGCGTATGTGAAGGAGCACTTCGCGGACCCGGCGACGATGAAGACGACTACCGAACATGCGAAGCTATCGGCCTATTACAACCTGGACAACGGGTCGGGCAAGATCCGCGGCGTGTATCTGCAGGGGAACGACATGATGCGGCCGATTTTTGAAGCGTGGTTAGATCCGTTCAAGGACTTGGGTGCGCGAACGGTATCGATCCGCAATACGGGCGGCACGGATCACTTGTCTTACGATGCCGTGGGACTGCCGGGGTTCCAGTTCATTCAGGATGAGTTAGAGTATTCGACGCGGACGCACCATTCGAACATGGATAACTACGACCGCATCCAGAAGGGTGACCTGATGGAAGCGGCGGCGATCATCGCGAGCTTCGTGTATAACACGGCGATGGCTGATGAGATGATGCCACGGAAGCCGCTGCCGAAGGCGCGTCCGGCGGAGGGGGCGGGCGCACCGACGGGTGGTTCGTTCTAGCGGACGCGAAGGACTGAGATTCGTGTTCCGTGCAGTGGCGGGTCTCAGTCTAACTTCTGCAGTGGGCACAAACACCCACAAGGAGACTAACATGTCGAAAGCTGTTCTGCTACTTTTAGCATCCATCACTGCGGCGAGCCTCAGCGCGCAAACTGCCCCAAATCCGGTAAAGGAGCTGAGCGTGTCTTGCAGTGTCTCCGTGGACTATCAGGTCAATAACGCCCCTGTAGAGGCGTATACGAAAGACTTTGCGGTCCAGCCTGGTGCTGCGTTTGAGGATGATTTCTCCACAAACCTGCGGGCGAAGTTCTTCAACGCTTCGGTGGCGAGGGAGGGAGGCAATGTGGTGGTCTCGATCGACTATTTTTCCGATGTTAGTGTGTTCGATAACGTTAGCTTCAACACGCGGCTGACGATGCACCTAGGTCAGGGGATCGAGACGACATCCGGGAGCAACACGTTTTCCTCATCGCAGGCCGCACAGCCGGGTAACCACACCACCAACTACACTTTGACTTGCAAAAGAGTGCGTTAACGGTGCGGGAGCGCGGTGGCCGGCTTCGGGATGGCGTTTTGGCGTTGGCAATCTTTGCCAATTCTGATACCTTGAATAAGGAGCTTCCCGATGCCCACTCGTAACGTCAATCTGACTGATGAACTGGACAGGTTCGTTCTCGCGAAGGTCAAGAGCGGCCGCTATGAAAACGCCAGTGAAGTAGTCCGAGCCGCGCTCCGTACCTTGGAGAAGGAAGAGCGTGAGTACGAGGCGAGGCTTACCGCGTTGGGAGCTGCGATCGACGAAGGCGACACAAGCGGCGTGGCCGCCGGTGATCCCGTTGGGCGTGTTCGCGCCGCGATTGGTATACCTCGAAAGCGACGTTAGTGGCGGCAGTCTATCGCTTTTCTGTCCGCGCCGAAGCCGACTTGCGGGATATCGCGCACTATACGCTCCGGACATGGGGCGAGGAGCAGAGCTTGGAACACGGCAGCCACGTGATCTTCTACCGGCACAAGCGGAAGGCGTGCTGATCTCGCGTATCCTGCATCAGCGCATGGTGCCTGAACTGCGACAACTTGAGGATGAGGACAGGTAACCGGCGGGCCTAGCAGCCCGTGGTGCAACGCCGTGTGCCGGAAAAATTGGTACAGGCACGA
>JBDTMC010000647.1:0-3171 GCA_039934475.1 Bryobacteraceae bacterium | reverse complement strand
AGTCCGTATTGCGGAAGACGTCGCGAAGTTGTTGCACTCGGTTGACGATGTCTTCACGGCGTTTGGAAGCGCGCCAGCCTTTGATTTCAGGAATCATAAGGATGAGGCTGGTGGAACGGCCACGTTCGACAATCTTTTGTAACTCCCAGTTGACCCACTTAGTAGTGCCGCAATACATCACAATGAGGTTCGCGCCTTCCATCCAACCGAGGACGCGGGATTGCCACTCATCGTCGGAGAGTATGACCCGGGCCGCGCCAGGTTGGGGAATCGCCTCTTGGGGCGAGCCAACTGCGATGAAGGGACCGAAGTGCGAAAAGTGATTCGCGAGACGGGTTTCCAGAGAGAAGTCGAGTAGAGCGTTTTGAGAATTCCCATATTTCACACGCTCGTCGTCGGTGAACGAGCGGAGGAAGAGGATGGGCGCGCGCTTGTCAACGGCCAGCAGAGAGTCGGCGCTGATTTGGAAATAGCGGCGCGCGCGGACAATGAGGAAGAACGCGAGGAAGTTAAGCTGTTGCGAGACACGGTAAAACGTCGAGGCATAACGGGTATCGGAAGGCGCCGGGGCAAAGGTGCCGGCGAGCAGGATGCATCCCCCGACGATGGCGTAGAGCAGGCCGCGACGGAAGTGAGGGCGGTCAACGTGTGTGGCATGCGGGGCATCCACGCCGCCGCGATGGCGCAGAGTGGTGATGAGATCGGAGAGCGGGACGCCGGCAAACGCGATGCGCATGCGGCGAAGCAATTGGGCCGCGACGAAGCCTGGAATGGCGAGCGCAGCGAACCACAGTCCCGTCATCAGTGTCATCAGCGATTCTAAGTCCTCGAACAGATTCTTTCCCTTCGAGACCGACATGACGAGGAGACTGCCCGACATAAGGACGCCGACCGCGGTGAGGGCAACGAAGACCCAGGGATAGGTCCGCCAGACACGCGGATCGATCACACCGACATGGCGCCAACCGGTGTAAGCGGCGAACAGGAAGACGGCCACGATGAGGATTTGTGCGATGAGATCGGCCCAGTTCCCGTGCACGGCAGAAGAGAAGGCTTCGGGCAGAACCCCGACCGCGCCCAGACCGCAGGCGACGACGAGAGTGTAGTCGGTATAGCGCAGAACGGACAACGCGCGGGCGGGGCCGCTGATGTCGAGTTGCGCGATCTGCGCCGGTGCTCGCCGTCCGGCGTCGCCGAGTGATGGCTGTGGCGCGGCCATGCGAATACGTCTCCTTGGTTGAGCGATTCTACACCAGTCTGGATGTTAGTGGCTTGACAACGCGCAGCGTTTCACTGGCAAGGACCCTGTCTCTGCCGGCCGTGCTGGTTCAGGATGAATCGGAAAACTGGCGTGCCGGTTAGCGAGTAATGTGGTCCCGACAGCTTGGGCCCCTGCTCAGTCCCCAGCTTGTCCGGAGATAGCGGACACCACGGCGCTTAGCGAGACCGATCCACTTCTCGCCATCCCCGGTTCAGTTCGATGGTTTGGGCGTTTCCCGTCAAGTTGCCGAGAACTGGGGGCAGCGGTGACAAGCCGACCAATCGGGACCTATCTGCGCCAACTCAGTTTCCAGAGTGCCGACGATCCGGGCTGAATTGTACGGCCCCGCCTCCGGCAGTCGGCCCACTGTCAGGAACCAAGTGGCGTCGCCCCGGCGATCCAGCAACTCGGCATAGCTGTCCCTGCAGGCGAGCAGCTGGTGCCTGCGAACGCAAGGTCGGCACAGAACAGGCACCAGGCGCGTTCGCTGTCGGAAATCAACATCTGCGGGAAGGCGCCGAAGCTTCGCAGTATTCTGCGCACTTTGATAGCGTAACGGGATGCGCATGATCTGGCTGTTCTGTAGCGTTGCTCTTTTAGCGGAAGTCGCGCCGCCGACCTTCCGTTATCTGCCGGACTCGCGGGTGGTGTTAGAGAGCTCGACGCCGGACGCGGTGATTCGGTACACGTTTGAGGATCGCGACCCGGACAAGTCGGCTGGGGTCTACTTTGGCCCTGTCGACGTTCCGGTTGGCCGGGTTCTGCGGGCGCGCGTGTTCTCCACCTCTCACGCGGAGACAAGCGCGGTGCTGACGATCGCGGGGCGTCCGCAGCCTTCGACGCTGGTGGAGGTGACGCAGAATCGCGATTGGAAGAGCTACGACTGGGCCACCCGCCACCGTGCGATTGTGGCGCGAAATGAGCAAGTGAAGCCGGACATTCTGCTGTTGGGCGACTCCATTACGCACTTCTGGGGTGGCGAACCTTCGGACGCTAGGGCGCGTGGTCCGGTGAGCTACCAGAAGTACTTCGGTGCATTTAAGGTCACTAATATCGGTTACGGTTGGGATCGCACCGAGAATGTCTTGTGGCGTTTGCGTCATGGCGAAGTCGACGGCATTCGTCCGCGGGTGGTGATGGTGATGATCGGAACCAACAACATGAATATCAACACCACGGAAGAGATAGCGGCGGGGGTGACGGCAATTTGCGAGGAACTGCATGTGCGGCTGCCGCAGTCGAAGATACTGCTGATCGGCATTTTTCCGCGCGGCGCCAAAGCGGACGCGGGGCGTGACAAGATCGAGGGGGTAAACTTTGAACTCGCGAAGCTGGATGGCACGCGCAACATCACCTTCATGGATATCGGCAAGGTGTTCCTGGAGGCAGATGGGAGCATTGCCCCCGCGATTATGAATGACTACCTGCATCCGACCGAAGCCGGGTATGAACGCTGGGGCGAGGCAATTGCGCCAACATTGAAGAACTTATTGACGAACTGAGGGCTTGGCCAATAGCCAATGGTGGCTGGGGAGCTTGCCTCTTCCCTTCGCTTGGCAGTCTGGTATCGCGTTCCGGACGAATCACGGGCTACGCGTACGCTGGCGGCGGCGGTTCATTAACGTGGCGGTGAAGGAGTTTCACCAATGGCCACGAAAAGCAAAGCCCCGGAGAACCGCCGGACGCACGCCGCTCTAAAGACTGTTCTGAAGTTGCCAGATCTCGACCAAGCGAAATCCGCCGTCCTGAACAGCCTCAGTTCAAAGGACGCGCAACGCGGCTACAGGCATGCCATCGACGAGTTCGTGGACCGGTACTGTTCCGAGCCGCGACTTTCGTTCAGCCGCACGGTCGTTCTGAGGTATCGCATGCACCTGGAATCACGGATCTGGCACCCGGTACCATCAATT
>JBDTMC010000646.1:0-3177 GCA_039934475.1 Bryobacteraceae bacterium | reverse complement strand
CGAGGCAGCTGAATGATAAGGCCGACAGCAGGCAAAGAATGGCCAATTGCCCGATTCCGCCACGAAGAGGTACACCGAAGACCAGCGCTGCGGATCCGACCAGGGCGGCTACCTCGAATACCAGCATGATCAGACGAGAGAAGAGGAAAGACATGAGGTATTGCCAGCGCGGCATGGGTGAAGCGACGAGGCGCTTGAGTAACTTGCGGCGGCGGGCGTCGACGATGGTGAACCCGAGGCCCCAGATTCCGCTGCCCATGAGGTTCATGCCGAGGAGTCCGGGGACTACGAAGTCGATGTAGCGCGAACCAGGCTCGCGCACCATTTCGTCTTTGACCTGCACTGCATCCTTCGCCCCGGCGGCGCGCTGCAAGGCCCGATCGGCCAGAAGACGCGCTGTCCGCGCCTCGGGGTTGGTGTCGTCGAATTTCATCGATGAGGCGCTGCCAGCGCCAGACACGTACAAAACGATTCTGCCGTTGCGGAGCGCCTGTGTTCCCGCCGCTTCATTCATGAGCGCCGCGTTGAGGCCTTTATCCGCGGAGAGCGCGGCGATGAGTTGCTCCGTGGCCGCGCCGATCTTAAGCACCTCCGGTGGACGGTTCTTGAACGCCAACCCGAGGCCGCCCGCCAGCAAGATAGGGAACAAGAAGACCCAGAAGATCGCCTCCGGTTCGCGCAAGAACTCGCGGAAACGCACCAGGGTCAGTTGAAAGAGCGAACTCTCTGTGATTTTACTCATCGCGCAGGTGCCTCCCGGTCAAATGAACGAACACGTCTTCGAGCGTGGCGGAATGGGTTCGCAACTCCGCCAATACCGCTCCGTGGCGGGCCAGCGCATCGAAGAGCAGCGGCACCGACTTATGTAATTCGGTGACGGCCAGTTGATAGCGCCCATCCTTGGCCTCTACCTCGCGGATTCCGGCCAGTGCCTTTAGAATCTCCGGGTCGATACGCTGACCCTTTTCCTCAATCACGAATTCGACGACGTGTTCGACGCCGATGGAGGCGATCAACTCGCGTGGGGTTCCCATGGCGATGATGCGGCCCTGATCCATGATGCCGACGCGGTCGCAGAGGCGTTCGGCCTCATCCATGTAGTGCGTTGTGAGAATCACGGTACGGCCTTCGCTTTTGAGCCGCTCCACCAACTCCCATAGCTGGCGGCGCGCCTGCGGGTCGAGGCCTGTTGTTGGCTCGTCGAGAAAGAGGAGGTCGGGTTCGCCGACCAGCGCGCAGGCCATGGCGAGCCTTTGCTTCTGGCCTCCGGAGAGTCCGCCGACGCGCGACTGGCGTTTCTCGTCTAACTGAACGTGGGCAATGACCGCGTCCACGGTTGGACCTTTTTTGTAGAAGCTACGGAACAGTGCCACCGTTTCGGCCACGGTCAGCTTGTCGGAGAGTTGCGTTTCCTGAAGTTGGATTCCGATGCGCTGGCGGAGTTCTCTTTCATCCGACTTCCAGGATTTTCCGAAGATCAGTACTTCGCCCGAGTCCGGTTCGGTGAGGCCTTCGCAGATTTCGATTGTGGTTGTCTTGCCCGCGCCGTTTGGACCGAGCAGGCCGAAGCATTCGCCGGGATGCGCTTCCCAATCGACGCCAGCGACGGCGACGACATCCTTATAGGTCTTACGCAGACCGCGTATCGACAATGCCGGCGTGGTTGCCATCTGTCTATATTGCCTGATCGCAGGGTAAACGTGATATAACACAGCGATGAGATTTCGCCGGATCCTCACTGCTTCCGCGTTCGTAGCGCTTCTTGGCGCCGGCCTGTACCGCACGACTGTCCAGGCTCAACCAGGTTCTTTGAAACAGATAGTGCCGGGCGTGTGGTTCCGCGAAGGCGATCTGAAAGAACTGGGCCACTGCAACAACGTCATCATTGAGATGAAGGACTACCTGATTGTGGTGGACGCCAACTTCCCGAGCGGGGCGCGACTGGCGCTGGCGGATGCGAAGAAGGTGTCGCCGAAGCCGGTGAAGTACGTGTTCGACACGCACCATCATGGCGACCATCTGTATGGCAATCCGGTGTGGACGCAGGCGGGGGCGACCACTCTTGCGTACGTTGGCGTGGCGGAGGAACTGAAGCGGTACGAGCCGAAATCGTGGCTGGCGGCGGCGAAGGAGCGCAAAGACGTCGCCGACCTGCATCTGCCAACGGCTGAGCCGCCGAAGCAGACATTTAAGGAGACGCCGTTCGTGCTGACCGACGGCAACCGGCGTGTGGAGTTTCATTTCTTTGGCTGGGCGCACACGCGGGGCGACGGCTTCGTTTATCTGCCGAAGGAGAAGCTGATCTGTACGGGAGATGCGATCGTCAATGGTCCGTACAACTACACCGCTCAGGGCAACATGGGGAACTGGCCGAACGTTGTGGACAAAGTCCAGAAGCTCGATTTCAAGTATGTGCTGCCTGGGCACGGCGGCCCCGGCGGGCGCGAGATCCCGGAAGGGCAGAAGGCGTTTTTTGTGGAACTGAAGAAGGCAGTGGCGGCGCGGATGAAGGCCGGCGCGAAGCTGGACGATCTGGCTCCGAAGGGCGCCGATGGGAAGCGCATGGCGAAGTTGGACCTGCCGGCGGCGGTGAAGAACTGGGTGGGTGATTCCTTTGCCACGCAGGTGCAGGATCAGTTCGAGGAGATTGCGCAGGGCAAGCCGCACGGGGAGATTGTGGGCGGGAAGTAACTTTCTGCGGTGCCGGGCACCGCGGCACGGATTGACTACAGGACTTGCGTGTGATAGCCGATAAGTGGCTGAGGTGTTTCGCACGCTCCAATCGCGGAGAGTTTTGCGCCTGAAATGGTTGGCGGTTGTGTTCGCCAGCGCGATGCTGGTAAGGCAGCCGGCTCTGGGGACCGCGGCACGGCTTGATCTCAGCGGCATCACGCCTGCCGGCAGGATCCACAATCTGACGGTGGAAGAGGCGGCGCACGCGCATCCGGTGATCGTTCGGGGCGTCGCCACCTACTACGATCCTTATATCGATCAACGTCACGCGGCCCTTTTCGTGTGTGATTCGTCGGGATGTATTTTTGCGGCCTTGTCGGCCACAAACGCTTCTTCTCCCCATAGAGGCGACCTGGTAGAGGTGCAGGGTGTCACCAGCGGCGGTGACTATGCACCGATGATCGCCGAAGCAAAGGTTCGCGTCCTTGGTATGGCCGCCGCGAT
>JBDTMC010000645.1:0-3188 GCA_039934475.1 Bryobacteraceae bacterium | reverse complement strand
TGCCCCCGGCGCAGATGCGTCGCGCAGTGCGGATGTTTTCCTCGGTTGTGGAAGAGGCGTGGCGGCAGGCAAAGCTGGACGACGCGACAGTTCCGGCGGAGCAAGTAGGGCTTTCAGTGGGGTCGAGTACCAACTACATCGACGTCCGGCTGGTCGGTCCGGTGTGGGAAATGCGCCAAGCCGAAAAGCAGGTGGATTTGGAGCGGGTGGCGGCGTCTGGGATTGCCGATACGGCGCATTTCTACCGCCGACAGGGCGATCTCATGGGCGCCGCTGCGGCCCGCCTGCTGGGAATACGCGGGCTGATGCTGTCCACCGACACCGCATGCGCGGCCAGCGCACATGCAATAGGACTGGCCTATCAGGCCGTGCGGCGAGGCCAGGCAAGGGTGATGATCGCTGGCGGATCCACAGCGCTGGCGCGACCATTGAGTATCCTTGCCTTTGCTTTGCTAGGCGCGTTGAGTAAAGGGACGACAGCGGAAGCGGCGCGGCCGTTCGACAAGAAGCGCGATGGCTTTGTGATGGGGGAAGGCGCTGGCGCGGTAGTGCTTGAGACGCTGGAGAGTGCTCTGGAACGAGGCGTCCCGATTTTGGCCGAAGTGCATGGCTTCGGGTGTACCACAAGTGGTTATAACCTCACGGATCCTTCCCCGGGTGGCCGCTGGGAAGCGCGCGCGATGGAGATGGCACTGGCTGAGGCCGGGTGGCGGCCGGACGAGGTGGACTACGTGGCAGCGCATGGGACGTCCACCCAGAAAAACGATGCGACAGAAACGCAATCGATCAAGACGGTGTTCGGCCAGCACGCGCAGCGGCTACTGGTGTCGTCGAATAAGGGCCATATCGGCCATACGATCTCAGCAGCCGGTGTGTGCAATGTCGTCTTCACAGTCAAGGGAATGGGGGAGGAGGTTGCTCCACCGACGCTGAATTTGCGGAATCCGGATCCGGAATGCGATTTGGATTACGTCCCGAACGTCGGACGTGCGGCACGAATTCGCAAAACGTTGTGCAATGCATTTGCCTTTGGTGGGCAGAATGTTTCGCTGGCGCTGAGGAAGTGGGAATGAGCATCGCGATTACGGGAATCGGCCTTATCACCCCCGCGGGGCTGACGCTGGCAGAGAACGTAGCGCGGCTAGCTGCGGGGCCAGATAGTTCGGGCAGTGCGGAGCGTTTCGCGCGCGTGGCCCCGTTCGCCCTGGAACCGCGCCTGCGGTATCCGAAGAACGTGAAGTTTATGGGCCGGGCCGTGCAACTGGGCATGATGGCAGCACTGGACGCCCTCGACGCGAGCGGAATGCGCGTGATGGGCGCACCCACAGGACGGATCGCCGTGCATACGGCGTGCGGGGAGACGGGGATGGAGAACGAGGAGTTCTTCGGAGCCTACGCGCTGGCGTGGCAGGGGCGCGAGACCGATTTCAAATACCTCAACGCGCGGGCGGTGAAGATGATCGACCCGTATTTTTCGCTGCGAACGCTTACCAATGCGGGATCGGGATTGATCGCGATGGAGTTGGGATTGAACGGTCCGAGTTGCCACTTTGTTCATGGAGAGACGTGCGGCGCGATGGCTCTGGAGGGCGCTTGTTACGACCTCCTGGATGACCGCTGTGACCTCGCTTTATGCGGGGCGTACGATAACTTGGCGACGGCTGCGACGTGGATTGCCTACGACGGGATGGGGTTGGCGCGTCCCAAAGGTGAGCTGGTGTTGAGCGAGGGAGCTGCCTTTCTGGTTTTAGAGAGGACAGCGGAGGCTCGGGCGCGCGGGGCCCGGGTGATGGGTGAGGTAGTGGGTGTGGATGTGCGTGCGGCTGCTGGCGCGGTTGGGTGTGTACCGGCGGACTTCGAAGTAGGCCGCGGGGCGTACCGGTGCGTTACCGGGTATCTGGGAGCTGCTACGGCGTTGGCTGAGTTGGCCATGGGGCTGGAACGCGCGGACGCGGGTCAGGTTGGAGTCTTCCGCTCGGAATCCTGGTGCGGGTTCACGGCGGCGATTACCGTGAAGGCGAAATAGCGCGGCGGCGCTTCACCGGCACCTTTCCGATTCGTGGGTCGCGCGCAGCGATCAGTTCGCAGGCGCGGAGAGCTGCCTCTTCGAAGTCCGGCGCGTCGGAGGGCAGCACTTGCCAGCCTGTTACCTTGCTTCCGAATACCTGAATGGATCGCATGCGTGGGAACTCACGACGCAAGCTGTCGTGGTGTTCTGCGGTAGTGGCTAGCCAGACTCCGTTGTCCAACGTAGCATCGGCCTTATCACGCAAGATGAGGACAATCTTTTCTCCGACGTAGACGGCCAGACACCCGAACATGGGTCGCGTATCGGGCGCTAGCGAGGTAAGGGCTTCCAGCACGAACTCGTGAGGGATTGGCTTGCGTGGCTTCGGTGCGAAGAGGCTGGCGTCTCGCGTCTTCATGAGTCCATTGTCTCCAGATCAAGGCGCATGATCGGCCGCTCGGGCGAATGACTCGCCACGACTTTGAATCCGGCCTTTGCGAACGATGTTTTATACCCGGTACTCGTCGAACTGGGCGACTTGCCGCCATCCAGCGGATAAGCTTCCAGCGCCGGCGCCTTCGCCCGTTTGGCCGCTTCCACCGCAGCCGCGATCAGCGCCCGCGTGACGCCCTTTCGGCGATGTCCTTTCCTCACGTAGAAACAGGACAGAGACCAGACCGGCACGGTGTCTACACGCCTCAGCCGCCACGGACGATCCAGCCACGGCAGCAGAGCGCGCGGCGTCAATTGGCACCAGCCCACGGCCAGTTCGCCATCAAACGCAATCAGTCCCGGTGGCGGACCGTGCTCCACAATCTTAAGGAACGCCTGCTTATTCTGCTCACGCGGCCGCTGGCGATAGGCGGGTCCAATGCGCCAGTACATGCACCAGCAGCCGTTGCAGGCACCTTTCTCACCGAACAAATCCTGGATGGAGGGCCATAGATCTGGTGTGAGCGGGCGCACCGTAAGCATAGGATTTGAACCGATTCCTGGAAATCTACAAACACCGGTAAAAAGAGGTGGATGAATCGTAGCGAGCCGATTCCGCCCCATAGACATATTAACCTAACCGTATAGATAGTGCGATTCAGTGAAGAGTAAGTAGGGTAGCCACCATGCATCGACTAGCAGTCCGTGGCGCAAGTGGTCAGGCTCGAAAAATGGGGCTGGCATGATT
>JBDTMC010000644.1:0-3257 GCA_039934475.1 Bryobacteraceae bacterium | reverse complement strand
GAAGGCCAGGTGTGGGTGGACGACCGCGACCTGCAGATCGTGAAGTCCTACGGCCGCGGTGTCGGCCAGCGGAGAAGCAAGAACAGCCGCTACCCGAAGTTCGAAACCTATCGCGAACAGATCGACGGCAAATACTGGTTTCCGACCTACACCGTATCGAACGACACACTGAACTTCGAAAGCGGTCCCATCCCCATAAAGATGACGGTAAAGTACGAGAACTACAAGCAGTTCAAGGCTGACTCTACCATCACGTTCACCGATTCCAGCATCACCTTTGACGACAAGAAGGCGGAAGAGGCCAAACCGGCGCAGGCGCCGAAGAAACCGTAATATTGCCGTTCACCGTAAAATTGCAACATCCCGACTGGAATCAGTAGGTTCCGCCGCGCCGTGCATGTTGTAATGTAAGCTTGCCGAGCGTATGGTGAAACGTCAGATGACAGTAAAGAGGCGATTGCTGGCCGCGGGCCGCCGGCTCCGTGAGCTACGGATGATCGCCAAAGGTTTAATTTCCCGGGACCACCCGGCAATGGCGCACATCATCCCGATACGCCGCTGCAATCTCTCTTGCGCCTATTGCAACGAGTACGACGATTTCTCCAAACCTGTCCCGACGGAGACGATGTTGGCACGCATCGACGAACTCGGTCGCTTGGGTACGACCATTGTCACCATCAGCGGGGGCGAGCCCCTTCTGCACCCTGACTTGGACCAGATTATCGCCCGCATCCGTAAAATTGGGGCCATCGCCGGCCTCATTACGAATGGCTATCTGCTAACCGCGGACCGCATCCAGCGCCTGAATAAGGCCGGTCTCGATCACATGCAGATCTCCATCGACAACGTGAAGCCCGACGATGTCTCGTTCAAGAGCCTGAAAGTCCTCGACAAGAAACTTCAAGTATTGGCGATGCACGCCGATTTTCACGTCAACATCAATTCGGTGGTTGGCGGCGGTATTCAAACGCCGGAAGATGCCCTCACCGTCAGCAAGCGCGCCCTTGAACTGGGGTTCACGTCCACTGTAGGTATCATTCACGACCACGAAGGGCAATTGAAGCCGCTCACAGGACGCGAGCGTCAGGTCTTCCTTGAAATCAAGGGTCTGGAAAAGGCGAGCTACTCGCAGATCAACTACTTTCAAGACAACATCGCCGATGGCAAGCCCAATGACTGGCGTTGCCGCGCCGGTGGGCGTTATATCTACATCTGCGAAGACGGCCTGGTGCATTACTGTTCGCAGCAGCGCGGCTACCCTGCCAAACCACTTGGGGACTACAGCGTCGAAGACGTCCGCCGCGAATATAACACTGCGAAGGAATGTGCCCCGCACTGCACGATTTCGTGCGTGCACATGATCTCAACCCTCGACTTCTGGCGCGACCCGCAGACTTTGCAAGCGCCCCGCATGGCCCCTGAGGCGTCTCTGGTCCAAATCGAGCGGGTGGCTAAGTAGGATTCCGTTCTCGAGGACTGGGGGGAGCGGGCGATTTCCTAATCGCTCGTCAGCAATTCCTGCAGCACATACAGGGCCCTAACCGGGTATCGGTCGAGCGAATAGTAACGACCAAGGATATCCTCGGCCTCTTTCATGTGGTGCAGCCCCAATGTTCGCACCAGAGCGGTGACGTCCTCAAACTCGACTGCCAAGGCTGGTGTCGATAAAGATGTTGCGCCGTCGGAACGGAACTGGAGATGCTGTCAGCAGGTGCGCTCGTAATTTCGGCGAGCGGTGGATGAAGACGGGTTGGCTCAACGGCGATACGTTCGCCGTCCACAATGGCGGGGCGACGCCGGTGCGGTGCGCCGCGAGTTCAACCATCGCTGTAACGTAGTTCAGGCGGTACGGATCTTCGATTTCCGGCCGCTGCAGGCTCTCCACCTCGACGCCGGTCGCTGCTGTCAGAAGATCGTTGAGTTCAGCGAGCGGGTATGACATGCGATCCGCATGAGCAACCTCTAGAGCAATATTCGAGAATGTTTCCGCCGTGGAGCCCGCCCCTCAATTCTATCGGGTGAATTACGGTGGGCGCCAATTTGCGGCAGGCCATGCGTCCGTATCCCGACTAAGGCACGCTGCCTAATTAAAGAAAAGTGACGTATCCTTTAATTGCGTCGCTCGTAATTAAAGGATTTCGCACTCACTTGCAAAGGCCAGTCCAATCAAAGACTTGGCAGCTACATCACTCAGGTAGTAGGCGGCCAGACGGGGGATTGGGAAGTCTGGATGGAGTTCTTTTCTCACGGGCGTGAAGGAGACCTCCGAGCAGGCTGTGAGTGCAGCCCGGCGAATTCTCGCGCTGCTTGACACTGACCGACGGAAGATCGAAGCGCTCGGGCGGCCGGCTGCTTCTGGGTTGCGCGTGTTCCTGCACGCTCAGACTAACCCCATCCTCTCGATTCAGGCGACTGCACGGAAGGTCGGCGTTTCCTTCCCGACCGTGACCGCATCGGTGAATCACCTGCAGAAACTAGGGGTACTCCGCGAAATCACTGGAAAGCAGCGACGCCGACTGTTCGTCTACGAAGATTACTTGAAGATCCTGAATGAGGGCACGGAGCCGCTCCGGTAGGCCGTTAGGCACGCAGTTCGCCGAGAATAGACAACTTATATGGCGGAGGAAGAGGGATTCGAACCCCCGAACGAGTCACCCCGTTAACGGTTTTCAAGACCGCCGGTTTCAACCACTCACCCATTCCTCCACTCACTATCCTACCCTGATTGTTTGCGGAATCTCCATTTAGAGGCCTTGACCTGACATTTGAGGAAGACTCGGATACGGGGCGTACCGCGGCAGCAGGCTGCTCCGTCAGCCGTCCGGCAGCGGATGAAAGGCCGGAGCGGGATAGCCCGCGCCGCTTATGTGACGGCGGTCGGCCGACGCATTGCGGTCGTGCATGTGTTTGCCAAGAAGACGCAGAAGACGCCGCGACGAGAGATAACCATTGCCCTTCGCAGGGCCAAAGAGGTTCAATGACACGGAAATTTATTCCTGCTGAGGAGTCGTTCAAGGAGTGGGAGAAAAACCCTAAATACAGGGCTGCCTATGCTGCGCTGGAAGAAGAGTTCGCGCTCGCTTCCGCCATGATAAAGGCGCGGGGGGACGCCGATATGACGCAAGAGCAGGTGGCAAAGGCGATGAGAACAACGCAGGCTGTGGTCGCCCGGTTGGAGAGCGGCAAGGTTTTGCCCTCGACGCGCACGCTTGAGCGGTTTGCCAAGGCCACCCATACCCGTCTACGCATCAGTTTCG
>JBDTMC010000643.1:0-3261 GCA_039934475.1 Bryobacteraceae bacterium | reverse complement strand
GGACGGGCGTGCTGGTGCGCGGTGGGCTGCCACGCGCCTATTACCTGGGGGTGGATGCCACTCACGGAGTGTGCCTGGTACCGCGCGGGTCAGAAGAGGGCGCAGTTTGGGAGTTGGACCGCGAGGATCTGCAACTGTTGGCGAATAAGCCGGTTTCGTTCCGGCTGTACAGTTCGTTGACTCGGACGGAAGATCCATTTGGCGCCGTAGTGGAGTTTACTCCGGAAGAGTTGGGGGAGTTGCACAAGCATGCTCCGCTGAATGCCGTCATCCGCTTTGGAAAGAAGGTAGAAGAGCGGCTGATTCCGGTGAAGCTGGGCGCCCGGCTGACGGAAGTTGGCACGCTTGAAATCTGGGCCGAATCGAAGATCAGCGAGCACCGCTGGCGGCTACAGTTCGAGTTACGCAAGAAAGCTGCGGAGAGCGCCGGGCGGCCGGCGGCGGTGGTGAGCGATGAGGCGGTAACGGCCGCGGAGGAAGCGATTCGGGCGGTGTTTGCGGTGAACGACGGGGCTCCATCGGAGGAGTTGCCGGCGAAGCTGGAGCAGACGCTGGGGTTAGGGCGGAACGCGTGGCCATTGTCGACGATCCGGCGGCTGGCGGACGTGTTTATCGAATTGGGCGAGGGGCGGCGGCGAGGGTCGTCGTACGAGGCGCGATGGCTGAACCTGGGTGGGTTCTGTCTGCGGCCAGGGTTTGGATTCCCCGGGGACGACTATCGCATCGAGCAGGCGCGGCGGGTGTATGCGTCGGGGATGGCGTTCCCGAACCAGGTGGATTGCGAGATTCAGTGGTGGATCTATTGGGGGCGCGTCGCCGGCGGGTTGAATCGGAATCAGCAAGCCGATATTTACCAGCGCATTGCCAGCTACCTCTTGCCGAAGGGCCAGAAGAAGCCGCCACGGGTGAATTCGAGCCTGCTGCGGGAGATGTGGCGCGCGGCTTGTAGCCTGGAGCTTCTGCCGGTGGGCACTCGCACCGAGTTGGGGGAAGCGCTGATGAAGAAGATCAAGGGCGGCGAGGTGGTGGACAGCGACTTGTGGTGCCTGGCGAGGCTTGGCGCGCGGGAACTGCTCTACGGGCCGATTAATCAAGTGTTGCCGTCGAGCACGGCGGCGCGCTGGGCCGAGGGGTTGATCAAGCATTCGAAGGCCGCGGAGACCGTGGCACAGATGGCGCGGCACACCGGCGATGCGACGCGCGATGTGCCGCCGGCCACGCTCGATCTGGTGCGGCGGAATTTGAAGAGTCACGCCGACGCGGAGCGGCTGCTGGCCATGCTGGAGGGTGAGGGCGGGCGGGATCTGGACCAGATGGGACGCCTGTTTGGTGAGGAACTGCCTTCGGGGCTGGTGTTCGCGAGCCGGGAGTAAGCCTCGATGGACGAACGCGCGCTGGTGCGGCGTATCAAGCGGTTGAGCGAGGGGCAGGCTCCAGGTGTCGTCTTGGGGATTGGGGACGACGCAGCGGTGTTCCGTCCGACTGCAGGCGAGGACCTGGTCTTCACGACGGACATGCTGGTGGAGGGTGTCCATTTCGAACTGCAGACGCATCGCCCTTCGGATGTCGGACATAAGGCGCTGGCGCGCGCATTGAGCGATGTGGCAGCGATGGGGGCAGCGCCACGGTTCTGCCTGGTTTCCCTGGCCCTGGCTCCGGCGTGCGGGGAGCGGTGGGTGGACGGGTTTTACCGCGGGTTGATGGGGCTAGCCCGGTCAACGGGAACGGCCCTCATCGGTGGGGACCTCTCGCACAGTGACAAAGTGACCTGCGATGTGGTGGCTTGCGGGGCCGTGCCTGGTGGTGAGGCCTTGCGGCGCGACGGGGCGCGGGCGGGCGATCTGATCTTTGTTTCGGGCACGCTGGGCGGATCGGCATTGGGTTTGAACTGTCGAAAAGGCGCGGCTTGGCGACGGCACCTGCGGCCGGAACCGCGGCTGGCTGTGGGTTCATTTTTGCGGGAGACTTTGCGGGCGACGGCGGCAATGGATCTAAGCGACGGGATTTCGCTCGACTTGCGACGGCTGTGCGAGGAATCGGGCGTGGCGGCGGAGTTGGACGGCCCCCTGCCGCTATTTCCCGGAGCGACCGTCGAGCAGGCCTTGCACGGCGGTGAGGACTACGAACTGCTGTTTACCGTGAGTCCGGGGACCGTGGTGCCGGCGGAATTTCGCGGATTGGCTTTGAACCGTATCGGCCGCGTCATGGCTGGCGCGCCGGGCGCGGTTTCACGCGGCGGGCAGCCGCTAGCGGCTTTAGGGTACGATCACTTTCGAAAATGACAACTGATCCAACTGTAGTTTTAGACCTGATTGAGGCCTTCCGGCACTCGAAGACGATGTTCACGGCGGTTTCCATGGGGGTCTTTGACGCCCTCGCGGAGGCGCCGGCGACTGCGGCCACACTGGCTGCACGGCTGGGGATGGATTTGAGTGCCCTGGAGCGTTTGTTGGATGGCTGCGTCGGATTGGGTTTGTTACTGAAGGCGGACGGCCTATACCGGAACACGGGCCCGGCGGATGCCTACCTCTGCCGGAATAGCCCCCAGACGATGGCGGGTTACATCCTGTATTCCGACCGGGTGCTGTATCCCATTTGGGGGAACCTGGAGAGCGCCATGCGGGAAGGCACCAACCGCTGGGGGCAAACGTTCGGACTCGATGGCCCTTTATTTTCAGCGTTCTTTCGAACCGATGAGGCGCTGCGGGAGTTCATTCTGGGGATGCATGGATTTGGGCTGTTGACCTCGCCCGCGGTGGTGAATGGGTTCGATTTGTCACGTTTCCGGCGGTTTGTGGATCTGGGCGGCGCAACGGGGCACCTGGCTATGGCGGCCAAGCAGCGCTATCCGGAGATGTCGGCGGCGGTGTTCGATTTGCCGCGCGTAATTGGGTTTGCTCAGGAATTCGTGGACGGTGTTGATCTGGTGGCGGGGGACTTCTTTGCCGACCCCCTGCCCGATGCAGATCTTTACGGCGTCGGTCGGATTCTGCACGATTGGAGCGAGGAGAAGATCGAGCGGCTGTTGGACAAGGTGTACGCGGCGCTGCCGGATGGAGGGGGCTTATTGATCGCGGAGAAGCTGTTGGACGAGGACAAGTCCGGGCCGGTGCCGACGCTGATGCAGTCCTTGAACATGCTGGTGGTGACCGAGGGACGGGAGCGGACGCTGAGCGAGTATGACACGCTGTTGCGGCGCGCCGGGTTCCTGAGTGTTGACGGCCGGAAGACGGGCACGCCGCTGGATGTCGTGCTGGCTCT
>JBDTMC010000642.1:0-3266 GCA_039934475.1 Bryobacteraceae bacterium | reverse complement strand
TGGATTCAATGCAGGCGGTAAGTTCGATCCCGCGAACCAGACCGGTCTTTCGTCGCTGACCGCCGATTTACTCAAGGAAGGCACTAAGACACGCGCCGCCCGCCAGATCGCCGATGAGCTTGCCGGCATCGGTGGGAACCTGGCCATCGACTCGTCACCCGACTTCCTTGTTGTGTCAGGGAGTGTCCTTTCGGAGAACCTCGATAAGCAGGTTGAGATCCTGGCCGATGTCGTTCGTAATGCCAGCTTCCCCGACGAGGAAGTGGCCTTGCGCAAGGAGAACGAGAAGCAGGAGCTGATGGACGCGCGCTCGCGCTCCGAGACTCTGGTAGAAGAGAAGTTCATGCAGACGCTGTTTGGGGCGAATCCTTATGCGAAGGTGCTGCCGACGGCGGAGTCGATCGACCGCATTGACCGTGCCGCGATCAGTTCGTTCCGCGACCGTTTTCTCTCGCCCAATAACGCCATCCTCACCGTAGTGGGGGCGCTGCCGCCGAAGGAGCAACTGGCCAAGCTGCTGGAGGCGCAGTTCGGTTCGTGGCCGAAGAAGGACAAGCCGGCGGAACCGACGACTGCGATTCCGGAGCCTGCGCGCGCGATCATCCTTGTGGACCGGCCTGGTTCCGTTCAGGCCGACGTACGGGTAGGACAGGTGGGAATCAGCCGCGATAATCCGGATTATTTCCCGATGGTGGTTGGTAGCTCAATTTTCGGCGGCGGTCCCAGCAGCCGCATGTTTATGAACATTCGCGAACGGCTCGGGTTTGCCTACGATGCTCACAGTGAGCTGGTACCGATGAAGTCGGCCGGATATGTCGCCGCGGTGACGCAGGTGCGGAATGAAGTGGTGGAACCGGCGATGACTGAGCTGCTGAAAGAGATGGACGACATGGGCAAAGCGCGTACCAGCGCGGAGGAACTATCGGCCACGAAGAACTACTTGAATGGGGGATTTGTGATGCGTATGGCCACGCCGGCCGGCATCGCCGCGCAGCTGAGCACGATTCGCCTGCTGGGGCTGTCTGACGATTACCTGGAGCGGTATGTGAGCCGCGTCCGGAACGTGGAGCCCGACCAGGTGCAAAAGGCCGCGGCCCGCTTTTTGGCGCCATCGAAGACTTCCATTGTCGTGGTGGGGGACGCGGCTAAGATTCAAAAGTCGCTGGAGAAGTTTGGCCCAGTGAAGGTAGAGAAGGCACAATAGTTAGACATGCCCATGAAAATCGTCTCCTCCGAAGAGCGCTACAAGTCGAAGATCTTCACGGTAACTGAGGATCGTGCGATCGATCCGGACGGCTTCGAGATCAAGCGCTCCATTGTCCATCATCCCGGTTCGGCGGTGATGATGGCCGTCGATGAGAAGAAGCGCATCCTGCTGGTGCGCCAGTTCCGACTGCCGGCGCAGAAGGAGATGTGGGAGCTTCCGGCGGGCAAGGTGGATGCCGGGGAAACGCCTCTGAAGGCGGCGAAGCGAGAGCTGAAGGAGGAGACGGGGTTGTCTGCGAAGAAGTGGAAGAAGCTGGCGGAGTACTATCCGAGCCCCGGGTTTCTGGCCGAGAAGATGTCTTTGTATTTGGCGACGGACTTGACTGAGGGCGATGCTGAACCGATGGACGACGAACGGATCGAGAAACAATGGTTCAAGGCGAAAGAGTTGGACCACCTGATCCGCGACGGGAAGATTATCGATGGTAAGACGCTGGTGGGCTATTTGATGTGGAAGCGGTACGCTTGAGGCGATTCTTTCATCAAAAAACCGTGTTGAAGTGTTGAAAGTACGAAATCGTCAAGATGGGCTAAGCCGATTCAGTTCAATCGGTTGCCTGGATTTTCGAGAAATGGGCGGGTGTTGAAAGTGTTGAATCCACCGGTTGCGGTTAAATTGTCAAAGAACGTGGATGACTCCCGCCGACACTTAGGTGAGGACGAAGATGTACTCGCGTGGGTATTAGAGCATGACGGGGGGGTGAAAGCGGTTGGGGAATTTGCGTAACTGCTTGATGGCGTGGGAGAAATAGTGCTGCGACCGGCGTCATTGACTTGCCGGCGGACCAGAGGACGGGGTTGTGCACGAGCTTTACGGTCGCCGATGTCACGGAGGGTCCCTTCGGATCGGCTTAACTGAAATGCTATTGACTTATCGGTTCGTTCGCAACCAGTCCGTGATTGCGGCCGAGAGGTCGAGATAGGTGAGCCTGTCAGCTTCTAGACCCAGTTCGATGCATATGGTCGGAAGGTCGGTCTGGAACCGGCGATAGTGCTCAACGATCTCCCCGCCGCCAGGCAGACCAGCACGTTTTGAGGTCGCTTGTAGTCAGTCCCGCACTTCGCGGATCGCGCGCTCCGGTTCGGCATTGTGAGCGCGGATGTCCTGACCGGAAATGTCCGATATGAATTGTCGATAGCGATACGGATCGCTGTCGAGAACCAGAGTGCGCTTCTTGCTCTGATTCGCGGGGCCGAATCGCTTGCAGCCGAAAAACAGTCCAAGTTCGAGCGGCATATTGAACCGGGGAAGGCCAGTAGCCGCATCGTGTGCAACCGCAGAGAGGTCGTTTATCCCGAATCGGCACTCCTCGATGATTCGTTCGATTTTGGACAGGCGAAACTCGCCAGAATCGTCCTCTTCCAGGGCACAGCGAGCCACGAAGCCCAGGTGGTAGACACTGAAGACAATAGCGTTGAATATAGGCCGGTAGGCGATATCGAACGGGCAGTTGATGAAGACGTCGCTACTTCTTAGACGAGTAGTCACGGGGAGGGTGAGGGTCGGGACTTCACACGATTGAGCGACACCGTGCCGACAGCTTGGCCTATGCGCTTCGCTAGTCGGCTTCTCTTGGGGGGGTCTTGGATCTGGGTCATACCGTACGTTTCATGCTCAAGAATCTGACCGTCTCTTCCATGAATCACGAGTTGGCCCGCAGCTTTGTGTTTGACGATCTTCCTGGCAGCAGCGACCGCTTCGCGTTGGGTTGGATAAGTCTCAGCACTCTTGCCTTCCTTCTGAACCACCCAACCTCCATCCGAAGGATATACGTGAAAGGTCCTTGTCATAGGCGTACGTTGATTTTATTGTAGAGGAAAGCGCACTACCCGGTATCAAGCACCTGCTTCGCAAAGAGGTGAGAGATCAGTTCGATGATTGTTGCAATGCGACCCTGATTCCGAACAGCAAGCGCGGTTCGGCCCAAGCGCGCCTATGTCTGTCCGACGAATTTGCGCGATTTATTGGCCGGCGTTCGCCAAGGCAAAATAATTCGCCC
>JBDTMC010000641.1:0-3269 GCA_039934475.1 Bryobacteraceae bacterium | reverse complement strand
AGTCCCAAGCTGGATTTTGGTTGGCGACGTAGCGGAACATGTTGCGCTATCAAGGGTGGCGACAAGAAGAGTGCTGTCGGCTTGCTGATGCGCGAGTTCTTCCGCGACACGATAGCGAATCTTAACGGCATGTATTACGTGATGACTGTTAACCCTCAGTTGCTGCGGGACGCACCGCTTTGAGGTTGCTGCTTCCTGGAAGCCGCCAAGTCCGGCCGGCCGGGGCATGTCCGTGCCGCAGCGCTTGTCAGCGGTGAGGCGAGCCTTCTTTTGCGCCTCGTTTTAGAATTTTCTCCATCTCTTCGTCATCGTCCATGGCGATGGACGGTAGTTTGCGAGCCTTGCCGTAGTTCGGATCCTTGGGGTCCTTGGCTTTTTCGGGATCGAAGATGCGGCGGTCTACGGACACGACGTTGTAGGGGCGGAAGTCGGGTTCGGTGGTGAAGCTGTCTGAGAAATCATTAGCGAGGGCGTCGAACATGTTTAGCGACGGCAGGCCGAAGATCTCATAGAGAGTGCGATGCATGCTGAGGATGGTGGTGTGGCGGTGCGAGACGTAACCTCGTTTGGCCCAGGGACTGATGAGTAGGAGCACACTTCGTTGGGCGTCGATGTGATCGGGTTCGCCGCCCGCGTCGTCCTCGGTGACGAAGATCGCCATGTTCTTCCAATAGGGAGTGTGCGAGAGGAACTCGACGATGCGTCCCAGCGCGAGATCGTTGTCCGCCATCCAGGAGGCCAGGTAAGGGTAGCCTTTGTCGGGCTTGGGGTCGGCTCCGTGATCGTTGCAGATGGCGATGTTGAGAAACGAAGGCAGATTTTTTCCACGGCGAAGAAAGCGTTTTTCGACATCGCGCATGAACCAGTGCGCGCGATACTGGTCCGGGATATTCATGTTGAAGATGGGATAGCCGAAGTCGGTGTTGTCGAACAGAACCTTCGGCATGGGGATGTTTACCGTTTCTCGGGCGCCGGTGGGATGTTCGTTTTCGTCCTCCATGACTCCGGGGAACTCGAAGCCTTCGCCGTAGTTGCGGAAACGAATTCCATTGCGGCCGAGATGCTCCCACATCGATCCGGCTTCGGGGTAGTCCTCCGGAATCAGCGAACCGGCCGAGCCCATGGAGTAGCGGCGGCCTGGGGCTGTACTGTCCTTCTTGAATCCCCAGCCGAGCGAATAAGTCATCTGCATGAGGTTATTGGGCTGCACGCCCACCAGCCAGCGATGCCCCACACCGGAAGCCTCCGGCTCCATGTAGAAGTTGTCACTCACTGTGAACGCCCGTGCTAGGGCGTTGTGGTTCACCATCACACCGGCATCTTCTAGCGTGGGCTGGCCCTCTTCTTTGATGGTTTGATGGAGACCCCAGCGGAGAAGTGACGGATCGTGCCGCGCGCCGGGGACGCGATCGAAGACGGCGTCGTAGGTGTGATTCTCTTTGGTGATGAAGACGACGTACTTGATCTCCGCGGACGTGCGGCCGGGAAGGCCGGGGATGACCGGGGTAGACATGGCCGCCCGATCGGCCTCGCGATCCACCATTCCGTTATTTTCAAGAACGCGTGTGGTCATCTTCTGTAGTTCGACGTCGGAAGGAAGAGGGAGGATGCCGATCACTCCACGCATGTCCAGAAAATCGCTCTGCGGAATTCCGCTGCCCGCGTTGGGACCATTGCCGAAACCTTTGAAGGAGATGCAGGCCAGATGACGGCCGTCGGGCGAGATGGCCACGCGGTAGGGATACCAGGCGGTGGGAATGTGTCCGATCACTTGAAGCGTGCGGGCGTCGAGAACGCCAATGGCGTTGATTCCACTTTCCGCGACGTAGAGCCTGGCTCCGTCCGGGGACACCACCATGCCCGAGGGTCCGACGCCGCGCAGCCGCTCGACGAGGGGTGAGGGAACAATCCTGCGGCTGGCCAGCACCTTGCCGGTAGATAGATCGAGACGTTCGATGAGGTCGTTGTTCCCGTTGGAGACGAACAGGCTGGCGCCGCTGACCGCCAGATAGTTGGGAGCGCTGCCGCCAACAGTGGCGCCGTTATCGGAGGGAGCATGGATGAGCAAACCGGTCTTCCACTGGCTGAGCACTTTCGGCGCTTGCGGATTGGAGACGTCCACGCCCGTCACGGAGAAGGACTGCGGCCCGTTGTCGTCGCCCAGGCCGGGGATCTTGCGGCCCTCAAACGTGACGCCCTCGCGCGCCGCCTTGCTTGGGTAGCCGAAGGCGGGCCGGGTGAGCCCGCGCGGATCGGATTTTCCATGCGGCGGGGGCGGCACGGCGCTGTATTCGAAGAGGCCGATGTTAGCCACGAAGACGCGGTTGCCAGTGACGGCGAGCGAATAGGGATACCGCCCGACGGGCGTGGTACCCACTACGCGGCGCTGGGCAGTATCGACGACGATGAGGCGAAAGTTGGTGACGTCGGCACAGTAGACGAAGCGGCCGTCCTCTGAGACCTTGAGGTCGGCGGCATAGCTATCCTCGAACTTCCTGCCCCCCACTTCCCCGTTGAGTGGAATCTCCGCGAGTAACTCAGTGGATGCTGTGTTGAAGACGAAGAGCGTACCGCTGTCACCGCTGCTCCAATACAACAGCGTGCCGTCCGGGGAGAAGTCGGCCCCTCCGGCGTTTAAGTGACCCTTCTTTTTCGCGCCCGGCTTCGAGAGGTTCAATGCATCGATCTTCGGCGCGCCGGACTGCCACCCGGTGAGAATCTGCCCGACACCGTCACTGGGCACAAAGAGCTGGTTGCCGTCCCGACTGATGGCGAGGCCGTGGGGGAAGCGTACGAGGGGAAACTGCTTGCCTGCCGGCTGCAAGTGGCGGCCATTGGGAAGTATGGTGATGCCCGCCGGATTGTGCGTCGCATAAGTCTCTACCGACGGCGGGTGCAAGTAGGGTTGGGCCCACAGAGAAGGGGCGATAAGGAACCCTGCGATCAAGGGTATGGCCAGCCGTTTCGTTTCGGGCATGCGTGTGGGGATGGTTACCAGCTTATCGCCTGTAACGAAAGAAGGGAATCGGTTCACTATGCTGAGCGATCACGTGTCCCGATCGCGAGATGAGTTTCTAATGAAAAGTGACAAACGTTTTCTCTTGCTGGTTGTGCTGGCGTCGATTTCGATGCAGGCAAAAGTCATCGACTTCGAGTCACTGAGCGCGCCGGGGAACGGAACGGGCGCACTGGCCGTGAAGAACCAGTTTGCGGCCGATGGAATTGTTTTTCAGAACGCGAACGCGCTGGACTACTCGCAAGGCATACCG
>JBDTMC010000640.1:0-3278 GCA_039934475.1 Bryobacteraceae bacterium | reverse complement strand
ATGCCCAGTGAATAGATGTCTGTGCAGGCATCCGCCTTGTCGCCGTCGGCCTGTTCGGGGCTCATGTACATGGGCGTACCCAGACAGGCACCGGACGCGGTAAGCTGAGTCGTACTCGACGATTCCATGACCAAACCGAAGTCCACGATGCGCAGGGTTTTCTTCTTGTCCAGCAGCATGTTCTCCGGCTTGATGTCGCGGTGAACCAGACCGGCGGCGTGAGCAGCAGCGAGGCCTCGTGCAGACTGGGTGAGCAGGTCCAGTGCTTCGGCTTCCGTCAAGGACCCCTGTTCGTCCAGGTATTTGCCCATCACGGAAAATCGGATGTGCGCATGATCGGGGTCTTTCTTCCAATCTTCCAGAAACTCTCGCGGGAACTCCTTCCGCGCCGGAGCCAGTGCGTAATCCCCGCTCCCCAATAAAACCAGCATCGGAGCACCCTCGGGAGTCACCGCCACCTTGCTCTCCAGATGCTTCTCCACTTCCGCCGTCAACGTGGCATTCAACGGTTCCGTCGCCGTCATCAGTGAACCAAGCTCGCTATAGTGTCCCGGCGAAATGGTCAATATCCGGCTGCCATCCGGCGAGACGGTCCAATGCACCGCGCTGCCCGTCGGATTCTTCCGCGTGTATACCATCGCTTCCAAACCAAGGCCGGCCGAAATCTGCGCCATCTGGTCATGCGTGCCGCAGACGTCAATCGTCCACGCAAACCGCGGTCTTACCCCGAACATCGCCTTCTGCCACCGCAGCCCCTCCACACCCAGGCGCACCAGCGCCTCACCGCCTGAAAGATTAATCGTCGATTCCAGGAAGAACCCGTTCACTAGTTCCACCTGCCCCGACTTGATGCCACGCTTGAGTTCATCCCGCCGCTCCGGCCTGAAGTTCATCATCGCGATCAGGTTATTCACTTCGGAGAGAACGAACCCATACTGCGGATCCGCCGACACCCGGTCCAGATGATCGAAGTAGCTGTTGGCGCAATACACGCGCTCTTTCGAGAAGTTCGTCAGCCAGCCGCAGCTTGCCGGATGGAAGTTCGGCACAAAGTACGCCCGCCGCCCCTTCAATCGCCCCACTCCGCCGAGCAAAGGTGCAGCCGCCGTAGCAGCCAAAAACTTACGTCGTGTGATCTTCATAACCAGGCCGCCTTCCATGCTTCGTCGTACATCGCGACGATATTTTCCGTGGGTATGTCCTCGAGCAAATGCTGCGAGGGCGCAATCGTAAAACCGCCATACGGCTTGAACGTCTCCACGCGCAGCCGCACTTCCCGCCTTACGTCCTCGGTGGTTCCAAACGGCAATGTGCCCTGTGTATCGATGGACCCATGGAAGCAAAGCTTGCCGCCATATTTGGCCGCGAGTTCCGCCGGATCCATGCCTGCCGCCTTCACTTGAATCGGCTCCAGAATATTCAGCCCCATCTCCATGAATGTCGGGATCAGTGAAGCCACGCTGCCGCATGAATGGTGCATCATCAGCTTCCCGTTCCGCTTGCCCACGTTATAGATCCGCTGCAGGTACGGCCGTACAAACTCTGCGAACATACGTCGTCCCAGCATCGGTCCCGCCTGAAACCCGTAGTCGTCGCCGGTGAAGCAGATATCGATATATGGCCCGGCCTTCTCGAACATGATCTCCGAGGTCTGCTCCATGAACGACGTCGTCTTCTCCAGAATCGCGTGCGCCACTTCTGGAGCATCGGCCATTAGATAGAAGAACCGGTCCATCCCCACCAACTCGCAGCCCGCTTCAAAGAACCACGACCACGCTCCGCCCAACACCGCATACTGCTCGAAGCTCTTGCAGTCCTCGGCATATCGGTCGTAGTCCCACATCTCAGCCGTCGGCCAATAGGGATACGCTTCCACGTCCGCGACCGTCGCCACATCGGCTAACGGATGCCGGATCGGATATCCGAAATCGCCCACCCCGCGCCGCGGAATGCCGAAATAGTCCGTCGCGTTTCCGTCCGAATCGACCAAGGGGAACCCGATCCAGTTCGGTTTCGGATACCGGAAATCGACATGCAGCATCTCCATCAACGCCAAGTCATTCGCCACGCCGTAGTGGTCACGCAGCCTCGCATAGACATCGGAGGAGGCGCAGAAATCAATCGTGAAGCGGTCCACCGGCTGGAATGTGTAGTTTCGAAGAGCCCGTTCTTTAGAAGTCATAACGGTTTAGCAGGTAAAAAGATCTTGTCATACGAAAATGTCAATGTCAATCCCCGAGCGCGCCAAGTCCGTCATGATAGAGCCAATGGCTGCTGCCACCTCCGTCTCGCCCAGGCATATTGCTGAACTGTTGCTGCCCCACTGGAAGGCCCTCTCACTTGCCCTGCTTGCCGTCCTCGGCGAGACAATTACCGACCTTCTTGAGCCCTGGCCTCTCAAAATCATCATCGACAACCTGCTGCGGTCGAAACCGCTCCCGGCGTGGCTGGATGCCATCGTCACCAGTGTCGCCGGCCACGACCAATACGCAGTGCTCAACTTCGCGGTGGCGGCAGTGGCGGTCATCGCTGTCGTCGGAGCCATCAGTTCCTACGCCGAAAAATACCTCACTACGACCGTCGGCCAGTGGGTGATGCACGACCTTCGCCGCACCCTCTACCAACACATCCACCACCTGTCGCTGGCGGAGCATGACGAGACACGCACCGGCGATCTCATCAGCCGCGTCACCAGCGATATCGAAGCCGTCCAAGAGTTCATCACCAACGCTCTGCTCGGCATGTTGGTTAACACCCTCACGATCACCGGCATGATGGCCGTGATGTTCTATTACAACTGGCGCTTCGCCTTGATCGCCCTATCCATCGTCCCGGCGCTCTTCCTCGTCGTATTCTTTTTCACTAAGCGAATAAAGAAGGCCTCGCGCGCCGTCAGGCAGAAGGAAGGTGAACTCGTCAACATCGTTCAGGAAGTGTTTTCTTCCATCCGCGTAGTCAAGGCGTTCTCCCGCGAGGACTACGAGCAGAGCCGTTTCGAAGCCCAGAGCTTGGAGAACGTCGAGACCACCCTCCTCGCCCGCACCTTGAAGGCGAAGCTCTCCCCTCTCGTCGAGGTCCTCGCCGCCGTCGGCACCTGTCTCGTCCTCGCCTACGGAGCCCGCCTCGCTCTCGCCGGCCAGTTGAGCGCCGGCGACCTCATCATCTTCCTCGCCTACCTCAGCAAGATGTACAAGCCCATGCGCGAGCTCTCCAAAATGGGAGACACCATCTCCAAGGCCACCGCGAAAATACGCGAGACCCATTCCATCGCCGCCGCC
>JBDTMC010000639.1:0-3279 GCA_039934475.1 Bryobacteraceae bacterium | reverse complement strand
TCAGACCGCGCCACACATAGGCGACGCGCGCGTGGTCGTAGGAACGGCTGCAATTGCCCCACTGCGGTGTCCCAATCATGAGACCCTCGCCGTAGTGCATCATCGAACGGCCCGCCTCCACCTCCCATTTGCCCGGCGTCAGTTCGACGTACGCCTCGTGGAGACCAAGCGGCGCCCGGTAATTGGTTGGTGCATTCAGCCCGTAACCGGGGGCGCGCGAGTCCTGCATCATCCCCGAAAGCTTTACCCATTTCACCGGCCTCACCGTGAGGCCGATGCGCGTGCGCAGCAGAACCGCGGCGCGGTCAGGGTCGGCGCCAAAGTTGCCGTCCGTGCGATCTTCCAGACGGATCCGCTGTTCAAAGGTGATGGCGAAACGATTGCCACTCTCTCGGGTAACTTCCTCTGCCGCGCGCGAGGGTAAGTCCCACCATTGCGCCTGTAACGGCAAAACCAGTAGGCCCAACGGCAGGAAGCGGAGAATCAGACTCACTTGTCCCATTATATATTTCTTGTCGACCCGCCCCGCCGATTCCGTAACATTTATTTCCTGTTGCCGTCTATGCTGGAATGCCCGCGCCTTCACGCATCCGTTCCATAGATATCGCCAGAGGCGTGGTGATGGTCCTGATGGCGATCGACCATGTGCGGGTCTTTGCAGCCGTACCGGCTGGGGGCGCCACAACCGACCTTTTTCTGACGCGCTGGGTGACCAACTTTTGCGCTCCGGCGTTTGCGTTTCTCGCCGGCGCCTCGATCTACCTCTACGGTCAAAAGCGAAACGATCCCGGTGCTCTCTCGCGCTGGCTGCTGATGCGCGGCGCGTGGCTGGTGCTGCTGGAGCTGACATGGCTACGCCTGGCCTGGACGTTCAACTTCGACTACACGCATTACATGCTGGCGGGCGTCATCTGGATGCTCGGCTGGTGCATGATTTTGATGGCGTTGCTGGTGCGGCTTCCGTTGGCCGCCAACGCCGCGCTGGGGTTGCTCATCATCGTCTGCCACAATGGTCTCGCCAACGCGTTCGCCGGATCCCGGCAGGCGCTCTTGCAGTCCGATCTCGGCTGGCTATGGCGAATCCTGTACTTTGGCGGTGCAGCGGGGCCGAACTTCTTTGTCCTCTATTCGATCGTTCCGTGGATCGGCGTGATGGCCGTGGGCTATTCGTTTGGCCTCGTTTTGCGGATGGACCCCCAGCGGCGGGACCACCTCTGCTACGCCATCGGCGCCGGGGCGATCGCCGTCTTTGCCGTTCTACGTTACTTCACTATCTATGGAGACTGGCCGTGGGCGGGCGGCGAAGACGGGCCGGCGTGGATGGCGTTTCTCAATACCTCGAAATACCCGGCATCCCTGCTATTCCTGTTGATGACGCTGGGCCCGACTATTGCCGCATTGCCGTTGCTCGAGCGATCGAGAGGGCTGCTCGCCAAGTGGATGGAGACGTTCGGCCACGTGCCAATGTTCTACTACCTGCTGCACATTCCGCTGATCCACATCATGGCGCTCGGGATTTCGCTGCTACGGACACCCTCCGCTACGGGATGGCTGTTTGGCAATTTCCCGCTGCGGCCTTCCCCCGCGCCCGCCGGATACAGGTGGAGCCTGTGGCTGCTCTATCTGGTCACGGCGGCCGTCGTCGCCATCCTGTACTTCGCCTGCCGCTGGTTCGCCGGGCTCAAATCGCGGCGCAAATCGCTGTGGCTCTCGTATCTCTAGTTACAGAGTTATAGGACTTGAACCAGACGCCTGATGCGGGCCGTCCATTCCGGGCTGGTGAAGATCCGGGGACCGGCTTCGATCATCCTCGGGAGCAAGTCGAACAGGGCGGCGGCGGTCCACGGAGACCCGGTGCGGGTGCGGTAGCCGGTGCGATTCAGTTCCTGTGCGACGCGGCTGAGCCCGCAGTCCTGGACGATGAGGTCAAGGGCGGCGATGATGACGGCTCGTTCGTCCTGATCCTCTTCCAGGTAGCGGCAGTCCTCGGTGATTTTGAGCCCGTAGGGAACCTCCTGCCGTGGGCCGCGGACGTCGGCAGGGGTGTCGCGCTCCCATTCCAACGCGGTTAGCTTCCAGCCCTCACGGGTCTTTTCTGTGAGATGCTCCGGCATCAGCGGGCCGCGCAACTCTTCGCGAACACGTTCCTTATTTAGCATGAGATCTCCCTGCTGCCCGTCATGGACGCGCGGGGTGCGAAAACGTTAGCGCTGTCCGGCCACCGTTTGTGGAAAAATCTCGCTTCTACTGGCCCGCCGTGAACGAGTAACTGCCAGACGGTACTTCAAAGACCGCGCGTCCGGCGTCCATCCGCAGGAACTTCGCGCCGTCGGGCGTGTCAGGCTGGGACGCCGATGGCAGCAGGACGGTGGCCGTCGTATTCGGCGGGATGGTGACTGCCAGGGTCAACGACGAGCCCTCCCGCTTCCAGGCCGAAACAATCGTCCCGTACATCGACTTATGCGATGCTTTGACGAAGTTGAGGCCCTTCACCGCGTAGGGCTTGATGATGGTGTGGCGGAAACCGGGATTGGCTGGATCGGAGCGAATGCCGGCGAGGTATTCGTAGAGCCACACGTTGAGGTCGCCGATTTGCATCACGTGGTTGCCGGAGTTCATGGCTGGGTCGGCCGTGTCGCCGTTCCACAGTTCCCAAACCGTGGTTGCACCCTTTTCCACCATGTATCCCCATCCGGGGTACGTGGGTTGCGTAGCGATGGTAAAGGCCAGGTCCGCATGGCCGTTATCGGAGAGCGTACGCATCAGCCATTGGGCTCCTACCAAACCAACGCCGACATGATTGTTGCTCTCGCTCTCAATCTTGCGCGTGAGATTAGCCACCAAGGCCTCGCGATCGCCGGGGGGTACGAGGTCAAAAGCGAGCGGGATCACACTTGAGGTCTGCGTCCCATTGCCGTAAATCTTCTTGCCGCTATCGAAGAACTTCTTCTCAAACGCCGCACTCATTGAGGTAATCAATGCGTCGTACCCAGCCACGTCCTGTTTGTGGCCCGTGAGCGTGGCGTACTGCGACATCCGCTTCAGCAATTGGATGTAATAAGCGGTGCTGAGCAGCGTGCCGTCTGTTTGGCGCGCCGGATCCTGGGAGTGAATCAGTTCGGGACTTTCCGGCGGAACGCACCAGTCACCGTACGTGTCTTTAGTAATCAGCCCTTCCTTGCCGTACTTGGTGCGCATATAATCCATCCACTTCTTCATGGCGGAGTAATTGCGCTTGATCACGCGGAGGTCGCCGTACTGGTCATACATCATCCCGGC
>JBDTMC010000638.1:0-3355 GCA_039934475.1 Bryobacteraceae bacterium | reverse complement strand
CGAGGCCATGGATATGTTGACGGAATTGGACGAAGGGGGCGACGCGAGCACAGATGACGTCGATCGCGCGAAGAAAAAGGCCGAAGATACCGTTGGTGATGCCGTCAAGACCGTCGACGGGATCATTGCTCAAAAAGAAAAGGACATCATGGAGGTATGACCTCCTTGACACCTTCTTGCTTACCGGGTCGACTAGAGTGGCGCGGCGCGCCGGGATATAGCAGGCGGCTAGCGAGATGGCTCCAAGAAGAGCCGTAACCGCGAGGAGCGTCAAGGGGTCGGCGGGGCGGACGCCGTAGAGCAGATTGGCCATGAAGCGGGTGAGCCCAAGTGCGGCGGCAAGGCCACTGGCCAGGCCGATTGCCGCCGGTTTCATTCCCTGGCGCAGGACCAGCCCGACGATCTCATGACCGGACGCTCCGAGGGCAGAACGAATGCCCAATTCGTGGGTCCGCCGGGTGACGGCGTATGACATCACGGCGTATATTCCCACCGCGGCCAGCAGGAGTGCCGTGGCGGCAAAGACGATCAGCACCAGCATCGTAAAACGGCGTTCGGCGAGGGATCTTGAGATTACTTCTTCCATGGTGCGAACGCGGTACACCGGCTGGTCCTGGGTGGGACCGGCCACTTGTGCGCGCACGGCCGGGACCAGGCTTAGCGGTTCGGGGCCTGTTCGCAACATCAATGTGAGACCGGTAACGCCAGACGACATAAACTTGTCCGGCACCTGCATCAAAGGGAAATAGATCTGCTCGCGTATCTTTTCAGTGTCATCCGTATCCAGACCCCATTGCTTGACGTGGCCGGCGACGCCGACGATCTGCACGGTGCCAATAACCATCATGCTCATCTGCCGGCCAACTGGATCCTCATCGCCAAAGAGTCGCTTCGCCATGACCTCGTCAATGATGACAACGGGTGGCGCGGTCTGTGAGTCCCTATCGGTGAAGAACCGGCCATGCCGCAACGGGATGCGCATCGTCTTGAGGTAGTCGTTGGTGACGATGTAGAACAAGGCCGAGGTGAGTTTGTCCTGGGCGGGCGGGGGACCGTTGCCGGCCCAGTAGGGAATCTCACTGGCGTCGTCGCCGAGAGGAACCAGCGAAGTGATGGCAGTCGACTGGACTCCCGGGATGGAGGACACACGTTCGAGTAACTGCCGGTAAGTGAGACGTATGGCGGGCGGACTCGCCATCACTTTGGGAGACAGGGCAACCTGCATCGTCAGGACGTTGTGTATATTGAAGCCGGGATCGATCTGGAGCAGTCGCCACACACTCTGCATCATCAAGCCGGCAGCTGCCAGCAGGACGACCGCGACACCGATTTCCACCGCAATGAAGGCGCCTTCGCCGCGATGGCGTCCACCGCCCGCACCGCGGGTGCCTTCTTTTAGGGACTCATTGGGATTAACCCTCGCGCTGTGAAAGGCAGGAGCCAAACCGAAGAGGATGCCGGTGAGGACTGCCACGGCGAGCGTGAAAAGCAGTACGGAAGTATCGATACCGATCTCACCGGAGCGGGGAAGGCTACCGGGCGCTGCCGCCAGCAGGGCACTGGTCCCCCAGCGGGCGAGTAATAAGCCAAATGCCGCCGCACCGAGAGACAACAGAATGCTTTCGGTCAGCAACTGACGGACGATGCGCCAGCGGTCAGACCCGAGCGCCGCGCGAATCGCGAACTCGCGCCTGCGAGCGGCGGACCGGGCAAGGAGAAGGTTGGCAACGTTGGCGCAGGCGATGATGAGGACGAACCCGACTGCGCTGGCGAGCAGCAATAAAGTTGGACGAATGGAGCGGACCAAATCGTCCTTCATCTCCACTAAACGCGCCGAGTGGGCGGCATTGGTGTCGGGGTACTGGCGCGCCAGCCCGGCGCAGATGGACGTTATCTCGGCTTGTGCCGCTGGGATGGCGACACCAGGCTTGAGACGCCCGATCACCCTCAACCCCATACGCATTTCTCGCATTCGCAATTGGACGGAGGTCATTTGCTCCATTGGCACGAAGACTTGCGCGCTTTCACTGAGGCGGAAGTTGGCCGGGAGTATGCCGATCACGGCGCAGCTTTTGCCATTCAACGTGAGGGTCGTCGAGAGGATGTTTGGGTCGCGCCCGAAATGTTGTTGCCAGTAGCCGTAACCGAGCATGACGGAGCAGGCGACGCCCTGGCGGTCCTCTTCGGGGAGAAACGTGCGGCCGAGGATGGGTTTGACGCCAAGCACTGGGAATAAGCTTGCGGTTATGTACACGCCTGCGAGGTGCTCCGGCATCCCCGCTCCGGTGAAGTTGAAGTCGTCACTGCGGTAGGCTCCCATGCCGGTATAGGAACTGGCGCCGCGCTGCCAATCGAGGTAGTTGGGGTAAGCGACTGAGGACGAACTGAACTCGGGCGTGGTTTCAGAGATCCTGATGAGACGGTGGGGTTCCGGGTACGCTAAGGGCTGCAGCAAGATCCCGTTGATGACACTGAAGATCGCCGTGTTCGCGCCGATGCCCAAAGCGAGGGCGAGCATGGCAATAGCGGTGAAGCGCGGGTTCTTGCGGAGTGTGCGAAGGCCATAGCGGAGGTCCTGCCGCAGGCCGGTGAGCAGGTGGACATTGCCCGCGCCGCCGAGAACCTCGGGCTGAGGTACGTTGGTGCGCTCAACGATGGAGAGTTCGGTGGACAGTAGTTCATGGGCGGTCAACTCATCAAGAGCGATGCGGTAGGCTTCGGGTTCTGTTGCGCCACCCGACACCAGCTCGCGGTAGCGATCTTCGGCGTGTTGGCCCAATTCTTCGACGATCTCCGCTTCGCGCTCGGGAGCCAGTTTCAGCCCGGCCAGTTGCTCGCGAATCTGTTTGCTCCATTTAGGCATTTTCGACTCCCGTGATGCGGCTGATTGCTTCCACAAACGCCTGCCAGCCTTTTCGCTGGGCGGCCAGGATCTTGCGACCCTCGGCTGTCAGCTTGTAGTACCGGCGTCGCCGCTGGCCGCTCTTTTCCACCCACTTTCCTTGAATCAAGCCGCGCTTTTCCAGGCGGTAAAGCAACGGATACAACGACGCGGCATGGAAGTGGAGGGCGCCTTCCGAACGCTGCTCAATCAGCTTTCCGATCTCATAGCCATGCCGGGGCAGGGTCTCCACCAGCGACAGCAGAAGCAACTCCGCGCTGCCCTTCTTCCACTCCCGATCAATAGATTGCTTCTCCATATGTTGTACTGCCACATATTAGGACGAAACTGTTCCGTGGTCAAGGGTTGAGTTTGGGGATTAGAACGAGAGTGTCATGCGGGCGGCGAAGTTGCGTCCGGCTTCCACGGCCGTGCCAGACAACACGCCCGAGAAATTGATGAGGTTCAGGCGGT
>JBDTMC010000637.1:0-3358 GCA_039934475.1 Bryobacteraceae bacterium | reverse complement strand
GGGATGGCGGCGCTTTTTGATAGGATCGTGAGTTCGGACTGCCACCATCGCCATGATCTCCGCTACATCCACTGTTCACCTGGAAGACTTGAAAGAGCCGATTCAACGAGTGTGGGAACTCTCCGCCGCCAAAATTCGATCTCTCGAAGACTCTTGGATGCCTGAGTCCGGTTCTCCGGTTTTCACGGTCGCTGGGCGATATACCAGCCGCGGTTGGACGGAGTGGACTCAAGGGTTCCAGTTTGGCGCCGCCATTCTGCAATTCGACGCCACTGATGACCGGGACTTTCTCGAGATCGGGCGACGGCGGACCGTGGAATTGATGGCGGCGCATGTCAGCCACACCGGCGTTCACGATCACGGGTTTAACAACGTCAGCACCTACGGCAATCTGCTTCGTCTTATGGCGGAAGGCCGAACCCCCGCCAACGAATGGGAGCGGAACTTCTACGCACTGGCTTTGAAGTGTTCCGGAGCTGTGCAAGCCGCCCGTTGGAGCAAGACGGCGGGGGGCGGCGGCTATATCTGTTCTTTCAATGGACCTCATTCCCTGTTTGTGGACACGATTCGATCGCTGCGGTCCCTCGCCGTGGGCTACAAACTGGGCCACGCGTTGATGGGCGAGAATGACCGGCGCATCTCACTGCTGGAGCGGCTGGTGCAACATGCCGCTTCGACGGCGCGCTTTTCGCTTTATTACGGCGAAGGCCGGGATTCTTACGACGTCCGGGGACGAACGGTCCATGAGGCTGTGTTCAACGTCAACGACGGTAACTTCCGCTGTCCGAGTTCGCAGCAGGGATACTCGCCGTTCACCACTTGGACGCGCGGCTTGGCTTGGGCGATGTGCGGCTTCGCGGAGCTGCTGGAGTTCGTTGCGACGCTGGATGACAACGAACTCCAGCCATTTGGCGGCGCCGCGGAGGTAACCTCGATGCTGCGAAAGGCAGCCGAGGCCACTTGCGATTTCTACATCGAAAATACGCCGCCGTGTGGGATTCCGTATTGGGACACCGGCGCACCGGGCTTGGCGCGGATGGGTGATTACCTGGACCGTCCCGCCGAGCCATTCAACGATTACGAGCCTGTGGACAGTTCGGCAGCGTGCATCGGAGCGCAAGGCCTGCTGCGCCTGGGGCGGATACTGCATAACGACCGCTACTGGAACGCCGGGTTGCAAGTCGCCAGGACGCTGTTTGCGGAGCCCTATTTGAGCACAGATCCCGGCCACCAGGGCTTGATCTTGCATGCGGTGTACCACCGGCCGAATGGGTGGGACCACATCCCGGCCGGGCAATCGGTGCCGTGCGGAGAATCATGCATGTGGGGCGACTATCACGCGCGCGAACTCGCCCTTTACCTGCAGCGCGTTATCGAAGGAAAGCCGTACCTGACATTCTGGGGCGGCACGGAGAACTCATGATCATTGCCGACCTGACGGAAATCGCCGGCCGCGTGTATCCCGCGCGGCGCCGCACTCAAAACCTGGTGGGCGGCCTCTCACCCATTCAGTGCGTGAACTTCGCCATGGGCAACGTGACGCTGGAGCCCAATGGCGGCCAGGTTCCCTGGCACAGCCAGGAGCAGGAAGAGATCTATCTCATCGTCGAAGGCACGGGCGAAATGTGTCTCGGCGAAGAGCGGCAAGTGGTTAGCACTGGCCAGGCGGCCTACATCCCGCCCGGCGTGTTCCACCAATTGACGAACATCGGAGATACGCCGCTGCGGATGATCTACTGTTACGGACCGGCGGGCGATGTGGCGCATTGGCGCCAGGAACTTAGCGGCACGCTGCCGCGGGCGGGCGTGGAAGCTCCGCCGTTGCCCCCCGGTGCCCGTCCGCAGTGCACGGAGAAACCATGAGCGAGAAAACCATCCATACCATCGGCATTATCATGAACGGCGTCACCGGGCGCATGGGGTTCAACCAGCACCTGAAACGCTCCATTTTGGCCATCATGCAGCAGGGGGGCGTGAAGGTGAGCGCCACCGAATCCATCATGCCAAAGCCGATCTTAGTGGGCCGGAATGCCGTGAAGTTAGAGGCCATTTCCCAAGAGTGCGGTGGAATTCCTTACACCACCGATTTGGCTTCGTTATTACACGATCCTGCCTATCCGATCTACTTCGATGCCCAGGTGACGGACCAGCGCGCCGAGGCTGTAGTGAAGGCCATCGCAGCGGGAAAGCACATCTATTGCGAGAAGCCGAGCGCCCATTCATTGGAAGTCGCCCTTGACCTTCACCGGATGGCTGAAAAGGCTGGGATTAAGCACGGTGTGGTCCAGGACAAACTATGGCTGCCAGGTTTGTTGAAACTGAAAACGCTGCGCGACACTGGCTTCTTTGGCGAGATTCTGTCGGTCCGCGGCGAGTTCGGATACTGGGTGTTCGAAGGGGACACCGTTCCCGCGCAGCGGCCTTCATGGAACTATCGCAAGGAAGATGGCGGGGGTCTCATCCTCGACATGCTGTGCCACTGGCGCTACGTCCTGGACAATTGTTTCGGCGAAGTCAAGGCCGTATCGTGCCTCGGTGCCACGCACATCAAGCGCCGCTGGGACGAAGCCGGCAAGCCGTATGACTGCACTGCCGACGATTCGGCCTATGCCACCTTTGAACTGGAGGGTGGAGTCATCGCGCATTTCAATTCCTCGTGGTGCGTGCGCGTCCGCCGCGATGATTTACTGACGCTGCAAGTGGACGGTACGAAAGGTTCCGCCGTGGCCGGGCTGCGGCATTGCTGGATTCAACCGTACGGAGGCACGCCCCGGCCGGTATGGAATCCCGACGTCGATAGCCCATTGGATTTCTTTGACGGCTGGCTGAAAATGCCGCAGCAGGATACCTTCGACAATGCGTTTAAAAGACAATGGGAAATGTTCCTTCTCCATGTTGTGAAAAACGCGCCCTTCCGCTGGAACCTGCTGGAAGGAGCGAAGGGGCTCCAATTGGTTGAGTGCGGCATCGAATCGTGGCGAAACCGGGCTTGGGTGGACGTGCCGGCACTTCGCACTACATAGCCGCCGTTCCGTCTGCCAGGTAAAGTCGATAATATATTTCCGGGAGTCCGTGGCCAAAAATTCAGTGCTGTCAAAGACAATTCGCCCGCGTTGGATGGCACTGGTTTATGTGATTGCCAGCTCCGCCTGGATTGCAGTCAGCGATTTACTTCTCCGCGATCAGGGCGGTTATGCCTGGATCGGGATAATAAAAGGACTGCTATTTGTAGCGGTCACCGGTCTTCTCCTGTACATCCTTCTACACCGGATGCAAGTCAGGGTGGAGCGATCGGAACTCACCCTCCAGAGCACCGAGGATCGATTTCGGTGGGTGGTGGAGGCGGCGCCCGAAGGTA
>JBDTMC010000636.1:0-3360 GCA_039934475.1 Bryobacteraceae bacterium | reverse complement strand
TATCGGGCGCGGCTGGAAAAGGCCGGTGGTTACTTCCACTTCCTGGCTGATCAGGCGCGGAAACGGTTCGATATGCGGAGTGGCGAGGGCCGTTATGAAGGGTTCCAGTTCCTGCTCGGAGCGATTCAGAGAATACCCGACAAGCTGGAGAGGGTGGCGATTGCCAACGACGTCGCCGGGTACCTGGGCGTAGAGCCGGGAATGATTCTGGACCAATTCCGGAAGGCGGCGAGTGACCGGAAGAACACAGTTGCCGCGGCGCCACAGAGCAAGACAGCAGGCCCGCCGGCAGTGGAAACGCTGTTGCTGAACGCGCTGCTGGGGAGCGAGGAAGCACGGGTAACCGTATTGCCGCGCCTGCGGGCGCTGCGATCCGTGGAGCACTTTAAGACGGCCAAGATAGTGCGCGCCCTATTGCTGCTTTGCGAGCAGGATGACGCGCCGAATTACAGCAAGTTAGAGGCGCGATTAGAAGAAGTCGATCGGGCATTATTGGCACAAATGGTTATGGCCGATGAGAATAGCGAATCCGATTGGCCGCAGCAAGCGTTAAGTTGTTTGGAGCAGTTGGAAGGGGCCGAGAGGGAGATGCGCGCCGGAGAATTACAGGCGCGCATGAAGGCGGCTGAACGCGCGGGTAATCTTAAAGAAGCAATGGAATTGATGGCGGAATTAGACCGGTTCGGGGCAACGAAAAAGAGGCGGATCGCCGGATAACGTCGTCCGTTTCAGTGGTGTACCATAGAGGGCACAGGCTTTAGTTGAGTGATTGGGGTCGTAGTGGCTACGAACGAAAAATTCGGGCGGATCAAGCAACTCATGGATCTCGGCAAAGAGAAGGGCTTCGTTCTTTATGACGAGATGAACGAAATTCTGCCTGAAGAACTAGTCGCCGGCCCGGAGATCGAAGAGATCCTGGCGGACTTCGATCAGGCAGGCGTCGAGATCCTCGAAGAGCCCAAACTCGACTACGACAAGAAGCCCGAAGAGGGCGACGAATTCACCGACCTGGACCTGAACCAGGAACTGGGCGGCGATAAAACCAACGATCCGGTTCGGATGTACTTGCGCGAAATGGGCACAGTGCCTTTGTTGACGCGCGAGGGCGAAATCGAATTGGCGAAGCGGATTGAGCGTGGCCAGAGGTGCGTGCGAAAAGCGTTGTCACGGTCGCCACTGATTATCAGGGAGATCCTGCAGATCAACGCCGATCTGGAGAAGAGCATCGTCTCCGTGCGGGACATGTTGATGCTGCCTGACCTCCTGATCACCGATGAAGCGGTGGCGGAACAGCAGAACGAATTGCAGGCGCAACTCACGGACATCGACAAGGAGTACCGGAAGGCGCAGCAGTGCCGGCAGAAGTTGTCGGTGGTATCGAGGCAGTTGAAGCCGAAGCAGCACCGGACGATGCGGTGGCAACTGGCGCGTGCGTTGGTGCGGATTTCGCGATCCATCCGAGCCGTGCAATTCAGTCCGGTCGTCCTGCGGCAACTGGCGCAGCGGCTGCGACGCGCGGTAGAGGAGTTTAGGCCGATCGAGCGGGAGATCTCGCGGTTGTCGCGCAAGGCGGAAGACAATGGCAGCGGTCTCAACGGGGCGGCGAGGGAAGCGAAGAAAGACCTGCGGCAATGCAATCAGCAGATGCAGCAACTGGAGGAGGACTTCGGTGCGACGGCGACCGAACTCCGCCGCACACTGCAGATTGTGGATCGCGGCGAGGCCGAGGCTGACACAGCGAAGAAACAATTGATTGAAGCCAACTTGCGACTGGTGGTCTCTATCGCAAAGCGGTATACCAACCGCGGACTTCAGTTCCTGGACCTGATCCAGGAAGGGAACATTGGCTTGATGAAGGCCGTGGATAAGTTCGATTACCTGCGCGGCTATAAGTTCTCCACTTATGCGACGTGGTGGGTGCGGCAGGCAATTACCCGCGCCATTGCCGATCAGGCGCGGACGATTCGTATCCCCGTCCACATGATCGAGACGATCAACAAATTGGTACGGACACAGCGGCTGATGCAGCAGGAGTTGGGACGGGAGCCGACGACCGAAGAGCTGTCGAAGAGGATGGATTTGCCAGTAGGCAAAATCCGCAAAGTGTTACGCATCGCCCAAGAGCCCATCTCGCTGGAGACCCCGGTGGGCGAGGAAGAGGAATCGCATCTAGGCGATTTCCTGGTGGACCGGCGCGTGACTTCGCCCTCGGAAGCGGTGATCAATCTCAACCTGCGCGAGCAGACAGCGGAAGTGCTGAAGACGTTGAGCCCGCGCGAGGAGAAGATCATCAAGATGCGTTTTGGGCTGCAGGATGGCAGCGAGCACACTTTGGAAGAAGTAGGCCAGCACTTTGCGGTCACCCGCGAGCGCATCCGCCAGATTGAAGCCAAAGCGTTGCGGAAATTACGGCACCCCAGCCGTAGCCACCGATTGCGCGCGTTCCTCGAAGCCAACGGTCAAGAAGGGTAGCGAGGGTGAGAGCATCGAGGTTTCGGCGCTGACGGCCCGGACCGGCTTCGGCAAGCTGCTGCGGCGGGTGGAAGAGGAGCACCGCTCCCTCGTCATAGAGAAAAGGGGCACGCCCAGAGCCGTGCTACTCAGCATCCGCGACTATGTGCGGCTTGCGGCACCGGCGGCGGAGGTGCTGAAGCTGATCGGCGAGGAATCGCAGCGCAACGGCACCGATAAACTGACTTCACGCCAGATTGATCAGGTCATCAAGGCGGCGCGTGCCCAAAAACGCAAGCGCGGATGATTTCGCTCCGCCTCGTTGTCGATACCAACATCCTCGTTTCCGCCGCTATCAAGCCGGACGGGCAGTTCTTCGGCCCACCGGACGGCGAACTGGTTTTCATTCCGAACTGGGACTTGGCGACAGGAGAGAAAAGTCAGGAGACGGAAGGCTAATACTGAAGGAGGCTCTCTGCCTTGTGAATAATACCGCTCACTTGGGGTAGGATTTCGTCTTCTAGTTCCGGGTTGTAGGCCACCCAGGTGTCGAGCGCGGCGACGCGGCCTACGGGCGCGTCGAGGTGATCGAAGAGTTCTTCGGCTATGCGGGCGGCGATCTCGGCTCCGTATCCCCAACTGAGGGTGTCTTCGTGAACGATGAGCACGCGGCTGGTCTTTTCGACGGACTGGCGGATGGCTGTCCAGTCATAAGGTGAGAGGGAGCGGAGGTCGAGAATTTCGACGCTCCAGCCCATGTTGCGCTGCTCAATCTGGGAGGCGGCCTGAAGGCATTTCTGGACCAGCGCACCGTAGGTGACGATGGTCAGATTTTGTCCCGGCTTGACGATGCGGGCCTTGCCGAAGGGGATGGTGTAATCAGGGCCGGCGTGCGGGGCGCGGTTGTAG
>JBDTMC010000635.1:0-3367 GCA_039934475.1 Bryobacteraceae bacterium | reverse complement strand
CCGCTTGAGCATCCCAGTTCTTTGAGATATGACCGCTGAAGTCACCCTGGAAGCCCTTTACTCGCTGCTTGCCTGAGAGCACGTTGAGCAGTGAGTTCGTAGGATCCGGTTCGCGCGCGTTGAGCTTGTCGGTTTGGAACACCGCTGCGCGCAGCGACAGTCGCGGATGCGGCATGTCCCATTTTGCGCCCGCCTCATAGGTGCGATTTTCTTCAGGCGGAAGATTGGCTGTGCCCGCGGTCAGCGACAATGACTCTGCCGAGGGGTTGAAAGAATTCCCCGCCGACACATAGAGACTCACCGGCGTCACAGGCTTGTAAACAATTGCGCCTCGCCACGAAGGCAAACGGTCCAGCCGGTTGAATGCCGCCACCGGTGCCACGGCTTGCGTATAGTGCGAATTGAACCGGTCGAATCGGAATGAGCCGCTCAGCTCCCAATGCGAACCCAGCTTCGCCGTATCCATCACATAACCGGAAGCGCTGTTAGCTCGCGCGTGGACCAGCGTGTTCACCTTCCCCACCCCGGCAAACAACTGCGTATCGTCCGGCGCCAGCAGGCTGGTAGTCGGCACGCCAGTGAAGCGCGGTCGCGTGGGGTCGGAATCCTCGCGGTCTAATTCCGCGCCCACTACCGCCGTATGCTTTACGGCGCCGGTCTCAAATCGCATTGTGATGTCGGTCTGATTCGCCAGAAACCCTTCCACGCTGTTTGAGACCAACTGATTGCGGTTGATGGTGATCGCGGAGAGGGGAGTCGCCTGCGTCACGGTCCCAAGAATTTGTGGCTCGGTGATCTGAACGTCACGGAGGTAGCGGGCATAGCGCGTCTGGTTTCGAATCGAGATATGCGACGTAAAATCATGCTCCCCGCGAAGGGTCGCGATATTGTCGTTCGTGCGCAGGAAGTTGCCTTCACGGAAACCGTAGTAGTTATTGCGCGCCACGGGAGCGGGCTGGTTGAACAGCCACGGAATGCCATAGTCGGGAATATCGTCTGCCTGCTGATTCAAATAGCTCAACGTCACCCGCGTCCTCGTGCCGATGCCAAGCGATAGTGAAGGCGCCAATCCATAGCGGCGGTTGTGCGCCACGTCGCGCCCCGCCACGCCGCCCTCGGTGCCCATCGCGTTCATGCGGAAACTCGTACCTTTGCCCAATGCCTTTATTGGAATGTTGAGATCGGCCGTGGCGCGGCGAGTTCCATCCGTACCGCCATCGAAAGTGCCGGAGAACCCCCGCAACAAGCCCGGCATCTTGCTTGCCTGGTTCACCACGCCGCCCGTCGATCCGCGTCCGAATGTCGCTGCCGAAGGCCCCTGAACGACATCGACCTCTTCCAGGTTGAACGGATCGCGATAATAGCTACCGAAATCCCGCATACCATCGATGTAGAGGTCGTTGCGCGCGCTAAAGCCGCGAATTGTCAAATTGTCGCCTTGCGCGCCGCCTTCGCCGGCGGCAATACTGATGCCCGCCACGTTTCGCAACGCGTCCCGCAGCGTTGTCGAATTCTGTTCCGCCATCACCTGCTGGCCGACTACGTTTACCGTCTGCGGCGTATCGCGAATTGGCTCGGTGTATTTAGTGATGGAGGTGGAGAGAGCAGACGCAGCCGCGGTGACGTCGATGCTTTGCGAGACGCTGTCGAGTTCAAGCACAACCGAATTGACTGACGTGAACCGTGAGTGCACACCAGTATTCTTCAGCAACAGGATGAGCACCTGTTCGGGTGTAAACATGCCCGACACTGCATTCGCGACAAGGTGGCCGATGCCCTCATTCGTCATCGACACTTGCAGGTTCGTGATCTTTTGAAACAGTTGCGCGGCCTCTGCAATCTGGCCGGCCGGAATGTCGAAGCGGCGCGGTGGCAATGCCGCTGCCGCCGCATCGAAGGAGAGCCCGGCGAACTGGCCTCGCTGCAGAGGGAGGGGTGCCGCGAGGACCTTATGGCAACCGATGGCCGAGTAAACGACCAACGTTCCCGTGGCCAACCAGCGATAGCTCAGAGGCCACGAACTAGACGATTCTTTAGCTTCCACACGTTTCTTACGGCGCACTGGCACACTCCTCCTAAGGTCATAACTGGTCGGCAGATGCACGACACTGCCGCCCCCCGTTTCCGCCACAGCAAGCGAGGGGTTTGATGCCGCGACTTCCATTCGCTCCCGCCCTGGTCATATACGACCAAAATGGGTTGCGATCAAAAATTAGAATAATCCGCTGACCATGGCCATGTCAAGAGCCTTGTGCAACTCATTTGCAGAAATGATCCCGGCAACCAGCACAGAATCCAGGATCCACGGGAGCGGCGCCCCTCTTCAGGCTAAAGCGTGAAACCCCATTTTGTTTGAGTTTCTAGCGTATGTCTGGTATTGGAGAGAACCAGTCTCGGACATTCTTCCAAGCCCATAATCCGTGGAATCGCGAGGCCGAGTGTACTTGTGTCCAAAAGACAAAGACTGGGGATGGCCGGTTGCTAAGCGGGTTGAACACTGCATTCCGGTCGGTCGAATCCTCGAATGTGTCGACGGAGGAAAGCCTAGCCCTCTTCTGGGGATTACGGCGAACCTGAGTGCATATTCAGAGGGAAGCCGAACAGAATTAGAGGCTGATCCCGAACGTGGTCAATTCTCAGCAGATATTGAGGGCGATGAAGTCAGGCTGCGCCGGCGCGATACCGTTGCAGGTTCCGCGCGGAAGGGTTCGCGCCTGTTCGTAGCGAACGGTCGGTGGCCGAACCATTACGTCGGACCACGGCTGTTCACCCCATCCGGCTTGACTCCATGTGAGGCGCGCCTGCTTTACAAGGCCGACGAGATCACCGTTCGCCCGCCCTGAATCGGCCGCCTGGCGGTGCGCTTGCCCTGTCAAAGGCGGAACGCCAACTGCAAGCAAGTCGTCCATAAGACTTCCCAGCAGTACTTCCGCCTTGTAGTAGTCTTCGGCCGCAATCGAGCGTTGAATGGCTGCGGCTCAGTCTCGTCAGTTCCGGGACTTGCCCGTTATTCTCCTCGCGGAGCGCGGGCCGATGAGGTGTTGGAAACATTCGCCAGCACAGTCGCGGACGTTGAGTTGCCCGCGAGGTCGGTCGCTTTCACCGTGAAGGCGTGAGATCCGTTTACCACCGAAGTCGAATCCCATTGGATGTAGTACGGTGCGGTGCGGACTGTCCCCACTGTTGTCCCGTCAACGATGAAAACCACCGCGGAGAGAACGCCCCCAACGACAGGGTAGGTGACGTTGGTCCCGGTGCCCCACGCCGACTTGTTCAGCGCCGCATCCGTGCTTCGAACCTGCCAGTAGTATGCCGTCGTAACCCCGCGGTCTGACGCCGAAGCCTGGAAGACGACAGTTCTGCTTAC
>JBDTMC010000634.1:0-3368 GCA_039934475.1 Bryobacteraceae bacterium | reverse complement strand
CGCCAATGGGAGGTCTGCTTGTCAGGGTGGGCCAGATCTATGCCGGTGTCGAATCGATATCAGCCGTACCGGGACGCTCCGGCCTGTACCTGATTCAGGCTTCGGTGCCCTCCACGGTGGACTTCGGTGACGATGTGCAGATACAGCTTCAACTCATGGACGTTAACGGACAACAGCTCCGTAGCAATAGCGTCACCGTATCGCTGGAAGAGGGAAACTGACTAGGACAACGGATGTTTTGCATCGGGTAACACGAACATGAAGAGCCAAAGAAGATTTCTGATAACTTTTGCCGCGGGTCTATCGTTGTGCTGCGTTTCCCTCCGGGCACAATCAAATGCTTGTGATTTAGTGGCGCCGACGGGTACTGTTGACGCCGCCGACATTCTGGCCGCGACCAACATGACGCTTGGCATCTCGCCCTGTACAGCGAATATTGCGGGGGCAGGCGTCTGTAATGTGGCTGTGGTCCAGCGTGTGATCAACGCCAGCCTGCCTGGTGGTGTTTGTGTGACTGGTCCGGGAGCAGTTCCTCACGCGGTCACCCTGAGCTGGACCGCGAGCGCTTCATCGAATATCAGCGGCTATAACGTGTACCGCGGAACAAAGTCGGGTGGACCTTACACGAAGTTGAATAGCACCTTAGTATCCAGCATTAGCTTCATGGACGCTACCGTTGCGGCAAGCCAAACTTATTACTACGTAACGACAGCGGTGGACGTCAACAGCCAAGAGAGCACTAAGTCAAACGAGGCCTCGGCGGCGGTGCCCACTCCGTAGCGTCATTTTATCGCTATCGTAACGGCAGGTTGAGCGCTTGTCCCTTCGGTCGCAATAGAGAGCGGCACGAAAAGGCCAGGCAAAACAGAGGCGGGGATACGTACGTTGAGCTGAAGTAAACCGGCGACTTGATGGCCTGCCGAACCTGCATAGAGGACATCCGCGAGCTGCCCGCCGATGGAAACCGTCAGGGGAAGGAAGGGCCGGTGTAATGTCTGCGCATCGACAATGCTTCCATCTTTCGCCGGCGTCGTCGTCTGCCCTTCGCCCGTCCCGTATATGGAAACGATAGCCCCTCGGGCGGCAGGATTGTCCGGTCCGTTGAGCGTTCCATCCTCATTGACCACAGCCCCTTGCCCCGATCCGGACTGGTCGAAGGTGAAGATGCCGGGCGCAGTCCGGGCAACCGGCACCCGGAACGGCGGCGACTGCACTCCATGGTGTTCCACTTGAACTGACGTCTGGGAAAGCTTGCCCGTCGCGTAGGGAACGATTGCGGACAGCTGTTCCTGCATGGTGTAAAGGATGGGAGCCGGGACTCCATCGAAAAACACACGAGTGAAAGCAATCGATGTGGAGATATTCCCGTCCTCGTCAAGTTGCGGCCCATTGATTCCCGGTTCGCCGAGCAGCGTCCCTCCGATCACGACGATCTCACCGGGCGCCACCGAACCTCTCGAATAGCTGGCGCCGTTCGCGACCGCCTGGATTAGCGGTGATGGACCTGTGTGCCTCGACAAGATCACACCTCCAACCGCATCCAGAACGATGTGGCCGCGGCCGTTCCGGTCGGAGCCGATTCCATTGCGTACGAATAGGGGGTGAAGTCCAGAGGGAGCCTCGGGCGTTGGCTCGACTGAGAGGGTTGCGATGACGCCATCGGGAATTGCGTTCTGATTCGGGCCGGCGATGAGCACGCGTTGGAGTGAGCGTCGCAAGTCCGATTTCCTGGCCTTTTTGCCGAGAGATTGGACGGTTGGCGACGCGAGGATGGACAGCGCCAAGGCTTGGTATTCATATCCGATATCGAATTGGATGGCGGTAAACGACTGTCCGCCGGAAGCCAAGGAGATGGAAACGACGGGTCCGCCCTGCGCGTCCGCAGTGACGGTGTTGATCGAGAGCGCCGCCACCTGCGAATGCCCTGGAAGCACAAGGAGAGTGAACGGGAGCAGTAGGCCCAGACATCGCAATGCCCGGGCCGACGACTTCGGTTTGAGGATGTCCGTCAATGGGCCAGTCATTCCATCGCCCTCTGTTTCCTGGGCGCATAAGGCCCCTGGCGTAGGACGGCAATCCGCCCCGATGAAAAGAGCACGAAGAGATGGAGGCTATCAGAACCGTCTCGCAGGGGAAGCACGAAATCTACGCCACTGGCGGAGGGAATTCCGGATAGAACAGAGCACGGACCTTCGCGAAAATATCCGCTCCGGTTGGCGAAGTAGTGCCATTTCCCATCGCTTCCTGCGGCCAGCAAGTCACCCGTCTGGCCGTAGATTGCGCCGCGGAACCCGAAGGGAGCAGCGGGTGCCGCAACCAGCGGCGCCGTTTCGGCCAGCTCAAACTGCCGGTTACCCCGATTCAACAAGACACGGTTGCCCATGGTTGACCAGAGAGCCAGATCGAGTTTGCCATCGTGGTCGAAGTCTGCCACCTGTGCGTCGACGAAGGCATTGCGAGACAGTTGTTCGCCGGCGTCCCAGGTCCGATCCTCGTAAGTGCCATCGCCTCGGTTGACGTAGAGAGCCGGAGGCTTGTCTTCGCGCAAAAGCAGGATATCCGGTTCGCTTCCTCCGTCGAAGACGGCAAATAAGGCGCGACGCGTGCGGCCAGGATTACCAGCAAGACCGGCGGATACCGTGACGTCCTTGAAGGCGCCATTTGCGTTGCGATACAGGCGGCTGGAGGCGCCGGCGAAATCATTCGGAAACAGGAACGCCGGCTTCCGCGGAGGCGCCGACAAGTCACTATACGCCGTCACCAGGATTTCCGGATATCCGTCGCGATCGATTCCGGAGACTGCGACGTGGGAGAAAAGCATTCCCGGTTCCTGGGGGAGACCCCGCTTTCGCGTCTCGTCCGTGAAGGTGCCGTCGCCGCGATTGGTGTAGAGTGCAACGCCGCCCAGACCGGCCACAAATAGGCTGGGATGGCCGCTGTGATTATAGTCGGCGAACGTCGCGGAGAGAGGCGTTTCGAAGCCCGTTACGCCGGCTTTGACAGTTACGTCGGTAAAGGTGCCGTCGCCATTGTTCCGGAGGAGACGACCCGGACTGCCTGCCCTTATAACAAACAGATCGGGACGCCCATCGCCATCGTAATCGCCTGCCGCCAGAGAGCCGCCCATCGCCGGCACCAGCGTATGTCGGGCATATTCCAGCGAATACTCGGTGGCCTTGATCTCTTTGGGAAGAGCGATTCGAATATCGGGCTTGACGGCCGACGGTGGTGAATCGGTATCGAGGATGGCGGCTTCATTGAAAGCGACTCCTTCCGGGATGACACTGCGAGTCAGATCCACTTGCCGGCTGTGAGGGGCGCGCTTCTCATCAGCCAACACTGTTCCCGCGATTGTGGCAGCCAGCGTA
>JBDTMC010000633.1:0-3369 GCA_039934475.1 Bryobacteraceae bacterium | reverse complement strand
ATTCGTGCCTGTACCAATTTTTCCGGCACACGGCGTTGCACCACGGGCTGCTAGGGCGCTGGGTACGGTTGGGAAAACCAAAAAGCGAAGGGCGTGGGACCGTTCGCCTGGTAATGCTCCAGTCGCTCGCGGCCTTCCGTTACCGTGGGCAGATGGCCTTCGGGAATCCACCACAGGCAGGAGTGCGGCTGGCTCATCTTCTCGAACCAGCGCGCGCGGGACCGCAGAACCTCCGTGTGGCCGCCAGTGTAGACATAGCTTTTCAGCGCTTCCATCGTTTCCCAAACAGACATGTTGACGATCACAAGGGGATCGTCACTGTAGACGATGTCCGTCGCGTTCCCGCCATCGGATTTTAGACGCCAAACGAACCCAGGCGCGCCTTCGGCGAGCGCGTTGACGGGGTCGAGAGCAGCGACAAAGTCCGCGATGCGAGGGTCATCAATGGGTGCGACTAGACGGCCGATGTTGATCTGGGCAAGATGGTGGAGCACTCCATAGATTTTAGTGGAAGATTCGTAGCACCGACGGCCGGGTCACTCTCCCCCTCGCGGACCTGTATCACCAGTAGTGGCACGCAACTGACGTGTGGCGGGCCGGCAGCCCTTCCCAGCACGTCGCGCTGAACAGCCCGCGCCAGCCGAAAGATGCCGCAAATGGAGCATCCTGCGTGAGTCTACGGTCGCCGTAAGTGATTGAAGGCTCTGCCGGCACTGCAATCTACCTGATAGGTGCCCAAAATGTTTGATAAACTGAGATCACTGGGAATCGTGTCGCTACGAAACGCTGGTAAATCGCAAGCCGTTTTGTGCTTCCTGCTCGTCGCGATCGGCGGTCCGGCGCTGGCGGGTGGGTCTGACGATGCGACTGCGGCCCGAGCCCTGATCAATCGGCATTGCGTCTTCTGCCACAACGATAAGCTCACCACCGCCGGAGTTAACCTCCAAACCCTCGACACCGTCATCAACGCTCCGAACACAGCGTTGTGGGAGAAAGTGTTGCGGAAGGTGGAATCCAGTCAGATGCCGCCGGTCGGACTTCCCCGCCCTAAGCCGGAAGCAACAGCCGCGTTTACGAAATGGCTGACCGTATCCTTGGACGCGTTCGCCGCGGCTCATCCGAATCCCGGCCACGCCACCATCCATCGCTTGAACCGCGCCGAATACAGCAACGCGATCCGCGATTTGCTGGCCCTGGACGTCAATCCCGGAGCAAAGCTGCCGCCGGATGATACAGGGTACGGTTTCGACAACATCGGCGACGTGCTGTCGATGTCTCCCATCTTGGTGGAACGCTACATCTCAGCGGCCCGTCTGGTAAGCCGGCTGGCGGTGGGAGACACCGCCGTTAAGCCGGAAGTCAACGAATTCACGACTCCCAGGGACCGTACGGCGAAGCGCGTGCGAGCCAGCGAGGAGTTGCCATTCGACTCGGCGGGCGGCCTCCTGGTTAATTACCACTTCCCGGTTGACGCCGACTATGACATCAAGGTGAAGTTGCCGCCGGTGATTCAGGGCTTCGATGCGCCTTCACAAATGCCCCGGATCATTGAGATGAGGCTACCGATGAAGGCCGGCAACCACCGCGTCGGCGCAACGTTCTTAGCGGAGAACCTGGCGCCGGAGACCCTCGGCAGCAAGAGCAGCGATGACGACGACGACAAACCGCCGGCAGTGGCTACCGCCAGGATGGACGTGCGCATCGACGGCGTCCGAGTAAAGTTGTATGACGTCGAGTACAGCGCCGATCACCCACAATTAAAGAGCGTCACTATCGCCGGGCCGTATAACGTTGTGGGACCGGGAGAGACGCCAAGCCGCCAAAAGATCTTCCTTTGCAAACCGGAGAACGCCTCGCAGGAGACACCATGCGCCGCGAAGATCCTCACCAATCTCGGACGTCGCGCCTACCGCCGGCCGTTTACCGCCTCCGACCTGAAACCGTTGCTGGCCTTCTATGAGCGCGGCCGCCAGGACGGAAGCTTCGAACTGGGAATCGGCGCGGCCCTACGCGCGATGCTGGTGTCCCCCGACTTCCTCTTCCGCGTGGAGCGCGACGCACCACAAAGCGCGCCTGGCGCCGTTCACCGCATTACCGACCTCGAACTGGCATCACGCCTTTCGTTCTTTCTATGGAGCAGCATTCCAGACGAGGAACTGCTGCAACTCGCCGAGCAGGGGAAACTGAAAGACCAGGCGGTGTTGACAGGGCAAGTGGACCGCATGTTGGCCGATCATCGTTCCACAGCTTTTGTCTCGAACTTCGCGGGCCAGTGGCTGTTCCTCCGGAACCTTGCCAAAGTGACTCCCGATCCCGACACATTCCCGCAATTTGATGCCGGACTGGCGCGCGCGTTTCAGCACGAAACAGAGTTGTTCTTCGACTCGGTCTTGCGCGAGGACCGTCCCGTGACCGACTTAGTGACCGCGAATTTTACGTTTCTGAACCAGCGGCTGGCGCAGCTGTACGAGATCCCGAATGTCTATGGTTCGCAGTTCCGGAAGGTCAACGTCGACGGTAACCGCGGAGGCCTCCTGGGCCAGGGCAGCATTCTCACGGTGACCTCGTATCCCAACCGGACGTCGGTGGTGCAACGTGGCAAGTGGGTTCTTGAGAATCTGCTCGGCGGCAGCCCTCCACCTCCCCCGGCAGACGTCCCCACCCTCGAAGGACACGCGAAAGATGGCCGCATCTTGACCGCCCGAGAGCAGATGGAGCAGCACCGTGCGAACCCGACCTGTGCCGGATGCCATTCGCGCATGGATCCGATCGGGTTCTCGCTGGAGAACTATAACGGCATCGGAGCCTGGCGCGCCAAGGACGGCACCAACGCCATCGACGTCAGCGGCAAACTGCCTGACGGCACCTCGTTCGACGGGCCGAAGGGGCTGCGGTCTCTGTTGGCCACCGAATATCGAAGCCAGTTCATTACCACGTTTACTGAGAAATTGATGACCTATGCGTTAGGCCGCGGCGTGGAATATTACGATGGTCCGGCGGTGAGAGAAATTGTGAGAACATCAAAGAATTCGAATTATCAATTCGCTGCGTTGATTGGTGGTATTGTGACTAGCACGGCATTTAGGATGAGAAAATTACCGTGAGCATACCAACGCCAGAACGTTATTCAGACTTCAAAGCGACTGGGTTGCGGGATTCGTCTTATATTCTAAATAGCCCGATCAATGACGTTCTTTTTAACACTATCAAGGGCGCGAAGCTTTAGGCTTGTTAAACGCCGGCGCGGATAATTATGTTAAGCTATTCACGATCTTTAAGCGCATAAATCGGCTGGCCCTTTCGCCCATATCGCACGGGCGTCAAGTGCGCAGCGAGGTGCGCGCTACTTTCCTCTTCCGTGTGCAATTC
>JBDTMC010000632.1:0-3496 GCA_039934475.1 Bryobacteraceae bacterium | reverse complement strand
ACCCGCCCCGTCCACATACCCGGCGGCCAAGCTGCTGCCGAACGCAAGTCCTAAGACACGATTGCGGTTCAAAGACATCGACCCCGCCAGTGCCGACACCGATCCATCGTTTGCCACCACCAGCGGAATTCCACCGAACTCCACCTTCAAGCGGTGATACATCGGCACAATCTCGCGCTGAAACAGCTCCCGCGGCACACCCCGGAACAGCGAAGCGATACGTGCTTCATTGGCAACATACACTCCCGCTGAACTTACTCCGATCGCATCCAAGCGCGGCAAGGTCGCTGCCGCCGTTTGAATCGCGTGCCGGATGTGCTCATAGTGGTACGCCGGATCGCTCTGCGGCTTCGGATCCCACTTGAACTCCGCGGCAAACGTCTTTTTGCCATCCTGCTCGGCGTAGGCTTTGATGTCTGAAGCGCCTTTGTCGATCGCCACTCGGCAGCCGCCCGAGTGCCGTCCCAGCGGCAGCGCCACATGCGATGGCTTCGGAAAATCCGCTCCGCTCGCGTGCCGGATCTCAAAGGGATGCCCGTAGATGATCGGCCCCATCACATCCTGGTCGAACAACCGGTTCGGCTCGTAGCGATACACGTAGTCCCGCAACAGCCCCACCAGCGGCGCGGGCGCATCCAGATGGAGCCGGAACCCGCCCACGGCCCACAGCAGGAATTTCACTTCTCGCTCCAGGAACCGCAGGTTCACCGCCGTTGCTTCGCTTGAGGGGTCGCTGGAAATGGCGCGTTCAAACACAAATGTGGAGCCGTCGCCCTGCTCTACCGCAATCCGGATCGGTAGACTCCGCCCCGCGATCTGCTTTGCAAATGCGCGCCATGCCAGCGCGGCCGGCCGGAACTCCGGATCGAGAACCGGTTTCACTTCTGGAACGATCAGTTCCATTGCTGTCCTCCCATTTATCGGGCTGGTACAAAGGCGCCGTCGTGGAACACGACACCGCCGCTGTGTTCGGGGGTTTCTTCGATGTTGATACCGAGCCGTCCTAACGACGGCTTCAGAAATGCCGCCGCATTCACGGTCACGGCACGCTCCACAACCTCGCGCGCTACACCCCACGCAACAGCAACGTTCATACACTCGATCAGCGATGTGCACGAACCGCTCAGGTCGAACGATCGTACCCGCCCCGCCTCATCGCGCCGAATCTCGAACGTCCTTCCCCACAACTGGGCGGTTGTCGGAACCGGAGCGCCAATCAATGGACTCTCATCGGAAACGAAAATCACCTTATCGGGTCCCTTGCCGTCCACCATCAGCTTCACCGCAGCCTCTGGAACATGGACCGCATCCGGAATGATCATCGAGTACACGCGCCGGTCTGTGAACTGCACGATCATACGCAGGTCTTTGGCGCTGATCTTGTCCCGCGTGGCCGCGTTCAAGACGTGCGTGAACCCGCGAGCGCCGGCCTCGATCCCGGCCATAATCTCTTCCACACCACCCGGATTCTGGTGCCCCAAACTGACGCTCACCCCAGAATCGCTCAGGAAACGGATCACTTCTGGTGCACCCTGCCGCTCCGATGCCATCGTGAGCCATCCGATGAAGCCGCCGGACCACTGCAGCAGTTGGGAGGCAAACTCCACGGTAGGGTCCCGCCGCAGTGCGGGATTGTGGGCGCCCATGCACTCCGGCGCCAGAAACGGCCCTTCCAAGTGCGGTGGCAGAATTCCCTGCCCCCAGGCAAAATCACGCGCTTTGCGGAACACCGGCAGGTTCGATTGATACGCCTCCGGGCTGGCCGTCACCATCGTCGGACAGACGAATCCATACCCGAGGCCATAGTAATAGCGCGCAACGCCTTCCAGTTGCTCCAGCGTAAGTCCCGGAGTATCGAACGCAACGAATCCCGACCACACTCCCGCGCTGAAAACAGGTCCGCCGTTCACTTGCAGAGACGCGGGGTAGCATCTACTATTCACGGTCCATTTCTCCTAATTGGCAGCAGCCCAACTTTCTACGATACACCCCGCCGCCAATCACAGGGAAGGAGGAACTCTAACGCGCGGCCGGAACAGCGGCCGGGACGGTTCCGAATCGCCGCTGCCGCCCGCGAAAATCGGCGAGAGCCAATTCGAGATCGGCAGGAGCGAAATCAGGCCACATGCAGTGCGTGAAGTGGAATTCGGCGTAGGCGCTCTCCCAAAGCAGAAAGTCGCTGAGTCGCTGCTCGCCCCCGGTACGAATCAGCAGATCGACATCCGGACCCAGCGCGGCTGCGATCGATTCTCGCGTCGGCGAACCTGACTGCGCGGCGGCGATGATCGCGTCGCGCGCGGAATAGTCCACCGCCAGGCGCAAGTGAAGACGGCTCGCCTTTCCGGTCGCGCGCTCGGTGGCTTCAATCTCCGGAATGAGCATGGCAGGCAGACGGTCGCGGCGGCCGATGACGCTGACACGGACCTCATTTTCGATGCACTTTGCGCGCTCCCGGCGCAGATAAACCCCAAACAGGCGCATCAGCGCGTTCACCTCGTCGGACGGGCGCTTCCAGTTGTCCGAAGAGAAGGCATACAGCGTCAGGACGTTAACTCCAAGGTCGGGAGCAGCCTCCACGATTCGGCGCAGAGTGGCGGCGCCGGCGCGGTGTCCGGCAACGCGCGGTTGGCGGCGGGCTTGAGCCCAACGGCCGTTTCCGTCCATGATGATGGCGACGTGCAGAGATTCCATAGAGTGGTCTGTCAAGTAAAGTGAATGTATAAAAAAAGGGTTTACTTCTCTCGCATGGCTTCTATCAGAGCCTGCATGTGATCGAGGTAGCGCTCCAGCGCCTTGCGGCCCGCCGGAGCCAGGCTGTACTCGGTCTTGGGCATGCGGCCCTCGAAGCTCTTCGAGCAGGTTACGTACTCGGCCTCTTCCAGCTTGCGCGCATGCACGCTGAGATTGCCGTCGGTGGTCTGAAGCAAGCGCTTCAGATCGTTGAACGTAAGAGAGTCGTTGGCGGCCAGGGCGCTGACGATACCTAGCCGAATCCGTTCGTGAATCAGGCGGTCCAAATGCGGGATGTCGTTCTGGACCGAGGCCAGCGTGACGGCGCGGCGCTCTGGAGGAACCAGCGCGTTCTTGGGAGCTGCGTTGTTTTTAGCCACCATACCTCCTGGCGATGACTGCGCCGAAAATGACGTGAAGAAGACCGAAGCCAAGAGCCAGCATCAGGTTGGCCCAGGCCAAAGGAAGGAAAACGGCGATCGTTCCTAAAGTGAGGAAGCAGCAGCCCATGAGGGGAATGATGCGCACAGAGAAGGCGCCGCCGGCGATAATTGCCGTGCCATAAAGCAACAGCCACAGACCCGGGATCGGTCCGAAATCGGCGGCGCGGTAGAGAATTACAGTGAAGAGGGCGCCCACCAGCAGCGGAGGCAGAAAACTAAGGGCGAATTTGCGGCCCGGTCCGGAGAGTATCGGGAAACCGGCGTGACGCGACTTTTGCCAGATGCCGGCTGTGCCGATCGCGATGGCGAGCAGGCCTTCCAGC
>JBDTMC010000631.1:0-3497 GCA_039934475.1 Bryobacteraceae bacterium | reverse complement strand
GCCAGCGGCTGGCGTTGATCGAAGAAGTCACTGCCTGGGCTGCCGACAACCGCACGTTCTACTTGTATGGCTACTCGTTTGCTTTGAACCCTGCCAAGACGGTACAGAGCCTGGTGCTGCCTGCGAACGGCAATGTAGCGGTTATGGCCGTAACTCTGACGCCCGCGCTGCAAGTGCCTCTAGGTTCCGCCCTTACCAAGGTCGGCATTGTTAGCGACGGCTCTACCTTCAGCACGGGGCTGGATGGTTACGGATACGCCTATTCGGCCAGTCTGCTGGGATCATCTCTTTCAGCCGGCGGCGTTACGTTCTCATTAGGAGCGGCAAATGTGCCGAATGCCGCTACATCGGGGACTGTGCCGCTGCCGAATGCGGCTTTCAGCGCGGTGAAAGTGCTGGCGACCGGGGTAAGTGGAAGCCAGAAGGCGCAGGCGTTGACAGTCAGATATGCCGATGGTTCCACGTCGGTCTTTACCCAGGATTTTAGCGACTGGTTCACGCCGAAGAGTTATGCGGGTGAGTCGATTGCGCTTACCATGGCCTATCGCGATGTCGGCTCCGGCGCGAGAGACAACCGAACGTTCTATGTGTACTCCTACTCCTTTACGCTCAATTCTGGCAAGGCGGTAAGTTCAATTACTCTGCCGGGCAACGCGAACGTCGCATTACTCGCTATCACCATGGTTCCCTAAGCGCGTGAAGCAAATACCGATCGTAATTGCGGTGGCTTTGTTGGGGCTAATCGCGGGTGCGGCCCAGCCGGACGCACGCCAGGCTGCGTCGCCGGTGGCCGCGCCTGAAGATGTAGCCAAGCCGTCGGCCGACGCGGAGAGGACGGGTTCCGGTTTAGCGATGCGACGCCTGAACGCAGGAACTGGCACGGGCCATCCTGGCGGCAATGACTGCATACGGGTACGCTTCATTGCGTGGCGGCCGGACGGATCTCTCTTTTCGACATCCGGGCTTCGCGGCGAGTCTCAGTTACAGTGCATGAGCAATGCGATTCCGGGAATTGCCGAGGCGCTGAGCTGGATGCTGGTAGGAGAAAAGCGGCGCGTGTGGCTTCCGGCATCCCTGGCGGTGAATGCGGACGGCGAGGAAGCAAGCGCTCCCAAGAAGCGCCGCAAACGACTCTCGCGCGACATCAGCCTCACCTTTGACGTTGAACTTGTCGAGGTACTGAAAGCGCCTCCAGTGCCTGTCGATCTGACCAGGGCGCCCGATGAGGCGCGGACGCTGGCGTCGGGCATTGCGATCCGCTCTTTGATCGCAGCAAACGGCGAGCAGCATCCCGCGGCGAACAGTCGCGTCACGGTGCATTATACCTGCTGGACAATGGCGGGAAAGATCGTCGAAACTACCGCTTTCAGCGGTCATCCCTCCAGTGTCCAGTTGGGAACGGCGTTGCAGGGGTGGCAAGAAGGTGTGCCGCTGATGGCGGCGGGAGAGACGGCCCGCCTGTGGATTCCAGCCGCCCTTGCCTATGGAGCCAAACCAGCGAATAGGAAGCTTCCCGGCGGCGCTCAGGTGTGCGATATCCAGCTGGTTTCCATCGAATAAGCCGCCCTCAAATTCTCAGATTCCCGAAAGGGAATTCTGAAGCCAAAAGTCACAACATTTTCGTAAACCCAGGGTTGTAAGCGTTATACAGAATACATCTGTCCAGCGCCAGACGCTCTTGGTGTCACCGTCACCATTGTGTCCTGGCTGGAGCAGGCAAGGCCAGAGGATCTTGCGGGTTGGGTCTCGCAGTGATCCGTTATCGGGGGATTCAGGCCATGAAGCGTGGCCCTCGGGTGTTTTGCCGATGGCCGCGGTAGTCGTGTTGAGCGTAACGCCGACTCTCAAATGCGGAGGGTCGAAGCCTTGGGGGATTCGATGAAATGGTTTGCCGTCTTAGTTGCGACAATGGCACCGCTGTGTGCAATTGCCGGGTCGAATAATAACAATGCCGGGAATGTGCAGTTTTACTTGCGCACTTCCTCCGCTTTCAATACTTACACCGATCATCCGTCGTCATCGATGCAGAGTTGGATCTATACTCACTTCTGGCGATTGCAATCGAATTCGACCTACTTTGACAAGAAGTTATCGTGGATGCCAAACACTTGGGACTATGTGGATCTTTATGGGATCCATACCGACTCAGACATAGTTAAGAAGCATCCCGAATGGATTCTCCACGATTCCGATGGCAACAGGTTGTATATTCCCTTCGCCTGTTCCAATGGCGTTTGTGACAGCTACGCCGGTGACATCACAAATTCGGAATTCCGGAATTATTGGATCTCCCAGGTGCAATCCTCGCTATCGGCCGGGTACAAGGGTATCTGGCTGGACGACGTCAACATGGAGTTCCGTGTATCCAACGGATCAGGCGATCAAGTGGCGCCTTGGGACAACGACACGAACGCCACGATGACGTGGGACAACTGGCGGATGTACGTTGCGCAGTTTGTGGAGCAGATCAGAAGCGCTTTTCCGACATATGAGATTGTTCACAACTCGATCTGGTACGCCACTCCGACCCGGACCGCCGACCCGTATGTGATTCGACAGATTAAGGCCGCCGACTATATCAACTGCGAGCGCGGTGTGAGCGACCCAGGGCTTACCGGCGGGACGGGTTCATGGTCCCTGAATGCCTTTCTAAGCTATATCGACGTCGTTCATTCCTATGGCACCAACGTGCTGCTGGACGAATACAACTTCAACGGAGATTATGGGTTGGCCGGATACTTTCTGATTTCAAATGGCAACGATTCGGTAGGCAACCAGGACATCACACCGGACAACTGGTGGACCGGGTATGAGACCCAACTAGGGCCGCCCGCTGGAGATCGATATACGTGGAATGGTCTGTTGCGGCGCGATTTCGCGAGCGGAATGGTGTTGTTGAATCCGCCGAAGAGCGCCACTGTCACGGTGACTCTACCAACCGCTGCCACGAAGATCGACGATGGCTCGCTAGTCACCTCGGTGACGCTTGACGGTAGCGAAGCTGTGGTGCTCACCATCCCATCTGGCGATTTCGCTTTGTCATTGAGCACCGGGTCAACGACGGTAGCGGCGGGAAACAGTTCCAGTCTTACGGCGAACCTGTCCTTCCTTGGTAGCCTGTTGGGCAAGATCACGTTCAGCGCCAGCGGACTGCCCAGCGGTGCAAGCGCGTCCTTTAGCCCGTCATTCCTTTTGCTAGGCGGCACATCCACGCTGAATATCTCAACATCAAGCAGTACGCCGCCGGGAACGTATAACGTTGTGGTGTCGGGAGCAGGCATCGGCACTTCTCACACCGCGACACTCAGGTTGACGGTGACATCGGGGGGCGGCGACGGCGGCATCCCAACGACTGTTCCAGTCGACCTGTCTTCGGTCTATAACCGGACAGGCATCGTCAATGACGGGACGACGTTTAGCGGAGGCCTGGACAGCTGGGGCAACGCCTACTCCGCACAGCAATTGGGACGTACGGTGACTGCAAATTCGGTTGCGTT
>JBDTMC010000630.1:0-3499 GCA_039934475.1 Bryobacteraceae bacterium | reverse complement strand
ATAGACCTCCAAGCCATTCGTTTGGATAATTTGACCACACGGGTATCGGAAGGCTGCCTAAAGCGGAAATGTTCCCGGTGTTCCCACTTTTGTTCCCAGTGTGTTCCCCGTTCGAAGAGGCAGAATATCAATTGCCCAGGCGGACCAAATCAGAGTATTGAAGTGGGCAGACCTGAGTATTGAACCCACACCCTGTTTCCGCCGATGGGACCAGTGTGAAAGAACTCCCGCCAATCGGCATTGGCGGTTTCTTCCGGCCACTGCCGCTCAACGTACCGCGATGGTCACGCCATCCGGGGTAGGGGCGCCGTCGACCGCGAGTCGTACCGGCACGGCGTTGCCCGGGACGGTGTTCGCAGGGATCTGCACGTTGACCTGCCCGAACCCGGCGACGTTGCCAGGCGCGGCGCCAGAGTAGACTACCGTGGCCGGTGCTCCGCCCACTGTAGCGGTCACGGTTTGGCGTGGCTTCCACAACGTCCCATATGCGAGTTGGCCGTCGATTACCGGCGTATCCACCACGCCATCGCCGGTAAGGAAAAGTGAGACTACGGAACCGGGTGCGGCCGGATGGTCTACCCCGTTTACGGTGATCCCATCCTGGTTGAGGGCCGCGGCCTGACCGCTTCCATTGCCGCTGGTGAATAAACCAGGCGCCGAGGCCGCGATGTTCAGCGTCACAGGCAGGGAACTGATTCCGTTGTACTCCGCAACCATCGACGTCACCGATTTCCCGGCAACACCGTAAGGAACGATTGCCGTTACCTGGGTGGCGCTGCTGTAGATCAGTGGCGCCGGTTGCCCATCGAATAAGACCCGGGTTCCCGACAGGAGGCGGCTGAACAACGAGGCGCCGTTGAGGTCGTAGAGGGTGAGCGTTGCCGGTCCTAATCCTTGCCCGAACAGCGTGACGATTTCACCAGGAGACACGGCGCCAGCGCGGAAACTGGCGGCATTCAACACTCCGCCCGGGTTCACCACAGGGCGCTGAGTAGCGGTCACCGAAACCATCACCGTCCCCAGGTTGGAGTCGCGGCTTCCGTTGAACGAGGCAAAGGTGAACGTATCGGCGCCTTCAAAATCCGGCGATGGGAAATAGGTGGCGACGTTCCCGTTCAGAGCCACCATCCCGCCCGAGGGCTGGTTGACAATCCTGAGTGTTCCGTCGCTGCTGGTTAGAGGTATGGACACGGGGATAGCGGTTCGTGTCGAGGAACTGGCATTGGCAACCGTAGCCGGAAGCGGCCCATTACCGTCTCCGGAGGGCCCGTTGTGGCACATATAGCAGCCAACAATCGTGCCGCGGAATAGCTGCCGCGTGCCGTTTTCCACGGTCAGGGAACGATCCATGAAGGCGCGTGACAGAACGGTGCCGCGAAAGTCCGACCCGTGGCAATCCGCACATGCCGCGCGGTTGGCGCTGCCGGCCGCGCGCTGGTGAAGTTGTACCCACTGCTGGCCGACCACATGCATGTTGTGCGGCCCGCCATTGGTCGTGTTGGAGATACTTGTGTGGCACGCCGAACACTCGGTAATGGCGCCCGTGTGACCCTGCATCGAAATGCTTTGTACGTTGTCGTTCGCGTGGGAACTGGCGTATTCCGCATGCGTCGAGCCATGGCACGCTTCGCACGCCAAGCCTCCATGCCCAGTGGAAAACCGGTACAGCGAGAGGCCGGCGGCCGGCATGTTCGGGGTGGTGGCAAAACGGGTATCGGCCGGTTTCCGCATCGCGCCTGACAAATCGAAGGCCGAGGTCCAGCGAATCTGCCCCGTGTTCACCATCGCAGTGCCGGAATGACAGGACTGGCAATTTGGCTCCTCCAGCCACCCCTGGCGCGATGCCGCAACCGTATTCATCGAGCCATGGCAGTTCTGGCATTGGATTGCCATGTTGCCATCGGCCGCCACAGCGTTGCCCATCACGCCCCGCAGGCAGCGCGTGGTGGAACCGGGGTGGCACGTGTAGCAGGCATCCCGGCTCTGCGCGTCGTTAAGCGCCTTCCCGGTAGCGGGGTCTGTCACCGCGGCGTGAAAGCCATGGATGGACTGCGTCAACGAGGCGGCGCCCGGCTGTCCGCCGGCTGCGAGGGCGTTCGATGCGTGACATGCCGCACACAACACGGGCTTGCCTTTGGAGGCTGTCGCGCTCAACCCCGCCGCTTCATAGCCGTTGGCGGCCAGCGCCGAGCGAAATGCCGCCTTGGTGGCCGACCGGTCGTCGTGCAGTCGCAGGATGTTCAGCTTGTAGTCGCGCTCGAACGGCTGCGCGTTGGCCCATCCGGTTGACGGCCGCGCGTCCGAACGCGAGCCAGACGCATGACACGAACGGCAGCTCATCTCGTCGGAGACGGGCAGGACCACGTCGGTGGAAGCCACCACTCCACCCGAAGCGTCGCGCACCGAAATCCGCATCATCGGATAAGGGTTCTTGTTGCCTGCGTCGTCGTAGGGAGTAAGCGGGATGGCGTCGGCCGTGAACCAGCCCGGTGCGGCTTCGAACTTCATCGACGGAGCCGGATTCAAGCGTCCCGGCATGGGGTTGCCGGTGAGCCCCGTGTCGGTGGCGGGGGCGGCCCCAAACAACGCTTTGACATACGTCCAGAAGTTGGTTTTCCAGGCGGAAGTGGAGTTGAGCGAACCCTGCGCGTCCGCCAGGGCCTCGTAAGTGACAGTGATGCCTGTTGCGCCGCGATACAGTTTGCCCGAAGGATCGATGACCTGCGCGTGAATCGTGTTGTAAGGCGGCAGGATGGAGAACACCGAGTAATCTCCGTCCATGCAGTGCATGCCCAGATCGTTCCAGGCGACGATGGTCCAGCCGCCAGGTTTTCCGAGTGCCGGCATTGCGGCAGCCAACAACAGCAGAGCGATACGCGCCATCAGCTTAAGTAACATGAAGACCCCTTGGTAGACTTCGGTTCAGCGATCAAGTTGCGGAAATCGAGCCGCCATTTTCGACATCGCTAGCGCAACTCCGCCAGCGGCACAGAGCAGACTGCCGAAATCTCTGAGGGCGTGACCTTGGTTTCCGGATGCAGCGGCACGTAGTACACCGGTGGCATCTCGCTCTTTCGGATCTCTTCGCAAATCTCTCCCAGTTTGATGCGTGTCATTTCCGCCCCGTAGATGTTCCATTGAGAGAAGTTCAGCTTCGCCCTCCCTTGGTTCACATCCCTGGCAACCAACCATGACGCCGGGGAAACGCGGCTGTACCAGGGCCAGACTGTGTGGTTGCTATGACAGTCCGCGCACGCACGCCCGAGTACGCTGGCGACCTCTCGAGGAGGTTTCGCGACGGCTTCGAATGACGCGGCGGGATCAGCCGGAGGGTTGGACCGGTCCGGCTGAATAAACTGTGCGCTGACCAGAGCGGCCGCGAGAACACCGAATCCGTACTTCAGACCTTTCCGTAACATGACGCCTCCCTCAGTCCGCTTCGGCCGGTTTCGGTGTCTTGCTGGTGCTCTTGGGCAATTCGGGGCGCTTGATATAGTCA
>JBDTMC010000629.1:0-3507 GCA_039934475.1 Bryobacteraceae bacterium | reverse complement strand
CAGCCGTGGATGTGTGGGCTTTCCGGGCATGGCCACGCGTGCCCTGCCGGGCCATGTCATAGCGTTCGCTTGCCACCCGGTACGCCGCTTCCACTTTCTTGAAGTCATTCGCCGGCAGGCTCTGGCGGTCGTAGAGGAACTTCATGCGCTTGTATTCGTCCTGCCAGCGTTCGAAATCCAACCGCGCCTGTTCCAGTTCCTGCGGCCGCAGGCCCGCCGCGGCTTTGCTCGACGTCGCCTGTGCCGCGTCTGCCTGACCGCGTGCCGCGTCCACGGCATTGCTGTAATCCGTGCCGTCCATTTCCGCCAGTAACTGTCCTTTGCGAACGGCTTGCCCCTCTTCCACATAGACGCGGGCGATTCGCCCGGAAATCTGGAAGGCGGTGTCCACCGCGCGAGCCGCTTCCACTGATCCACTGGCGGACACATAATCCGGTCGGTCGACCACGTTCGCCGTCTGCACCCGCACGGGGATCGGTGTCGCATCGGAAGAGATGTTCTTAACCGCAGGACCGCAGCTCGTGAACATGGTGGCGGCCACAAGCAAGCAGGTACAATTTATATACAAGCACATCAGAGCCGTTACTCCTCATTGACAAATATAGAATGACATGTCATTCTTTCCTTGGCAAGGGGGAGACCGCGCGTGCCTTATCGAACCACCGAAAAGATGGCAGCCAGGAAAGACGCGCGCCGCAAGTCATTTCTGAAAGCCGCCACACAGCTCTTTGGCGCTCATGGGTACCACGACACCACCGTTCCCATGATTGTCGCCAAGGCGCACAGCTCTACCGGGAGTTTCTATATGTACTTCCGGAATAAAGAGGATGTCTTCGCCGCGGCCCTGGAGGCGATGGGCGAACGGATCTTGAAAGTGGTCCAGGACGCGCACTCCACTTCTTCTGAACCGCTTTCCCAAATCCGGGCAGCCGTGGAATCGCTCTTCCTGTTCCTCGCAGCGAATCCCCACGAAGCTCGCATCATGATTGTGCAATCATCCGGTCTTAGCCCGCGCCTGGAGCAGGTCCGCCGAGCCATCCTGGCGCGCCACGTGGACGAACTGCAAAAGACCATGCACTCTCACCGCCATGACTTCACCCGGACGAACCACGGCATCGCCGCGCGTTGCCTGGTGGGCGCCGTCTTCGAGTCGCTGTACGATTGGCTGGAAAGTCCCCCTTCGAAGCGCCCGCCGGCGGCCTCCGTGGCCAGACTTGTTGCCGATTTCAACGTACGAGCATTATCCTGAATCTCGAACCTCGAGGAATTGGCCTCTTGATTGCAAGTCACTATCGTATGGCCAAACCCGATAGACCCAATTTCTCCCCCATCGTTCGAGTTGTCGTTGGAATCGTGGCGCTTGTGGTAATCGTGATGCTTCTTCGATACCTCGGATACCTGTCGTTCTAACCGCAGACAGGAGACGTGCTCACTAACCCGCTTGCTGCAACTCCATGTCTCTCGTTATAGTGCGAGATCCGCAATACAGCACGATTCCCAGAAGCACCGAGAGTACGGGCATGACAAGCATGGCGTGTTGCAAACCGACGGCTCGGAAAGCTTCCGTCACGGTTGAGCCCGCGGCTTCGGCAGCGCGGTGGGCCATGATATCGCTCAATCTCCCCGTCAGCACTGGTCCGAACGAGGCTCCGCACAAGTACATCGCCATGAAGTAAATGGCCATCGTGGTGCCTCGCATCGCAGGTGAAACAATGTCCAGGATGGAGGAGTAAACCAGTCCGTAGTACGCGCAACAGGTAGCGTAACCGACCATCAGAAACAGAATCGTGAAGAAGACCCTCTCAGCGGTAACTCCAAAGTAGAATGCGGGTGCGCCAATCAGGGAGACGATGGCAGCGTAAAGCAGCCGGCCGTTTTTGCGTCTGTTCGCGACATGGTCTCCCAGCCATCCGGCAAACACGCCTCCGGCTACCCCGCCAATCGCGAACGCAATTCCCGTTCCAATGCCCGAGTTCGCCAGACTCAATTTGTGGACTCGGCTCAGAAGTGCGGGCAGAAATGTCGCGAGCGCATACATATTGAAATTCAACAGGGCGCCCGACGCGATGATCCACCACAGCGTCGGCACACGCAAGACTGTGAGGATACTGCCACGCGCCACTGGTCCGCGAAAGTTCTCCGCCGCGCCGCGCTCGGGCTCGCGCAAGCCCAACAGCAGAGGAAAGAGAAGTGCCGCCGGAGCCGCGGCCAGAAGCATTGCGGCACGCCATCCAAAAGCTTGCGCGATCGGGCCGCTACAGAAGAAAGCGAGGGCACCCCCCAGCGGCACTCCCAACATGAACAGAGCCAACGGGCGGGCTCGTTTCTTCGCCGGAAAGAGATCGCCGATCCAGCTGGTGGCAGTCGGTGCGACAGCCGCCTCACCCATGGCGAACCCGAGGCGTGAAATCAGCAGCATCGGATAACTGATCGCTCCTGCCCCTACCGCCGTCAAGACGCTCCAAACCAACATTCCCGCCGCCAGTAGTTTCTTACGACTCCAGCGGTCAGCCAGCGCCCCCAAAGGCAGGCCGACAATGGCATAGAGCCAAATGAATACGCTTCCCAGCAAACCCACCTGCGTGTCCGTGAGGCCGAACTCCTTACGGATTGGCTCCGCCAGAGCTCCTAGAAGGTTACGATCATAAAAGTTAAGAACATTGACGGCAATTAGAACTATAAGAGTCTTGGTGTAACCACCTTGACTGGGTACAGCATTTATCTCTGGGGGTTCCGTTGAGTGGCTGTTTTGGAACGGCAAGACGTATCTCCTCGGTCCCTGTGTGCCACCGCGTTGTCCCGCCGATAGCGATATTCCGCCTGCTGGTCCAGTAGCAGCCCATCGATCAACAGGGCCACGAGCATATCACATGGGGCCGGATGGCATTGACGCTTTGGTTGTTTACTTGATTGACCATCCAGCTAGCGGCGACGTGATACCAGGATCGGGCGGAGTCCGGAAACTGCGATTGGCAGCAAAGGGCAAGGGGAAGCGTGGTGGCGCCAGGATCATCTACCTGTATATTGTGGTTGCCGCGCGCATTTATCTGATTCGGTGCTCCGCCAAGAACGTCAAATCCGATTTGACTGCGGATGAAATGAGGCAACTGCAACAGATCGCGGCCCACCTGAAAGGAGTGCAATAGAATGCCTAAGAAAGCGGGCACGAAGCAGACCACTCTTGGCGCGGATCTGATCGAGGGAATGAAACTCGTCCTCGATCATCATCGCGGCAAGGTGGAACTGGAGCAGGTCTGGCCAAAGCCGATTGACGTCAAGGCCATTCGCAAAAGAGTGAGGATGTCCCAGGCCGAGTTCTCACGCGTGTACGGCATTAACAAACGAGCGCTGCAGGAGTGGGAGCAAGGTGGCCGGCAGCCCGATTCCGCCGCACGCGCCTATCTGACTGTCATCGCGAAGGAACCCGAAGTAGTGCGCCAAGCGCTGGCGAGCAAATGAACGACTTTGGGATTTTCAGAATGTGTGTGGTAGGCGCGGCAGGACTTG
>JBDTMC010000628.1:0-3542 GCA_039934475.1 Bryobacteraceae bacterium | reverse complement strand
CATCCTCGTTCAGAGCATGGTTGTAGATGCGGAAATCGGCAATGGCGCCCCCATCGAAGAAGCGCTTCCCTAACCCGCCCAGTTGCAGCGGCACACCGGCCGAGATGCTGCCACGCAGCCTGCGATTCTCATCGCCGCCTTGCGAAACAATGGAGCCTCCGTTGACGTAGATCGCCAAGCCTTCGGTTTCGCGAGACCCGTCGTAGCTAAAGGCAAGATGATTCCAGGTGCCTGTCTTCAACTGGTCCAGGTGGCCTGCGCGGACGGAAATCGCTTTGCCGTCGTCTCCGGTCAAGCGCATTCCGGGCACGCGTCCACCGACGTCGATCGACATGCCGCGGCCCTTCTCCTTGTCGTCCTCCTTCTCGTCTTCACGGTAGTTGAACTGGCTGGCGAGGATCACCGACTCATCGCTCTTCGGCATGTAGATCCACATCGAAATCGAGAAGGGTTTGTCGGCATCAAAGGGATACGCAGGCAGGGTTTGGACGGCTTTCTTTCCGAAATGCAGGGCTTTGCGGTTCGCCGTCGGTCCTTCTCCCAGCGTCACACCCGCGGCTGGGTGAACATGGGCCGGGACAACCGACACCACCTGGTGGTCTCCGGTAACCGGCATCTTCACCGTCGAGCGCTCCGGTGAGGCCAACCAGGCGTCGAACGCTGCCGCATCAGCCTTCCTGGCGCTGCTCATCTGCTGCCGCAGGGCCGCCTCGCTCTGTTGTGCCTTTTCCCAAGCCGGACGGTCCTCGTCGCGGGGCACCACCACCACCGGCGGCGGATCGTAGATATTGCCGTCCATCACCGGCTGCGTGGTGTTCTTGAAGAACGCCGTCATCGCGTAGAAGTCCTTTTGCAAGATGGGGTCGAATTTGTGATCGTGGCAGGTGGCGCAGCCGATGGTCATACCAAGCCACACCGCGCCCGTTGTGTCGGCGCGATCCTTGTCGTAGATGGCCTGAAACTCCTCCGGAATGATGCCCGCTTCGTTTGTCGTGACATTACAACGGTGGAACCCGGTGGCGATCTTCTGATCGAGTGTTGCGTTCGGCAAGAGGTCCCCGGCCACCTGTTCAATAGTGAACTGGTCGAACGGCATATTCTTATTGAAAGCGCGGATCACCCAATCGCGGTAGGGCCACATCTCGCGATAGTTGTCGACGTGAATCCCATGCGTGTCGGCATAGCGAGCGGCATCCAGCCAATAACGGCCGCGATGCTCGCCCCAGCGTGGCGAAGCCAAGAGGCGGTCCACCACCTTTTCGTAGGCATCCGGCGCGGTGTCGTTTACAAAGGCAAGGACTTCGGCGGGCTCGGGCGGCAGTCCTGTCAGGTCCAAGGTGACGCGGCGAATCAATCGGGCGCGCGGGGCCTCAGGCGCCGGAGAGAGTCCAGCGGCCTCCAGACGGGCAAGGACAAACTGATCGATCGGATTGCGCACCCACGATGGGTTCTTCACATCAGGCAAGGCGGGACGAACCGGTGCGGTGAACGCCCAGTGTTCCTTCCACGGCGCACCAGCTTCAATCCATTTCCGGATCGTTTCCTTCTGCTCGGCTGTCAGCGACTTGTGCGAGTATGCCGGGGGCATGCGCTGCGCGGCGTTCTCCGCGGTGATGCGCTGGTACATCAGGCTCTTTTGCGGATCACCGGGTACCACCGCCGCGCCATTCTTCCGCGCCGCGAGCACGCCTTCATTCGTATCCAGGCGCAGACCGGCCATGCGGCTGCTCTTGTCCGGACCGTGGCATTGGGTACAGTTGGATGTAATTATGGGCCGCACTTCACGCTGAAAATCAACAGCAGCAAGGGTTGGCTGCGCAAGCGGGAAGGACGCGCCAAAGCAACAAAGCAAAGGCAGAAATGAACGGCAATCAGCCATAAGAACGTCACCCAGATCCAGGCTTCCCGGTAGGAAGCCGATTTGGCATTAAGCGTATCAGAGTAAGCGCTTCAGTGAAAAGCTTGCCGGCCGATTGTTGCGCTATGTGAGAAGTTGTGCCATGTAGCCGAGGACGCTTGGTAAGCGCATCACCGGCCTTGGATCGCTTCGTGGACACGGCGCGCCAAAGTACCGGTTTCAATGGGTTTGGGGAGAAAGGGGAAGCCTGCCATCTCCTTATCCATGAGGCCCGCCGCATAGCCGGACATGAACATCACTTTCGTCTCGGGCCGCAGATGCAGCAGGCGCCTGGCGAGTTCCGGGCCGCTTAAACCCGGCATTACGACATCGGTCAGCAGAAGGTGAATGCGACTGCTGAACTGCGCCGATACGCGCAATGCATCCTCCCCACCAGAGGCTGTCAAGACTCTGTAGCCGCTGGAACGGAGGCTGGTGGCGAGAAATTCCCTCACCTCATCCTGATCCTCGGCGAGGAGCACGACAATCTCCCCGACGGCGACAACCGGGGGCAGCGGCTCCGGCGCCACGGCAACCGGCGCCACATGCGTTTCCAGGGGAAGGTGGATCTGAAAACAGCAGCCTTCCGCGGGCTGGCTGATTACTTCAATCCAACCATCGCAACGCTTCACGATGGTATAGACCGTAGAAAGTCCGAGACCCGTGCCCTCGCCCGGTTTCTTGGTGGTGTAAAACGGTTCGAAGATGTGTTTGCGAGTCTCCTCGTCCATCCCAAACCCGTTGTCCACAACTTCAATCAAGGCGAAGTCTCCGCGATGCGCTTCATTCGGCTCGGAGTCGGCATCGAAGTGCGCAAGGCTGGTGCGGATCAAAATTCGACCTCCGTCGGGCATGGCATCGCGGGAGTTCACCACCAGATTCATGATCACCTGTGAAATCCAGCCGCTATCGGCACGGATCTTGCATTCGCCCGGACAAAGCTCCATTTCCAATCGCACCTGCTCGCCCACAAGGCGCCCCAGTATCTTCTCAATGCCGCGGAGTGTGGCGTTCAGATCGAAGACGACGATTTCCGCGTCGTCGCGGCGGCTGAATGAGAGCAACTGGCGCGTCAGTGCGCCGGCCCGTTCCCCGGCAAGGCGGATCTGATCGATGGGCTGCCGCAGCGGATTCCCCGCCTCCAGCTTCACCAACAGCAACTGCGAATAGCCGTTAATCACCGTCAGATAGTTATTGAAATCATGCGCCACGGCGCCCGCCAGCCGGCCAATGCTCTCCATCTTCTGGGACTGGCGCACCTGCGATTCCAGCCTGCTGCGCTCTGCTTGCGCACGTTGCCGTTCCGTGGTGTCCCGCAGAAACACTAATTCGCCCTGCTCTCTGTCGACCTCGGCACGGACCACCAGGAGTTCCGCTTCGAATTCCGATCCGTCCAACCGAATCAGAGGCACCTCGATTGCAGGATTCGGGACTTGCGCATCCCGTAATTCGTGAAGGCGTTCGCGAACCCGAGACTCCGCGTCGCGGCGGACTCTGGCCAGAACCGGGGTGCCTTCGATCTGATTGCGATGAGACGCTCCGAAGACTCGCAGTGCCGCGGGGTTCACGTATTGAAAGCGACCGTTGACCTGAAAAAAGATACCTTCGGGCGATGGCCGAACTGGGTGCCGGACCACATCGGTCA
>JBDTMC010000627.1:0-3545 GCA_039934475.1 Bryobacteraceae bacterium | reverse complement strand
AAGCTAATCTGACGCGGCTATAGGTGTAGCCTAATGCGCTCGAACAGAGTCTTCTCCCTAACGACGTAGGTGTGGATATCAACGTGCTTTGGGCGGACTGGGATGCTATGAACCTCTTTAACTTGACCGAGCTCTACTGGTTGGCTGTCGTTCTTACGGGAAACTTGCGCTCGGCGGAACGGGTGGTAGTGGAGGCACTGGGTGAGTGCGGCGAAGAGGATCGTGTGTCGGGTCAGGCGGCGCGACGGTTGGTGATTCGGGCGGCGGCACGGGTGGCGCTGGTGGATCCGGACGAGCCGACGGCTGGCGTGGCGCTGGCACTCGGTCTAGCGACGCTTCCCCTGCTGGAGCGATTGCGCCGCATGGGGCCGGTTCCGCGGGTGGTGTTTGTGGCTCGGTGTTGCGAGCGTGTGGGAGCGGAGGAGTTGTCACGGTGGTTCCGGTGGCCGGTGAGCGCGATTGAGGAGGCGTTCATGATGGCGGCGCGGCAGCTGGCTTGTGGGAATTCGTGAACCCGCACTGCTTCTTCTTCGATCTTGATGGACCCCTACCCGTTTAGGGAAATTCGCACCGTGGTTGGTTCCGAGGTGTCGCTGGTCACTTCGATTCGGTCGCCGGGGTTCACGCGGTAGAGGGGGAGTGGGGAGCCGGTGAGGACGAGTTGACCGTGGCGGAGAGTTTGTCCGAATCTGGCCAGGTGTTCGGCGAGGCGGACGAGACCTCCGAAGGGACCTTCCGGTAGGGCTCGTCCGGTGGCGGTTCCGAGAGCGACTCCATTCAGGGCGACTTGGATGGTGGCGTCGAGGAGGAGGCTGGGGTCGGTCAACGGCGACTCAGAACGTGGCAGGACGGCGCCGGCGTGGATGGCGTTGTTTGCGATGAGTTCCTGGGCGTTGTGTGGAATGTTGCGGAAGACGTAGTTGTGGAGTTCGATGACGGGGAAAGCTGCACAGATTGCGTCGAGGGGGTGGTGCCGGAGCCAGGTGGAGTCGGGGATGTCTGTGGCGATGCGGATGGCGAATTCTCCTTCGATGGCGAGACCGGCATAGTCTTCAGTGTTGAGAGTGGCCCCCGTCGGTTTGAGTTCGGTTTCGAAGACGCGACCGAAGACAGGGCTTTGGAGTCCAAGCTGCGCCTGCATCACGGGACTGATGCAGCCGATTTTGTAGCCGGCCACCGCTTCTCCGCGCTGTTGCCGGAGGTCGGCTACGGCGTGTTGGAGTTGGTACGCCTCCTCAACCGTCATCGGAATGGGGTAGCCGGCGAAGAGGGTGCCGGGTTGATGACGGTCGTAGTCGTCGAGTTGGCGTTGGGCTAGTTGGTAGAGGTCCACTGGGATGCGCCTGGGGGTGGGAAGTTCCGGGCTGCGTCGTCGAGGACGAGGATCCAGTCCTGTTGCTCGCCTAAGCCGGGTGGCGTGAATTCTCGGGTGGGGGTCTTGGTGAATCTTTCGATCGGCGTGGCGGTTCCGGTGCGGGGATCGAACCACCAGGCTTTTACTTCGCTTCCGGAGAGGAGATCGAGGCGGACGGTGAAGGCGCGGCTGGCGGGGATGTAGACCATGGCGTAGGCGCCGTCGCTGCCGCGCGTGGCTTCGATTCGCTTCAAGCCTGCTCCGGGAACGGAGCCGGTTACGGTAGCGGGGACGACGATCGACTGGTCCGGAATACGAGTGAGGAAGGGGCGCGATTCGAGCAGGGCTCGGGCGTGCTGCATTTGTTGGGCTCCGGGACGGTTGACGGCGTCGGTCCAGTAGAAGAGCGGGCCGTTGAGCGGTTTGTGCTCGGGCGACCACATTTGCCAGACGGCGTGGTTGCCGTAGGTGTGACCGAAGGCTCCAGCGAAAAGTTCCCAGTAGAGGAAGCGGCGGGCGTCAGAGGCGGTCGAATAGCCGCGGTTGCGCGAGTCGAAACAAATGGGGTGGTCTTCGTAGATGGGTTCTCCGTCCATGACGGGTTTGATGGGGCTCAGTTCGTAGTCCTTCTCAATGGTTTCCCAGACGGGTTTTTCGGCGCAGTGGCCGTTTTGATGCATGTTGAAGGTGAGCCAGGGGTCGTGGTGGAAGAACTGGGAGGAGGAGCCTAGATCGCCGGGGGCGGGATGAAAGGTGATGACGGCGTCGCTGGAGGCGGCAACGATGCCTTCCGCCATGGCGCGCCAGATTGCGGTTTGGGAGGCCTTGAGGGGATTGCGGTCGCCTCCGAGGATCCAGATCACCTGCTTGTCTTTGTAACGGCGGCCGAGGTACTCGCCCCAGATGCGCGCAGTGGCGGGGGTGAAGATGTTATTTTCGTGAACCCAGCTTCCCCAGGACGGGAGCATACCAATGATGAGTCCGTGTTCGGCGGCCTTGTCGACGATCCAGTCGACGTGCTGGAAATAGGCGTCTACGGGCTGGCGAGGATCCTTGTCCTTGATCGGGAGGTGGCCGTAGGCGCTCGGTTCGAGGAGACCGTCAAATTCGGCGAGTACGACAGCTTGAATGACGGTGAAACGTTGCTTGGCGCGGATGGCGAGATAGCGCTCGGCGTCCTCGCGGTTGAGGCGATGGAACAGCTCCCAGGCGGTGTCTCCGAGGTAGAAGAAGGGCGTGCCGTCGGCGCGGACGAGGAAGCGCTTGTTGTCACTAACGCGGAGCGGAGGAGCGGCGAGCGCAGGCAGGCAGAACAGGAGTAGGATGGCGGGCGTTAATGTGGCTTGCACGACATGGCCAGTGTACACCCCAGACGCCGCGAGATTTTGTTCTACACGTTTGCGCAGAGAGTCACCATCGGCGTGACGGATAAAGTTCCCATGCTTCGAATCGACAACCTGAAGTTGGGGCTGCGTGGGCCTTACTGTTCGAGACAGCCGTCGAACCCTTGCACGCAGTTCAGTTTCATGGACAATGGCATCAATACGAGCATCGACATCCGCGAAGGAACAAAAGGTGGTGGTGGGGAAGACGGCGGTGGGGTCGGATTCGGCGATCATCATCGTTGTTACCGCAAGGATCGTCGAGTAAAGAGATATACTGGCGCTCGGATACGTATGAGCCATTATCTTGCTATTGACCTAGGCGCGGAGAGCGGGCGCGGAATTCTTGGGACGCTCTCCGACGGCCGCCTGACACTGGAGGAAGTTCACCGGTTTCTGAACGAACCGGTGCGATTGCCCGGCGGGCTGTATTGGGATTCGTTCCGGCTGTTTTATAACGTCTGCGAATCGCTGCGGGTGGTGGGCCGTGAGAGGAAGGTAGCTCTGGCAGGAATCGGCGTGGATACGTGGGGCGTCGATTTTGGCGTGGTAGGCGAAGATGGCGCGCTGACGGACAATCCGCGCTGCTATCGGGATGCGCGGACGGCGGGGATGTTCGAGAAGCTCTTTTCGGTGGTACCGAAAACACGCGTGTTTGCCGAGTCCGGTCTGCAGTTCATGGAACTGAACTCGCTCTATCAGTTGTACGCAATGAAGCTTGCGGGTTCGCCCGGGCTCGGGGTGGCGAGCCACTTGTTGTTTATGCCAGACTTGCTGGCGTATTGGTTGACGGGCGTGATGAAGAACGA
>JBDTMC010000626.1:0-3546 GCA_039934475.1 Bryobacteraceae bacterium | reverse complement strand
ATTCGGACTGGAAGGAAGTGGACGGAATTAAGCTGCCGTTCAAGACCGTTGTGTATCAGGGTAAGGAGAAGGCGGCGGACCTTACCGTGAAAGAGTGGAAGCTGAATACCGGAGTAACACTGGAGGAGGTTAGTAAGAAACCATGAGGAAGGGGCTGGCACTGTTAGTGTGTCTGGCTACGGGCGCGGGAGCGCAGACCACCGATGAGGTGCGAGGCAAGAAGGTAGTGGCGGAAGCGATTGAGGCTTTGGGCGGCGACACGTTCCTAACGATGCGGGACCGCGTTGAGGAAGGCCGCGGGTATTCGTTTTACAACGAGCAGTTATCGGGGTTATCGCGGGCACGGATCTATACGCGGTACGTGACGGCTCCGGAGCCGGCGAAGGATGGCTTTCTAGGGGTGAGGGAGCGGCAGGGATTCGGCAAGAAGGAAGAAGACTGGTACGTAATCTTCAACGAAAACGGTGAGGGTTATGAAGTCACATTTCGCGGGGCGAAGCCGGTTCCGCCGGCGACGCTGCGGCGATGGCGCGACGGCGTCATGCACAACGCGTTCTACATTCTGCGCATGCGGCTGAAGGAGCCGGGGATGATTGTGGAGTCGAAGGGCGCGCAGGTGGTGGATAACCAGCCGGTGGAAGTTGTCGATTTTACCGACTCCGATAACCGGGTTACTCGGGTCTACTTCCAGACCTCGACTAAGTTGCCGGTGAAACAAGAGTATGTGAGGCGCGATGCTGGTGAGAGGTTTGAAGAAGTAACTTTGTGGTCTAAGTATCGGGATGTGGGCGGAATCCGCTGGCCTTATGTGACACGACGGGAGCGGGACGGCCAGAAGATCTTCGAGATATTTGACGAATCGGTACAGTTAAACAAGGATCTGACGGATGATTTATTCGCGGTGCCGGCGAATGTGAAGATGATCGAGGATAAGGCCGCGCCGGCGAAGAAATGAGGCGCGAATGTCTCAACAAAAAATCGTGTTGAAGTGTTGAAAGAATTTTGGCCGGATTCGCTGTAGTGCCATAATTCAGAATGAGTTGCTGGTTTTCGTTATTTTTGGCCGGTGTTGAAAGTGTTGAAAGGTTTTGGTGGAGCTTGCAAGCAGACTGGTTCCGCGAGGGGCAGTGTGATTGGATTGTCAAAGAACCTCGAGCACTACCGACCGACAGCTTTCTGAGGGCAGGAGCGACACATTTTAGAGCGAGAACTGGTACACGCGATGGTATTAGAGCATGCGGGGAGATCGATTCGAACGCGGATTCCCGTAAGTAATTGATCCTGCAGGGGAAATGATTCCGGCTCCGTTGTCACCGCCGCGCTGGTTGGCACTAAGCTTGATCAGAGGGGCGCCCGACCTCTGTGGGGCGCCCCACTTTGCCTTACTTACTTGAACTTCACTTGGACGGAAGTACTCTTTGTCACGGTCACCGTGCAGGTCCGGCTGGTACCGGAGCAGGCGCCGCCCCAGATCACTCCCAGACCGGCACCGGGCGTCGCGGTCAGCTTTACCACGGCGCCGGCGGCGAAGGTTGCCGCGCAGGTGGCGCCGCAGTTCAACTTAGGCCCCGTCACCGTGCCGGTGCCGCTTTTGGAAATCTGCAGCGGGAAGACGTTGACGAACTTGGCCGTTACGGCCACGGCATCATTGACGGTCACGGTGCAGGTCAATTGGTTGCCGGCGCAGGCGCCGCTCCAGCCGGCGAAGGCGACACCCTTCTTCGGCACCGCGGTGAGAGTCACCGCCGTCCCGGCAGCGTAGGTGGAAGTGCAGGTGTTGGGGCAGCGGATGTTGCCGTCGTTGCTGTCCACTTCGCCTACTGCGCCAACCTTGGTCACAGTGAGAGTGGGGACGCCAACGTTGGCGGCCGACATCTGTGAGCCGATGTAGTCGCCCAACTCACCCGGCTGCGGGGTGGTGCAAGTGCCGTCGCCGCCGCAGATGGCCTTGTGGGTGGCCGGATCGTAGGCGCCGGCGAACTTCGTGAATTCATACCGGCGGACGACTGAGCCGTTGTTGCTGTTCATCCCGCCCTGGTTCTTGAGGACGCCGCTGTTGGCGCTGTGCGGATTGTATTGGAGCAGCTTCCAGCCAGTTTCGAGATCGGCGGCGTTTTCAGGGACGATCGGGTTGCCGCCTACGAGTTCGTCAAGGCCCACCTGCCGGTCCACGTTTAGCTTGAATACCTGCACCCATTGCGCCTCGCCGAATTGCAGTTCCGGTTTCGGAATCTCAGGCGGGGGCGGCGGAGGCATCACAACCTGGAACTCCACATCCGGCGGAGCGCCGTTGGCGCCGGGCGTCACGGTTACCGTGGGCTGCGGAATGGATACGTTGGTACCGAAGCGCAGCAGATTGCCCGGAATGGCCGGATCGGCAACCAGCCAGCGGTAGATGACGTTCGTGGGATTCGCCGCCGTGGAGACTCCGTAGTGGTCGCAGCCGGCGATATTGGTCAACACGCAGGAATGCCCGCTGGTGGGTGTGGCTGCGGCGGGAATCTCCGTGCCCGCCGACCACTGCTGGCTCTGCGGATCGTAGGAAGCCGAGTAACGGACGTAAACACCGCCAGGGAAGGCGATCACTTGCGGTCCGCCATAGCGTGTGGAGGAGAAGTTGTAAACGGCATCTTGAACTTGAATGCCATCCAGTTCGATCTCAAAACCATGCGTGACTTCGCCGGTATCGTTGTAGCAATCGAAGTTAGAGAGAGCCCCAAAGAGTGTCGGGGTTTGCCCGAATGACGCCAGCGGCGCCACGAGCAATGCCGAAGCGGTGAGCGCGCCACAGAGTAGCCGCCGCCTCCAGTTTATTTTCATGAGAGAGTCCTTTTCTGGCAGTCAGCGATCCCCGTTGACTGGCGATGTCAGATAGGACAGGTGGAGGGGCGGCGCGGAACAGAATTCTATTCGGCGGTTTTTATGCGCAGGTTTGCAAAGTGCGCGATGGTGCCTGGACCGACCCACAGGGAGAGCCCGCCCTTCGCGGCGCCGTGTTTCAGGTCGTTCACCAGCAGAGCCGGCTGGGTCGCTCCGTTCACGTAGAGGCGGGCCTTGTCGCCGCGTACCTCGATCTTTATGGCGTTCCATTCTCCTGGAACCAGATCGACGTAGCTCTCATAGCGAGATGGCGTCTCGTCGCGCAGACGCTTCCACCCGTAGTCGGGAAACGAGATGTACTGCGCCGAGTGGTTGCGCTGCTCCTGGTTATCCGAGCGGCCGTTCTTCGGCCGAAGGTAGAACGCTTCGTACTTCGAACCGTCACCGGCTACGCGAAACGCGAGGCCGGTGAAACCGCGGAATGTGGGCGGGGAGCCTGGCTTCGTGTCGCCGGCCAGCTCAATATAGATATCGCCGTCGCCGAACTCGATGCCGGGAATCAGTGCGAGCTGCTTGCCGTCCGGTGCGCTGTCGCCTGCCGTATCGGTGACGCGAATCGCGGCCTTACCTTTGTAGGAGACCGCTTCGGCAGTGGCATTGCTGAGTTTCAGTGTGGCTGCGTCAATCGGCACTTTGCGCTCGCCTGCGGCATTTCCGCCGGGCGCT
>JBDTMC010000625.1:0-3548 GCA_039934475.1 Bryobacteraceae bacterium | reverse complement strand
CGTTTATTTGCCACCTGCATCCCTGCCGACAGGCCTCCCGGAGCACCAATTTGCCGAGCGCATCGATATGGCCGGTTTCCTCCGCTACGGGTATAAACTCCAGCGGCGGCACGCTGCCGAGTTGCGGGCTATTCCAGCGGCAAAGGGCTTCGAAACGAACAATTAATCCCGTTGAAAGATCCACGATTGGCTGGAAGTGTGGTTGGAACTCTCCTCTTGCCACGGCACCCGGCAACTGTTGCCGAATCTCAGCCTTCCTTCGCATCATCGTAGCCATGCTCGAATCAAAGAACGCGAAACCTGTTGCATTCCGTCTGGCATGATACATGGCCGTGTCCGCATTTTGTTTGATTTCGTCCACGCTTTCGCCATCTATCGGGTAGCGAGTGACCCCGATACTTGCGCCCACCTGAATGCTACTGCCGGCTGTAACGAATGCATCCCGGAACGTGCCAAAGAGCCGTTTGGCGAATCCTTCCGAGGCCGAATCATCCAGAGCGTTGGGCTGAATAATTGCAAATTCGTCGCCGCCGATTCGCGCAAGCAGCTCAGCGGAATCGAGGGCCCCCCTGAGTCTCTGAGCGACCTGCTGCAGCACCAGATCACCAACAGAGTGTCCCATTATGTCATTAATGCGCTTGAAGCCTATGAGATCGATATAGTAGAGGGCTACCCTTTTGCCGGCAATGTTGGCATCATTAAGCGTGGCGGCAAGAGAGCTTTCGAAGTACCGCCGATTTGGCAGCCCGGTCAGCGAGTCGTGACTGGCGGCGGCTTTTTCTTTGACCAGGCTGGTCCTAATCCAACTGGTTTGCTGGCGAACTCGGCGGCGGAGCATGAGTGCCCAAACAGCGCTGAGGATTGCCACAGCTGTAAGGGCGACACCACTCCGTATAAGAAACTCCCGGTTCATCGATAAGGGAGCGCTCGTCAAAACTTTGACGTCTGATGCTGTCCTCAATAACAGCCGAAAGCCTTCCGGTCTGCTTAGCGTGCCCGTAAAGTTCTCACAAACGCCCGTAATCTGGATTTGACTTCCTGGCGCCACTTTAAATTGTTCCTGAGGGCCGTTCCTCAATTCCGCGGAGAACTTCGCTCCATGGTCGTCAAGTAGGAGCGTCAGACCTGTTGGGCTCTGTCCACTCTCAATCAGAATTCCGGGAACTGATACCAGCGACCAGTTACTTCTCCCTGCAAGCACATCAACCGCCCCTTGCGGCAACGGTTTTACCGTCATACTCATCTTGTGGCTGCGGATGATTGCGTCCGTTAGTATGGGGGTGTCGGTTTTGGTCGACACGAAGCCAGCAACGTCCAGAATGGTTCCAACGGGCAGGGTTTCATCCGTCTTCGTATCCACACGAATCCCTCGATTGCCATCCTGTACAACAACGAACTCACCACGCTGCTGGAGAGTTACCCCGCCACGAATACGAAATCGGTGTGACCAATCGCGTTTGGACTCAAACACCTTGATGCTGTCAATTGGGGTTACTGGCTGGCCGAAAGGGTCCAACCGGGCAGATCGCTCAATCGTTATGTCACCGATATTCGCAATACCAACCTGCAATCCCAACGCTTGCCGGTTCACATTGAAGTCCACTTCGACCACACCACGTGCGCGAACCACGGAATCGACATATTTCTCTGCACTAACCTCGAAGGCACGGACGATAAGAAGGATCGAGCCCGGCCGGGTGTCCAGTCTCATGATCCCGAAAGTGCGGCCGCCGTCAGACGTCATGGTTGCGGTGCGCACGATTCCGCGAACTTCAACGTACTCGTTATCGAGAGTTCCATCATCTACTTCGACCGCCGAGATCCTTCGCGGGTTCGGAAGGGCTCCGTGGCTGAGAATCTCAACCCGGTCCGCCATCACTATAGGGGAAAAACCACTTGCGTCTCCGGTTCCCCAAATCCGAACCCTTTGGCCGAGACCCACCTCAGTTTGTGTCGCCCTGAATACGACATAGATTCCATCGCGTCCGTCCTGGACCGTAAAGCCCTGAGGCGTGAAGGTGACGCCGGTGACGACCCCCTCAACGACGACGGGCGGGTGCCCGCCGGCCCGCGTCAGATGGTGCATCTGCCGCACCGAAGTTGGTATGCTTGGCACCGATGTCACCGGACTTCTTTGCCGCCCGCCGATTGGATGCGATTTACCTAGTGGAACTTCCGATAGCAGAGCAACAGGCATCATGTGAGCCAGTTGGTTCATAGCCAGGATTTGATCCGGTACAGAATACTGCCCCGCGGAATCCTTCAGAATAGGTGGAACTGCACTCATCACATCGAGGATCCGCGGCTTCTGGCTTTTCGCATCGAACTGTCGGCTACTGCTTAGATGGGCAAGCCTGGGGTGAGAGCGGTCGCCTTCGTCGAAGACAATTCCCGACACCCGCGTCGTCGGCGGGGCATCCGAGTCGCGGGTGTGTAGTGAAGGTGCGAGCAGGTCGGATTTGTCCCAGGAGCCTTTGGCATTCTGCGAGTCGCCATACGCTGCAGCGCATTGCAGGCTCCCCGACGGCCAGGCGGAGATAAGACATCCATAGAAAGATAGCGTTGTTGAAGATTTATCCGCTTGTCGCGTCCAAACTGGGACAAAGAAATGACCGGTAGAATCGGTTATCAAAATTTCCAGACTGGATTTGATTGGAACGGCAAACCCCAAGAGCGCAAAGGTTGAAACTGATATAGCCTTTGCGATGCTCCTACCGCTCAATGGTCGGCGCATTTCTTTCTAAACATCCACCAGTCCATCGTATCAGATGCTATTAGATGTTAATTACTTAAAAATGCTATCAAGTATTTTAATTAAATGCATCTGGGTGGAGCGGCACTCTCCGAACTGCTCGCGACGGCTCACAGGCAGCCTCGGGTTGTTCGTGCTGGATGCCTAACAACAACCGATCGGTTAGCAAGCCTGTCACTGCCGATGACGGCGAGCACACGATCGGACTTCCGTTCACGCCGCACCCGGATTATTGAATGCATACGGAATTTCGGCGCCGTGTGTCGCGCCAGTCCGGCTGCCCGGGCGAAACTGGAGGCTCGTGCACGAAATAATACAAGTAAGCGCGGCCTCCTCCGGCCTTGGCCTGTGCCCTCGCCGTCCTACAAAAACAGACAACACTAAAAACGCGCACGCGAGGCCGGAAGGCTAAAATGAACCGACGCCAGGCCGAGATGGCCGCCGGGACGATCTCGCGAGCGGGTGGACGGCCGGAGCTCATTACCGGTGCCCGAAGTGTGGCGCAATGCTGCGGAGTTTCACCGAGCCAGCACTGCCCCGTGCAACAATAGCAAGCGCCGCGCGTCTAGGGCGGCCGTTTTACACACAATCCGCGACGACTGGCGCGGCCCTGCACGCGCCCGGCATCACGCCGATGGAGTGCGGACGCGGCAACGCCCGCTGACAGGTAGCAGTCTCGATTCGGGCGTTCTCCCTCAGCTGGGGTTGGCCGATGCCTCTGAGGCCTTCTTGCCGCCGGCCGCAATGGGGCAGGGAAGACCAGCGGCGGCCTTTCCGGCGATGTGGTGCTCGACAG
>JBDTMC010000624.1:0-3556 GCA_039934475.1 Bryobacteraceae bacterium | reverse complement strand
GCCGTCGGGCAGGCCGGCTTCTTTGCAAATGATGGCCAGCAGATAAGCCGTCATGAGGTAGTCGTTCTTGGCGCCGGAGGCTTGCAGGATGCCGTTCGGCAAGGTGGCGCAGAAAAGGGCGGTGATGATTTGTCCGCGCGGGCCGGCGCCGAAGGCACTGGCGACCAAAGACACGCCAAGGAGGCTGAACACAAAGCCGAGGAGTTGAGGGAGATTGCCGAGGCGGTCGCCGCCTGTCAACACCCAAGTGTGCAGCACAAGGTACTCTGCCATCGGCTGCAGCATGATCTGGTTGAGGTACGGTGTGGGGAAGAAGGCGACGCTCGCCTGTTGGGCCCAATAGACGACGCGCGGCATATGATAGGCCATCGCATCGGTACTGTTGGGAGGGCTGACCAGACCGATGAAAAGGACGACGCCAACGATGGCGACAATGCCGCTGAGGAGGGCACAATCGAGGAGTGGTGGGAGTTTAGGGTGAGGCCACGGGAGGCGGTAGGCGGCCACGGCGGCGGCACTGGCAAGGGCCAACCATGCTACGGAGAGAGGCAGGAACCGCAACCACGCGCCGAGACTGAGGATCTCGGTGAGTATCAATACAGATACGCTGAATAAGAGAAAGGCTTTGAGGAAGCGGCTGCGGATCAAGGGTGTTGGGCGATGTGGCGGTAGGCGCCACTGAAATAACACAGCGGACCGCCGTCGCAGTGGGACAACTGCAGGACTTCGCCAATGAGGATAATGTGGTCGCCCGCCTCATGGGACTGGACGAGGCGGCATTCGAGGTGGGCGAGGCTACCGGGAAGCAGCGGCGAGCCGAATCGGCCCTCCATCCATTCGACGCCATCGAAGCGGTCGATATTCGGTTTGGCGAACTGGTTGGAGAGATCCTTCTGCTGTTCGCTGAGGATATTGACTGCGAAGTAGGCTGTCTGCATGAAGTGATCCAGCAGGCGAGCCCTGGTGTCGATACAGAGTAAAATCAGCGGCGGCGCCAGCGAGACCGAAGTAAAGGAGTTCGCTGTGAGGCCATGCGGCCGGCCTTCCGGATCCCTCACTGTGGTGATTGTCACGCCAGTGAGGAAGCGGCCTACAGCCCGCCGGAACTCTTTCGGATCCACCGCCGCCGATTCTACTGATGACATGTGCTGCCCTCTGGCTACGCGATTGCGCGGACGACCATGGGAGCCTTCGGTGCCAGGTGCTTCAGCGGGCCGAGGCTGGTGAGCGTCCAGTGTTTGATCTCCGGAGGAGCGGAGGTGAGCACCCACTTCAGGGCGCCGGCCATCGCACTGGGTGTACCGATATTGATGTAGCGCATGTTCGGGTCACCCATACGGGCGCCGGGGCTAGCGAATTTGCAATCGGCCAGCAGCTTGAGGATGGAGTTGGCGGTGTCGTCAACGCCCAACTTGCCGGCTTGGAAGTCGTCAACGTAAGCGCAGGCTTGATTGAACAGCTTCTCGAAGCCTTTGTGGTTGCTGTAGAACAGGCCCATCGGCTCCTCGGCATCCGGAAGGATGGATTCGTCGTGGGTGGCCGCATACCGATGCCAGATGCTGGCGAGGCGAAGATCGCCAAGGCCGACACCCAATGCCCAGATGCGGAACCATGCGTTCCACAGCTTCCAGTCCTTGAAGCAGATGTAGGCGTGATGGACGATCTTGTCGTTATTAGAGCGGCTGTTCTCAGAGACCTGGTGCACGTACTCGAAACGCTCCGGCGAGAAGTCGTCATCCTTCAATGCCTTGAGGAGGCGGGGGATGAGGGCGTTGGCGACTTCGACGCAGGTGGCCAGACCGCGGCTGAAGAGCGCGTCGGCGAAGCCCGAACCGTAAGCGGAAGGCAACAGCATGAAGCGTTCGCCCACGCTGTGCTTGCAGGAGATCTGCAGGCGGTCAGTGGAAATCCAGTCCCGAATAGGCTTGGCATCGGCGAACTGCGCCTTGATGCTGGGATAGTCGTTGAGGAACTGCTCCCACTCCTGATCGGGCGTCATGTTCTTCGGCTTCGGCATCTTCGTCATGTCGAAGCTGACACCGACGCTGCAGGCCTTGTTGGTGGAACCTTCGCGGTTATCGAACGGGATGACCCACATCCAGCCGCCGTCGAAGAGGTGATGGCAAGTGCCGGCATACCAGCGCTCCGGGGCCTTCGGCACACCGTTGGGCAGGTTGAGGTCGTCGTAGGGCTTGACGTCGATGAGGTGGTTGAACAGGCAGCGGGACTGCAGTTCGAAGCGGGGCGTTTCTTCCTTCAGACCCATCTTGCGAGCGAGGAGGGAGTGCGTACCGGAGCCGTCAAGCAGGTAGCGGCACTTGAAGATCTGGCCTTTAGCCGTCTTCATGGTCACGCCTTCCTTCTTATCGATCTCGACGTCTGTGACGAGGGTCTTGAACTTCACGGTGGCGCCGTAGTGGATGGCCACCTTGGTGAGGAACTCGTCAGTGTCCTGGCGCAGCAGGTGGGCTTCGTAGCCTTCACGGAAGGGCGGGATTACAAGTTGGTTGGCCTCGTCCGGAACCTGGTGCTGACCCTTGTGGTGGTAGACGAAACCGAAGTTACGCTTCTCGCCGCAGGCAGCGCTGACGAACTTGTGGACCTGCTCACCAGAGCTGAAGTTGTCTCTGATTTCGGGGATATCGAAGCGTTCGCCAATGATCTTCATCATGCGGAACGTGTGGCGCACGGTGGATTCGCCGAGGGCGAACCGGGGATGCGTACCGGCCTCGATAATGAGAACCTTTGCGTTGTACTTAGCAAGAATCAGGCCTAGAAGCGCACCCTCAAACCCGGCCCCGATGATCGCTACGTCGTACATTGGGGTCGCGGAACTATCAACGGCGTTCTTGTCGTCAACAACGCCACCGCCGACCCACTGATTTGCCATACCACTCATAATGCACTCCTCCTAAAGAGTCTTAAGGTTTTTTGGATGCCCGGGTAAAATGAGTATACAAGGGCGCGAGCAGTATGTAAACGACAATGCGGTCCGATGGGGGTTACAAACGGGTGCGGGGAGAGGGAGAGCTAATAGATGGAAGCGGAGGCGAGCCTCGTAAGTGATTGCAAAAGCTGAATTTGCCAGGCCTATTCACGGGCTCGCCTTTGCTGCTTTAGTACCAGAACTACTAAGCAATGGCAGTAGCTAGAACAATACCGTAGCGGCACAAATTGCCGAGTAAATCATACAAATTAATTAAGTTTTCCAGCCCCAATCCTGCATCTCTTTCGCTGGCGCGTCGGTTTCAACGAAAAATCGTGTTGAAGTGTTGAAACATTCGCCGCCAAATTCCCAGCAACCGACTAATTCTAAAGATAGTTACACGCAAATCACCAAAAATGAAGGTGTTGAAAGTGTTGAAACATTTCAACACCGGGCCCACCTCAATCAGGCACTCCGTCGCACACCGTAACAAGTAAAGCACAGGCCCCGCCAATTACAGCGAGCGAGTTTTCTATGTGGCTGATTACAGGGGACATTTTGCCAAGCATTGATGGTCACTCAACAATTTCCCGAGGAGTGGGTGGGACGAGCGGCACGCGGCGGAGGAGA
>JBDTMC010000623.1:0-3574 GCA_039934475.1 Bryobacteraceae bacterium | reverse complement strand
GCGCACTCGGGAGATTTTCCAGACCTACTTCGGTCGGGGATATCGCGCGGTCGACTTCTTTCTCGCCCGCGACCACGGCCGCGGACAGTATCTGCTCGCCAGGGCAGCCTCCTGACCGAGCGTCGGCGTCCGCTCAGTGTTCGCCGTTGGTCAGCGCGCTGAACGTGACCGGATCACGGGCCTGAGCGGCGTCACCGGTTCATCCCGGCGGCCACGCCATCTCGCGCCCGGCCAGCACGTGCAGATGGAGATGGAACACATCGGCAAGTACAAAGATGCCGGCGACATGTTCACCCGTACGTCGATGTCGCCGGAGACGCGACAGGTGATGGATTCGGTGCTCGACAGCATCTACTCGGATATCCTTACCACGGTGTCGGGAGGCCGGAAGAAGACAGTGGAGGAGATCCGCGCGGCTATCGACAGTGGCCCTATACTGGCGCCAGAAGCCTTGAAACGAGGCCTTGTCGACGCCAACATCTACGAGGATCAGGTCTACGGTGAGTTGAAGAACAAGGTGGGCGTGGAAGGGAAGCGGGTGTCTGCGAAGGACTATCTGAAGGCCATGCCTGCCGTTACCAGCGGCAGCCGCATTGCTGTGGTGATCGGCCAGGGCGCAATCTACCGTGGCGAAGGCCAGGATCTGAACGAAGACGGGATCTACTCCGATTCATTTGTACGGACCGTTCGTCAGGCTGCCAACGATACCAGCATCAAAGCGGCCATTGTCCGGATCGATTCCCCCGGCGGCGATGCGATCGCCTCTGATGATATTCTGCGCGAAGTGAAGCTACTCAGCCAGAAGAAGCCGACCGTCATTTCGATGTCCGATGTGGCTGCCTCCGGCGGCTACTACATGGCAATGACGGGAGATCCGATTATCGCTTATCCCAATACCCTCACTGGTTCAATCGGCGTTATATACGGTAAGGCCAACGTGAAGGGCCTTTACGATAAGCTTGGCATTACCAAAGACATACTCAAGCGCGGCGCTAATGCCGATATCGACTCCGACTACACCCCGCTGACCGATGCCAGCCGGAAGAAGCTCCGTGATTCCATGGAGCACATCTATACCGGCTTCGTGACTCGCGTTGCCTCGGCACGCAGGCAGAAATACGAACAGATTGACGAACTGGCCCAAGGCCGGGTATGGCTGGGGTCGCAGGCGAAGGACAACAAGCTAGTGGACGAGCTTGGCGGACTAGACCGGGCAATCGAAGTCGTCAAAGCGAAGGCCAAGATACCGGCCGGCGAACAAGTGCGCCTTGTACCCTTCCCTGGCCGTAAGTCATTCTTCGAGGCCCTCATGAAGGGTTCCGCCAGCAGCCTGGTGGAAGCCAAGATCGCGCGGATCAGCGGACAGTATCCCTTGTCCTCGGTATTTCCCGCCGGTGTGATGGCCCAGCTCAAAATGCTTGTGCACGGTGGCATCCTCCGCACCATGCCTTACACAATCGAAGTGCGTTAGCCGTCGTCAAAACGCCCGGCAGCTGGTGATTCCGTTGGTTTGCAGTACTACAGCCATTTTCTCGAGAGCCGATTTGTGGATCTGCGATACTCGGCTTTCATTGATACCGAGCACACCGCCGATCTCTTTCATCGTCATTTCATTTGTGTAGTACAGCACCACAACCTTGCGGTAGCGGATGGGCAGCGTTTCCATGGCTGTCTTCAGTTTGTCGCGCATCTCGCTGCGCGCACAGATGTTGTCCGGCTGCGAGTCGGGTTTGCCCGGGAAATCGGGTGCCGGGAGATCGTCGCTATCCTTGCCACGGGTGGACGCAGAGATGAGACCCGTATTGCGCAAGTCCATCATCATCGATCGCCAGCGGTCCACGTCGATGCCCAGCCGTGCGGCTACTTCCTGCTCTGTGGGCGCCCGCTTGAGTTCCCCCGTCAGTTCGCGGATCGTGTTTTCCAATTGCTTATGGCGGCGCCGCAGATCGCGCGAAGCCCAATCGAGCTGCCGCAAGCTGTCGAGCATGGCGCCCTTGATGCGATGTTTGGCGTAGCTGGAGAAAGCCACCTGCTTGTCGGGATTGTATTTGGTTACGGCATCGAACAGTCCGAGGATGCCGGCATGAATCAGGTCGTCCAAATCGACGTGAACCGGAAGGCTCTCGTGTACTCGAATGGCGATCGCCTTTACGAGCGGCAAATTCTCCAAAACGACGTCATCCCGCCGGGTATTTTCGGCCGTTTCCGTCTGGACACACTTCGCCTGCATGCGTTGTTACCTTCCTTTTGTGGGAGTCTCTTCGGTCTTTCCGAAGGGCTTACGATCCCTAAGAAGTGCAAGCGGTTGACCAACTTAGAAGGGTATTTATAAAAACGTTAAAAAGACCTGAAAATACTATTTCGTTCAATGACTTAGGCCGATGGAAAAGTGGTTCCCCCTTGCAGCCCGCTGCCCGGCGTGTTCCGCCTTGAAACATTGCGCCGGGACTCAGAGTTCGTTCTGAAACCGGTGTTCCGAAACGGAACGGCGCTGCGTGCACCTCCAGCATCGGATTTCCGGGGCGAGGACTAAATCGAGGGAAATACCTAGGGAGGCGGGGGAAATTGCCTTGGCTAGCGGTGCAGCCGAGCGCCGATCCAGGTTTTGGCAGCGAGTCCGGCCAGCAGGACCAGAAGCGCCAGCCGCAGTTGGCCTTGCAGCGTAAAGGCTGCTAGAAGGCCCAGTACCGCGTAGGCGCCGAAGGCAATCAGGACTTTGTTCGGCATGCGCTATCATCTTCTCACGGACGCGCGGTTTCGCCGCGAATCCCATCAGAGGAGGAAACACCCATGAAGAAACTGTTGCTCGGCGTGTTCATTAGCGCCGCTCTCGTAGTGCCCGCCACATTCGGTCAGGTCGCGAAGGAAAGACAAGCCGACCAAAAGGCCCGTATTAAAGAGGGACAGGCTAGCGGAGAACTGACCAACAAGGAAGCGGCCAAGCTGAAGCACGGCGAGAGGAAAGTGAACCGCGACATCAAGAAGGCTAAGGCCGACGGCGTGGTCACTCCTGGGGAGAAAGCCAAAGTCACTGCCGAACAGAACAAGATGAGCCGGAAGATCGCCAAGGAGAAGCACGACGCCCAGACGAAGTAGCGTTCTGCCGTCTTAGCCCGAGATGATTTCGAGGGATTCAGGGCCGCAAATGCGCTGCAGTTCGGCCTTGAATTCCTTGTCCGGCCGTACTTTTGTATCCACGTCCAGGAGCAGGGAGAAATCGCGGGATCGTTCCAGCCTTAGCCGAACTTCTGTCTGGCCAGGCTTTTTGCGGAAGAGGTCACTGAGGGCAGAGGCCTTATCGTCCACGCCATTCCGGTCCAGCCAGATCTTGATGCCAATGAGGGTGGGATAGTAGACTCGGGCGTTTTCGAGCAGAGTGACGTCTTTGATCGACAATTTCGGCGGTGCGTTCTCCTCGGGAAGCACCATGCCGCGAATCAGCATTGGTTTATCTTCCACGAGATTGGCGCCGATCTGCTCAAACGACGAAGCGAACACCATCGCTTCCATGCTGCCCACCAGATCCTCCAATTGCATGGCTGCCCAGAGTTTGCCTTCTTTATTCCGCTTCTTC
>JBDTMC010000622.1:0-3585 GCA_039934475.1 Bryobacteraceae bacterium | reverse complement strand
CTACTCTTGTAATTGGTGTGGTTGTCCTGGAGGACTCGCTTGATGTAGTCGGGGTGTGAGATGAGGTGGGAGCGGAAGAAGGCGATGCGATAGCGGGCGATGTCTCCGTAGGTTTGGCGGGTGTGCATGAGGCAGGCGAGAGGGTCGCGCTGGATCTCGCGCATGCTTCCCCAGATGAGGTGTCCCTTGGGACCCGGCGGACGCTTCAGAGGCGCGCTGATTGTCATAGTGAAGGCCTACAATAGAAGTTTATGAGCAACACTGTGCGCATTGCCGACCGCGAGTTCCGTTCCCGCCTTTTCGTGGGAACCGGGAAGTACCGCACTTTTCAGGAAATGGCTCGCTGCCATGAGGCATCTGGGGCGGAAGTAGTGACTGTTGCCGTACGACGCGTGAACCTGACAGACCGCTCCAAAGAGAGCCTGCTCGATTTTATCGACCGGTCGAAATTCTTCATTCTGCCGAATACGGCCGCCTGCTATACCGCCGATGAGGCGATCAGAACGGCGCGCCTGGGACGCGAGGTGGGCCTATCGCACTGGGTAAAACTAGAAGTGATTGGCGACGAGCGGACGCTGTTCCCGGACAACGCAGGCCTGTTGGAAGCGACGCGCGTGCTGGCGAAGGAAGGCTTCGTCGTGCTTCCGTACACAAACGACGACTTGGTGAATGCGAAGCGATTGATTGACGCGGGCGCGGCGGCGGTGATGCCGCTGGCGGCTCCGATCGGTTCCGGATTGGGCATTCAAAACATCAACAACTTGCGCATCTTGCGCGAGATGATTACCGAAGTGCCGTTGATTGTGGATGCAGGCGTTGGCACGGCGTCGGACGCCGCGGTAGCGATGGAGTTGGGCTTCGATGGCATCCTGATGAACACCGCGATTGCGGCGGCCGAAGATGCCGTGAAGATGGCGGAGGCGATGAAATTCGGAGTTGCCGCGGGACGCCTTGCGTTTGAAGCAGGCCGCATGCCGCGGAAGCTGTATGCGACGGCCAGCAGCCCTCTGGAGGGCGTTGTCCGCTAGCCGATGAAGATCGCCGTTATCTCCGATGTCCACGATAACCTGTGGAACCTGGCGGCTGCCCTGGGCGCGATCAAGCAGAGTGGCTGCGAGGTATTGTTGTGTTGCGGCGATCTGTGTTCTCCGTTTGTGATGGACCGGCTGCGGGAGTTTCCGGGGCCGGTCCACGTCGTGTTCGGCAACAACGATGCCGATCTATTCCGCATCACTCGTAAGGCGGATGCGCGGGTGCAGGTACACGGCGAATTCCTGGAGCTGACGTTGGACGGGAAGCGGATTGCCGTGCAGCATTTCGACAACATCGCGCGGCCAATGGCGCTGTCGGGCGAGTATGACCTTGTCTGCTATGGGCATAACCACCGCTTCCACGTGACGCGGGTCGGCGGAACTCTAGCCGTGAATCCGGGGCCGATTATGGGCGCTGGCGGGTTCTCCGCGGATGGCTGGCAGGACGTGCCGGCGACGTTCGTGATCTACGATACCGCCACCGGCGAGGTTGCCGCTTCCGCTGTTACGGCGCTGCGGACGGTGGTTCCGTACCCGTTTGTGATAACCGAAGGCTGGCCGGTGTAATGGACGATCTGCCGCTGCTTTCGCGAACTCCGCTGGCGTGGGGTCACGCGGTGCTGGCGGATCCGATCGCACTGCTTGTGGACCATGCGTTTCTGGAAAAGAAAGCAGCCAACAACGCGATGGACCTGATGACACGGTGGCCCAATGACTGGGTGCCCGGGTGGGTGGAGACTATGACGTCGGTAGCGCGCGATGAGGCGGCGCACCTGGCGCAAGTGACGCGGATCCTGTTGCGACGAGGCGGGCGGCTTTCGAGAATCCATAAAAATCCGTATGCGAATGCGCTGCGCGATCTGGTGCGGCGAGGGGAAGCAACCGAAGCTTTGGACCGACTGCTGGTGTCGGCGTTAATTGAGGCGCGGTCATGCGAGCGATTCGCCGTGCTGGCCGAGGCAACGGACGATCAAGAGCTGAAGGCGTTTTACAACGCATTGTTTTCGTCGGAGTTGGGCCACTACAAAGTGTTCGTACGGTTGGCAAATAAGATCGCTCCGAAAGCCGATGTAAAGGCGCGTTGGGAGCAGATGCTGGCGGCGGAGGCGGAGATTTTGGCGCGCCAGGAGCCCGGGCCTCGGATTCATTCGGGTTTCTAAATACTTTTCAAGAGTGTCGATTTGTGGGTTTTGCATCGTCGTTCTGGCGGAGGCTGGAAAACACAATGCAAACCGCATTCTTCGAAACCGCACAATTGGCTTGGCAGGCTGAGCGTAGCGATGCCCTTGATGTGCTGCGCAAGAGCAAGGCTGAAGTGGAAATCACGGCACGCGGGCTGAGTGTGCCACAACTAACGTACAAACCTTCTCCCGACACCTGGTCGGTGGCTGAAGTCATTGAGCATATGCTGCTGGCGGAAAGCCGCGTGCAATCGTTGTTCCGCGGCCTGCACGAGGCGCCTGAGGGTGCGCCGGATCAGAGCATGAAACCGCCAGCGGAGGTGATTGTGGCGATGTCGACGGACCGCTCGACAAAGCATCCGTCACCGCCGATGCTGCTTCCCACCGGAGAAGTGCCGGCTGGCGAAATCCTTGCTCAGTTCTCGACGAGCAGGGACCACACGTTGGACATCATCGCAGCGTTGCCCGATTTGCGGGGGCGAGTGATTAATCACCCGGCGTTTGGCGACCTCGACGGATATCAGTGGGTGTTGTTTGTCGCCGGCCACACCGAACGGCACGCCGCGCAGATAGAAGAAGTAAAGGCCGGGGCAGGATTTCCGCGACAGTGACTCTTAGGCGCGGTGGAACCAGGCAAAGTAGCCTGGGAACACAACGTCATGAACGGCGCCCTGAAACACGGGCGCCAAAGAATCCCGGAGCCAGGCGCGGATGTCGGCCTCAAGTGTTCCGGCGCGCAAGGCGGCGCTGACGTTGACTCCGTCATGATGTACGCCTCATACGCAGCGGCATCCATGGGCACTTCCATTTCGAAGTGCTCGGCTGCGCCAGGCGCCAGAGGAGCGGCGAAATTGGCGAGGGCTTTCGGGTCGAGCGGGATCGCTTCCGAGGGCGGGATCGGATAGAGCGTCCGGAATTCGTCGAACCAACCGGCGAGGGCTGCTGTGTCGCGGGCGGAACCGCCTTGAGAGAAATCGTAGACGCAGATTGCGCCTCCAGACGCGAGGACCCGCATGATCTCGCGAAAGGCCGCGGCGGGCTCGCAATAATTGAGTGAGCCGGCCGCGGTCATGAGGTCGGCCGTTCCAGCAGCTACGGGCAGCGCCTCCGTGCGTGCGGCCAGGAAGTGGGCTTCAGGGACGACAGTACGAGCCCAGCTAAGCATTCCAGGAAAGGGTTCCATGCCCAGGACTAGCCCTGCCCTGGAGACCAAGGGCTGGGTGGAGAGACCCGATCCACAACCAAGATCGATTGCCAATGCGACCGGGCGATCGATTCTTGCGGTGGAGAAAGCCCGATCCATGATCCGGGCGTGTAAGGGTGGGCGTGACTGTGCGTATCCCGCGGCAAGCGCGGCGGTGGCAAATGGGTTC
>JBDTMC010000621.1:0-3593 GCA_039934475.1 Bryobacteraceae bacterium | reverse complement strand
GCCGGCGCACCTGGCGAAGGTGCGGGCGGCGGCGCGCGAGAAAGGGATTGAGATCGATGCCGGGACTGGCTGCATTTGCCCGACAGCGAAGGCGTTCCACGCGAAGGACGCGGTGGAGTATTTGATTCAGGGCCTGAAGGTGGCTCAGGCGGTGGGAGCGCGGAGCATGCGCTGTTACCTTGGCAGCAGCGAGGACCGCTATGACGGCAAGGGCATCGAGTATCACATGGAGAGCACGCTGCGGGTGTTTCGCACGGCGCGCAGTGCGGCGATGGACACCGGTGTGAAGATCGCGTTGGAAAACCACTCGGGCGATATGCAGGCCTGGGAGCTGAGAGAACTAATTGAGCAGGCGGGCAAAGAGTACGTGGGGGCGTGCCTGGATACGGGCAACCCAATCTGGTGCGCGGAACATCCGGAGGTGGCTATGGAGGTGTTGGGTCCATACGCGGTGACGACGCATTGCCGGGATACGGCGATCTGGGAGCACCCGAGAGGGTGTGCGGCGCACTGGACGGCGTTAGGGGACGGGTCTATCGATATGGTCAAGATCGGGGCGTTGCAGAAGAAGCTTTGTCCGGAGACGCCGCTTCACTTGGAGATCATTACGGGACGGCCTCCGCGGGTGGTGCCGTATCTGGAAGACTCTTTTTGGAAGGGCTTCCCGAAGGCGAGAGCCAATGAGTTTGCGCGGTTTGTGGCTCTGGCTAAGCAGGGGCACCCACTGATGACGCCAATGGTGATTGAGGACGCTCCGGGGGAGAAGGTGCCGGAGTATCAGGCGGCTTTGAAGAAACAGCAGATGGTGGATCTGGAGCGAAGTTTGGCGTGGGCGAAGGCGAAGATGGTTTGAGGGTAGGGGCGAAGCTGTATTGTCCGCTAGCGTAAGAAGAGGGGGGTTAGGAGGAGGGCGTCGGCTAGGACGCGGCGGACGTCGGGCGGGAGTTTTTTGTGGAAGCGCGCGAGGGTGGCGAGTAAGAGCGCGGAGATGCCCGAAGCCAAGTACCACGGGGCGGAGCCGACGGCCAGGGAGATTAGCCCGAGAAGTGTTGCCCAGTAGGGGAGGGTGTCGGCTAGCTTGCGGACTGCGTCCGATGGTCTGGCACCGATGCTCCCCCAGCGGCGCCATTCCCAGGTTTCCAGCACGCAGAGGTTTCCCAGGCAGAGCAGGAAGAACGGTAGGAAGAGCAGAAGCAATGGCGCGGGGTGCGGGGATGCTACCCAGGCGGCCAGGAATGTTCCGGTGGGGAAGAGCAGGGCTACTGCGAACTCCTTGGGAATCTTTGGCGCGACTCCAGAATGGATGGCAGCGAGATAGACGGCCACTGCTGCCAGAACGAGGAAACCGGCTTTGACGATGGCCGAGGGCAGGAGGATTACGGACACCGTGGTGGCCAGCAGAACGAGTGCCAGGAGAGTGCGGGCGGCGAGCGGGTGGTTTCTGTAGAACTGGTGGCGGGGCGCTTCGGCTGTGGTGAAGGGCCGGCGCGCATCGAGGATGCGATCAGCCAGATAGATGGCCCACACGGAGAGGCCAAGCGATAGGCGCGCCTGGGGCGGGAGAGGCAGATGAGTGCTTCGCGCCAGCAGATCCTGCCATGCCAGGGCGACCAGCGGCGCGTCGAGGCTGAGCAGGTTGGGTAGCAGCCAGAGGCGGGCCATCTCCCGCTATTATCGCGGAACGGCTAGAGGGGTTACCCACCGTTCGAGGATGCGCCGAAGTTCGGCTGTCTCGATCGGCTTGGCGAGAAAGTCGTCCATGCCTGCCGCGGCGCACTTTTCGCGGTCGCCCTGCATGACGGCTGCTGTGAGAGCGATGATCGGCACGGGAGGGCCGCCTTTCTCCCGGCGGCGGATCTCGGCCGCAGCTTCAAAACCATCCATTCCGGGCATGTGGCAATCCATGAAGATGGCGGCAAAAGGCTGTGATTCCCAGGCGCGTAGTGCTTGTTCGCCGTCGAAGGCAAGCGTCACAGTGTGGCCCTCCTTCTCGAGGAACCGCTTGGCGATCCGTTGGTTCACGACGTTGTCTTCCACCAACAGGACGGACGCCCGGGGAGAGACGCGGTGGATCGCTTCCTTTACGGCGGCATCGAGGGAAACCAGCGGGAGTGCCTGCTGCTCGACTTGCACCGGGATCTCGAATGAAAACTTCGAACCGCGGTGCAGTTCACTTTCCACCGTAATTGCTCCGCCCATGGCTTCGACGATCTCGCGGGTGATGGCGAGACCAAGACCGGTGCCCCCGAAGCGGGTGGCGATGGTGGCATCCGCTTGGTGGAACTTATCGAAGATCCGCTCCAGTTGCCCCGGGGCGACGCCGATGCCCGTGTCGCTCACCTCAAACTGGAGCAGCATTGCTTCTTGTGGCCCCCTGCTCTCCGTTCGTATCCGAACGATCACCTCACCTTGACTGGTGAACTTGAGGGCATTCCCAAGGAGATTCGCGAGCACTTGGGTGAGACAACCAGCGTCGGCCCGGATCGATGTAGGGAGGGAATCGAGCCCGAGGACCGAGAGTGCGATGCCTTTCTGGCCGGCTTGTACACGGAAGGGCCGCGCACACTCCACAATCAGGTCTAAGAGGGAAAAGCGGGTAGGATTTAGGACCAGATTCCCCCGTTCGATGCGGGCGAGGTCGAGAACGTCGTTAACGATGCGGAGCAACGTCACTCCGGAACCGTCGATCATGTCCACGTACTCGCGCTGCTCCCCTTCGAGAGGTGTGTCGCGCAGCAGTTTTGCAATGCCGATGATGCCATGAAGGGGCGTCCGAATCTCATGACTCATGCGGGCGAGGAACTGGCTTTTAGCCGAGTTAGCTATGACCGCAGTTTGCTCGGCGTGCCGCATGCGAATCAGCAGGAACGATAAGAGAAGGGCGGCCACTCCGAGGGCGCCTGCCAAGGTTTGCGCAATACGGGTGGCCGCCTGTGCCTGCATTTCCTGGTAGATTGTCTCGGACTCGCCACTGTAATAGTAGTTCCACTGCCGCAGCAGCTCCGGCATGGTGTGGTCAGCCATCATGCGGTCCACCTCATCGCGCAAGGCTTCCACGGCGGCCATCGCCGCAGGGTCGGGTATCGAAGCTAAGCCCAGTTGCGTTTGCGGAAGGCCGAGTCCTTCCGCGCGGAGGGTAATGTTGGTACATTCGCGAGGCCGGTTCAGGGTTAGGTATTGGGCAATCCGTACTTCGGCTACGACGGCGTCCGATTTGCCTTCGCAAACACTGACCAGCGCCTCGCGCCGGGTGGGGAAGGGGACCATTGTGGCGCGTGGAAACGCTTTTTGAGTCAAGGCGCGCGCCAACGGGTAGTTGACCACAGAAACGAGGTGTACGGTCCTGGTTTTTTCCTTCCCTCCTGCCGTGAGTGCGACGTAGGAGTTGCGCAGGAAGGGGCGGGTGAAATGGACGTTCTGGTCGTCGCGGAAGCCGAGCAGAGGCCACAACTCTACCTTTTTGTCCGCGAACGCCGCGAAAGGCCCCTGAGGGAGCAGCTTCCATACGATCTTGATTCCGGTGCGGCGCGCGGCCTCATTGATGACATCTCCAACCATCCCGGTTACCCGCCCATCGGGACCGAAGTAATGAT
>JBDTMC010000620.1:0-3596 GCA_039934475.1 Bryobacteraceae bacterium | reverse complement strand
AGGCCACTCGGCCGCAAGCCGATTCAGTTGCCGGACGATGTCACGCGATGGCCAACGGTGGACGTGTTTATTCCCACGTATAACGAGCCACTGGATATTGTGAAGGCGACGGTAATGGCCGCCGTAAATATGGATTACCCCCCGGACAAATTCCAAGTTTATATTCTGGATGATGGACGGCGCGAGGTTTTCCGCCAGTTTGCCGAGGAATATGGCGTCGCCCATGTGACACGGAATAACAATTTTCACGCCAAAGCCGGCAACATCAATGCCGCTCTGGAACACACGGATCGCGAACTGGTTGCGATTTTCGATTGCGATCACGTGCCGACGCGATCCTTCCTGCAGTTGAGCGTAGGGTGGTTTCTCACTGACTCGAAACTGGGCATGGTACAAACCCCGCATCACTTCTATTCGCCGGATCCCTTTGAAAAGAATCTCGACATTTTCAAAGAAGTTCCGAACGAAAGTTCGCTCTTCTACGGAATTGTTCAAGACGGCAACGATCTGTGGAACGCAACGTTTTTCTGCGGTTCGTGTGCGGTGATCCGGAGGGAGGCGTTGGCGGAGATTGGCGGGGTGGCGGTAGAGACGGTAACGGAAGACGCGCATACGTCCCTACGAATGCAACGCAAAGGATGGAACACGGCTTACCTCAACATCCCGCAAGCGGCTGGTCTGGCGACGGCCAGCATCGCCGATCACATTGGGCAGCGAATTCGGTGGGCACGCGGGATGGTACAAATTCTGCGAGTGGACAATCCGCTATTTGGGAGTGGCCTGAAACTGCCGCAACGGCTCTGCTACTTCAACAGCATGGTGCACTACCTTTATGCCGCTCCCCGGCTGATCTTCTTAACTGCTCCGCTGGTGTATCTGCTGCTGGGGCTCAGTAACATGTACGGCTCCGTGATTACGATTCTTGCCTATGCATTGCCGCATCTTGCTTTGGCAACGTTGACCAACTCCAGAGTTCAGGGCAAGCACCGCCATTCGTTCTGGAACGAGGTGTATGAGACAGTGCTGGCTCCCTACATTCTGTTCCCGACGACCGCAGCCCTGATCAATCCGAAGTGGGGCAAATTCAACGTGACATCGAAGAACGTTACGTCGGAACGGACCTATCTGGATTGGAACGTGGCGACACCGTTTGCGATTCTGATCGGCTTGAATCTGTTGGGCGTCGGCTTCGGCGTGACGAAAGTGATGAAGGATTGGGACCAGTTGCCGACGATTGGGATCAACGTCTTCTGGTCTTCGCTGAACATCGTTGTGTTGGGCGCGTCGGTTGCTGCGGCCATCGAAAAGAAACAGTTACGTGTCTCGATCCGGATTCCGGCGGTGCTCCCAGTGGAGTGTGAATTCGAAACGGGCGAAGTGGTGCAGACGACCACGATCAACATTTCAACCGGCGGCGCGGCCGTGAAGATGGAACGTACGGCGGGCGTTCGGGTGGCCGATCTCGCCACCCTACGATTCGCGATGCGAGGAGAAGAAGTTCCGATTCCTGTTGTGGTGACCGAGGTTGTAGATAATGTGGTTCGTGTAGCGTTTCAACGCCTGACACTGCAACAAGAGGAGAGGGTCGCACTGCTGGTGTTCTCAGGCGCGGACTTCTGGAACCGGTGGCGAATGACCGGTGAGGACCGGCCGCTTTATAGCTTCCTGCGCATTCTCGAAATTTCCATGCGAGGGCTGATTGCGATTCCCGCGAGTTTCTTTGGATCGATCGCGGAAGCAAGCAAGAGTGCCACGCCTATTGCGAGCCGACGCCCCGTCTTTCTGGCATTGCTTTTGGCCGCAATTCTGTTGGCCCTCCTTTCGGTCCGAGCTTCGGGGCAGGTGATTCCGCCTGTTCCGGCAGCGAGTCCCGGTGCCAACCAACCGTTTCACTCATCAGTATCTTTTCGCGAGGCGGGCAAGATTGAGGGAGTGGAACTCCCCGGACGCGATGCCGTCGCCAGCTTGTGGTTTCCGGTCCCGATGACGAAACTGGCGACCGAAGCACAACTGATGCTGCGGTACCGGTTGGCCCCCGCGCTGCACGCGGAGGGTAGCCAACTGGAAGTCAGCCTGAATGGTTCCCCGGTAGGCAGCATTCCTTTGCGAAGTGGCGGCAGCGAAACGGCGACGGCGACACTGCTGCTTCCGTCCGAACTATTGACAACCGGGAATCAGCTCAGCTTCCACATCGTTGCACAATGCGATGACTGCACTCCGAAGGACGCGCGGCGACTCATCACAACACTAGAAGCGACGTCGGAGATCCGATATTCGGGAGTGGTCCTGCCTCTTCCCAACAGCCTGGAATTGTTGCCCCAGCCGTTCTTCGACCCGTCGTCGTCCGGGATGACTCAAGTCGGATTCTATTTCCCTACATCCCCGGATCGCTCCTCGCTGACCGCTGCGGCAACCCTTGCCTCTTGGTTTGGCATGCAAGCAGAGAGTTTGGCGACCGAGTTTCGTGTAAGCGTGACGGATCTGCCACCCGGCAACGCGGTGGTTGTGGCTGACCGTTCGCGTGGCGATTTGAGCGGGTTGAGTTGTGACGTGCCGGATGGCATGGCGGTGACCATCTGCTCTCATCCCACTGATCCGTCGAGCAAACTGCTTGTTGTGTCCGGCAATTCGCCCGCCGAAATACTAGCGGCTGCTCGGGCGTTCGTTGTGGCGAAAGGGCTAAGGGGCCGCTCAGCCGCGCTGAGGGCATCGAACGCACCTCCACGACCAGACTATGATGCCCCGCGCTGGCTTCGGGCTGGGGAGAGTGTGAGCTTTAGGGAGTTCTCCTCGCCAGGGCAGTTGTCGGTCGTCGGCCCGGGCAGCGCCAAACTCTATTTCCGACTTGCGCCCGACTTGCACTATTCGACACGCAGCATGGTCGCTTTGCGTGTCGCATTCCGCTGGAAGAAGCTTCCCGATGCCCTGTCGGCTAAGGTGAGTGTGATGTTGAACGGGATACTGGTGGCGCGCCGGTCATTTCGTGGCGACTCCACTGCGGATATCATCCGGCAGACGCTGCAAGTTCCCGTACTGGCGCTGTATCCACGAAATACGCTGACCTTTGAGGTGGACTACCCCCAACTGCCAAGCGGATCGCGGCCCGTCTTTGAATTGCAGCCGGACTCGAGCCTCGACCTGCGAGGTGTCGGGCACTTTACCGAAATGCCGCGGTTGGATTTGTTCGCCAAAGCGGGTTTCCCTTTTACACGGAAAGCGGACCTGTCGGAAACGGCAATCGTCCTGCCGCCCTCGCCTACCGCGGAGCAAATTGCGCTAGCGCTGAGCGCCACGGCATTCCTTAGCAGTCAAACAGGCGTTCCGGCGACCCTTGTGTTGTTTCTAAATCCGGCGGAAGTCGATAGAACGCGTGGCAAAGACCTGCTGGTAATCGGAGCGGGTCAGGATCAGAGCTACCTCCGTGCACAAACCGCTGGGATGCCCGTAGTGTTCCAGGATGGCGCATGGCGTGCCAACGAGCCGCACTATTTGCTTCACCGAATGCCTGCCCTTCCGTGGGTCGGCTATGAGAAGGAGCGACGGGCGATTCGTGAGTTCCTCAATACACCCCATCAGCGGGTGAAGGATGATGGACG
>JBDTMC010000619.1:0-3607 GCA_039934475.1 Bryobacteraceae bacterium | reverse complement strand
GATTGCGATCGGGGGACAGCGGCGCGGGATGTCGTATGAAGAAGGCGCCGCGCACGCCACGGCATTCTTGAATCGCGTGAAAGCGCATGCCGAGGACAAGGGTGTCACCATTTGCCTGGAGATCATGAACACCAAGTTCACTCAGCCCGAGCTGGGCCGTACGGACCAGATTTGCGATCATCTCGCCTGGGGCATTGGGGTGTGCCAGCGTGTGAATTCGCCTCGCGTGAAATTGCTGTTCGACATCTACCACGTGCAAACGATGGATGGGGATGTGGTTCGGAACATCCGTGATTACTTTCCCTGGATCGCTCACTTTCACACAGGCGGCGTTCCGGGTCGTCACGAAATCGACGATACGCAAGAGTTGAACTATCGATTCATCGCGAAGGCGATTGCAGACTTGGGATTCACGGGATACATCGCGCACGAATTCCGGCCCTCTACGGGGCGGGATCCTATCCAGGGTCTGGCGCAGGCGGTTGAGATCTTCAACGTGTAGCGGCGAGGAAGTCTCGTAGCGCCGTGAGCCTCCCGGCGGTTACGGAGAACAGTTCTTTCGCCAGAGGGCCGCGAGGTTGATCGATTGCCACTGAGACAAAGTAGCTGGGGGCGACGCACAATAAACTTGTAACGGTACAACACAATAAACTTGTTCTTGTCCTGAAGCCGCCTGTAAATCGTGGGCGGCGGCTCCGGCGGAAAACGTTACGCCGGAGCTGCCGCCGCGAGTGCTTAAGTAAACTTATACTCGCCGGGAATGGGCAGCGGCGGCGGATCCATTTTCATGTCGTAGTCGAAGGCCTTCGGCTGTAAGTCCAGTTTGGAGTTCATGATCATCTCCCAGGTGACCTTCTGGCCGGAGTAGGCCGATTCGCGGGCCATGATGCAGGTCAACGTGCTTTCGGCTACCGTCATTCCAAGGTTGATGTAGGGACCGGTGCCGCGGATGGAGGCGATCATCGCCGTGTGTTCGTGCTCGTAGGGGTTGCCCTTCTTCTCCGCCATGTCGTGACCGCTGCTGCGGCCCTTGCTGCCGACGATGATCTCCTGCACGTTGCGGAAGGAGTTCTTGAACTGGCGGCAGTAACTCGACATGCGGACGCCGTTCGGATACACGAAGTCCGATGAGATGTGGTCGTAAATGTTGCCGTGCACTTCATCGCGCGGACGCCACGCGGCGCCGCCGGTGGCCACCACCTCGATGGGATGCGTGCCCATCACCCAGTTGCACACGTCGATGTTGTGCAGGTGCTGCTCCACAATCTGATCGCCGCAGATCCACACGTACGAATACCAGTTGCGGAGTTCCCAGGCCATGTCGCCCCAGCCGGGCTTGCGACCTTCGGGCTGCTTGATCACAGGGCCGTCAACCCAGTAGGCGTAGAGGGCGGTGACTTCGCCAATGGCGCCATCTTGTATCTTCTTAATGGTCGGCACGTAGTCGGTCGCGAAGCGGCGCTGCGCGCCCGACATCACCGTCAGCTTCAGCTGCTCGGATTTTTTGGCTGCGGCCATGAAGCGGCGCACACCAACTGGATCGGTACCGAAGGGCTTCTCACAGAAGACGTGCTTCTTAGCGTCGACGGCCGCTTCGAAATGCATCGGACGGTAGCCAGGAGGCGTGGCCAACATCACAATGTCGATGTCGGAGTTGATGACTTTCTTATAAGCGTCGAAGCCAACGAACTTATGTTCGGGATCGATCTTCACACGGGGCCACAGGTCGGGATGAGATCTCTCAATCCAGCTGAGGTTAGTCTCCAACTGGTCTTCGAAGACGTCGCCGGCGGCGACGATCTCGACGTTCTCAGCACCTTTCAGGAGGTCGACAATCGCCTGGCGGCCGCGCCCGCCCACGCCAATCAATCCCGCCTTCAGCTTCTCATTACCAGCGCCGCGCACTAACTCCGGTTTGATGATGGAGAAGGCCGTTGCTGTGGCGCCCACGCCTCCGGCCTGTTGCAGGAAGCCCCTGCGCGATGAAAGATCGTTACCGTCCATGGAAAAGTTCCTCTCGGTCGCTATTCTATAACCCTATGGCCAGACTGCGCTGAAGCGGCGGCGGTGGTTTGAGTGACAATGTACGGATAAGGGAGAAGTTTCAGTGGCGTTACTCCAGGGCGTATTTGCCGAGGTGGTGACCCCTCGCCGGGGCGGTGAGATCGACCTCGGCGCCACACTGGAGATCATCGACTTCCTGAACAAAGCGAAGGTGGACGGCGTGGTGCTCTTCGGTGCCGCCGGCGAGTTCGCTCACTTCGGTCTGGAGGAACGGCGCAAGATATTCAATCTCGCCGTGCGGCGCTGCCGGGTTCCTTTGCTGGCCGGCGTTACGCATTCCACGCTTGACGGCGCCCTGGACCTGGCCGACGCCGCGATCCGCGCCGGGGCCGCATCGCTTCTTCTCGCGCCACCGTACTTCTATCGCTATTCGCAGGCCGACCTCTACGATTTCTACATCAGCTTCATCCGCGAGACGAACGGTACTCCGGTCTACATCTATAACCTGCCGGAAAACAGTACGCCGCTGGAGCCGGCTACCGCTTTGGCGCTTCTGGATACAGGGCGGTTTGCCGGGATGGCTAACTTATCAGACGCCGACTGGGCGAGTGAATCGCCCGCGCGATCCGGCATCTCGTCGGCCGCCGGCGCCATTCCCGAAGTGTTATTGGCGATCCGCGATGGCAAGCCGCTCGGCCCTCGCCTGCGCGAGTTCCTGACGCACGCGGCGTGCTTGCCTTTTCCTTCCGCAATTCGTGAGGCGCTCACCGTACGTAAAGTGAAGGCCGGTCCGCATGCGGTAGAACCAGTGAAGCTGGCCGAGTTCCGCGAGTGGTTCCAACCCTGGTTCAAGACGGTGGAGGGCGAGGTCCGCAATGGCAGGTAGAATCAAAGCTACAGGAGCGGTTACCTTCCGATGAGAGATAGGGATCTGGCGCCCGAAGAGTTCCGGCGGCTCGGGCACGAAGTAGTGGACTGGATGGCGGAGTATCTGGCCGATCCGCGGGTATATCCGGTGGTGGCGCGGACGGAGCCGGGGCAATTGACCAGTGCGCTGCCCACAAGTGCACCGGAAACGGGCGAGCCGATGGAAGACATTCTCGCCGGCTTCCATGATCTGATTCTGCCTGCCACCACGCATTGGAACCATCCGCGCTTCATGGCTTATTTCTCGGTGTCGGCATCGGCTCCGGGCATTCTGGCTGAGATGCTGGCAGCCGTGTTGAACACGAACCACATGGTGTGGAAATCGAACCCCGCGGCCACCGAGTTGGAGCAGGTGACGCTCGGCTGGCTGCGGGAATGGCTGGGTTTGCCCCCCTCGTTTTTCGGTCAGATCTTCGACACGGCCTCTATCAGTACGATGCACGGCATTGCCGCCGCTCGCATGTGGGCCGCGCCTGAGACGCGGACTTCCGGCGCGCCGCCGAACATGACCGTTTACTGTTCCGAGCACGCGCATTCGTCGATCGAGAAGGGCGCGATGGCGATTGGTGTGGGCCAAGACAACGTACGCAAGGTTCCGGCTGACGCGGCGTTTCGCCTCATCCCGCAGGCGCTGGCGGAGATGATTCGTGCCGACCGCGCGGCCGGCACGCGACCC
>JBDTMC010000618.1:0-3618 GCA_039934475.1 Bryobacteraceae bacterium | reverse complement strand
GTCGCGGCCGGTGGCACGCGCGGCGGCTTCAGTCGCATCGACCACTCCGTGCGGTTGACGCCGCGGCGCTTGCTGCTTGCCACAGTGTCCACCAACTTGCCCTCGGCATCGAAGATCTCAAGCGTCAGGTCTCCGTAGATGTGACGCGTGCGCTGGTAGTAAAGGATAGCCGCATCGCCCGGGCGTGAGGGTCCGGTGAACGTGCTATCGCCGCCCGGCCAGCCGCCGCCGGCGTCCATCAACTGCACCGCATCGGGCAAAGGCAGGAACCCGGCGTCTTTCGAAAGCAGCTCCGGAGTCAGCATCCGCCACGGCGAGATGTTATCGATAATCCAAATGCCCCGTCCGTGCGTGGCCAGGATTAAGTCGGACGTGCGCGGGTGCACAACGATGTCCCGCACGGCCACAGCGGGGAAGTCGCTGCCCTTGTACTGCGCCCATCGCGCGCCACCGTCCACGCTCACCCACAGGCCAAACTCGGTCCCCAGGTACAGCAGCGACGGATTCACGGTATCTTCGCGGATCACGTGCGCATACCCGCGAATGCCGCTTTGCTGCACAGGCAGGGCGCTCCAGGTCTTGCCGAAGTCCGTGGTCTTATACACGTGCGGCGTCATGTCGCCGTACATGTGGCGGTCGGCGGTGACATACGCTGTACCGTCGGCGAACCGGCTCGCTTCCACCCATGAGATCCATGGTGCTTTGCCTGCGCCCGGCAGGCTGGCGCCAACATTGGCCCACGTAGTTCCGCCATCGCGCGTCACCTGTACGTTGCCATCGTCGGTTCCCACCCAGATCACCTTGCCGTTGCGCGGAGATTCAGCGATCGCATAGATGGTGGTGTGCATCTCAGCCGCCGAATTATCGACGGTAATGCCGCCTGATTCCTCCTGCTTCTGCTTCTCCGGGTCGTTGGTAGTCAGATCGGGCGAGATGCGTTCCCACGATTGGCCATGGTCGCGCGACCGGTAGAGATACTGCGAGCCGAGATAGATCGTCCCCTTCTCATTCGGGCTCATGTGGATCGGCGCATTCCAGTTAAAGCGCAGCTTGCCTTCGCCGTACCGGGCATAGGGCTTGATGGGTCTCACTACATGCGTGTCGCGATTGACGCGCCCGATCTCACCGCCCTGCGCTTCGGCATAAAGATAGGTCGGGTCTGAGGGATCCTCGAACATCCAGAACCCATCGCCGCCGTACATGTTCTCCCACTGCGCGTTGGTCACGCCGCCAGGATAGGATGACGCGCCCACCCACGAACTGTTGTCCTGCAAACCGCCGTACACCCGGTACGGGTCCGCGTTGTCGACGCTCACATGGTAGAACTGCGAGACGGGCAGATTGAACATATGTTCCCATCGCGTGCCGCCGTCGGTGCTGCGCCACAAGCCGCCATCGTCCCCGGTCAGGACGAAATTGGAGTTGGCCGGGTCGATCCACACGTCGTGAAAGTCGCCATGTGCGCCGCCTTGCACCATGCTGAAACTCTTGCCGCCGTTCACGCTCAACAGCAGCGCGCCTCCCGCCTTGAAGACTTTATTCTCATCGTTCGCATCGACAATGATGTTCGCGAAGTAGAACGGCCGCCACACCATAAACTGGCTGGAATCCAGGCTTGTCCACGTGGCGCCGGCGTCATCGCTGCGAAAGAGGGCGCTCTTCTCGGCTTCCACTGTGGCGTACACGGTATCGGGCTTGTTCGGCGCCACTGCGATAGCGATGCGGCCATAGGGCTTCGCGGGGAGCCCCTTCCCATTGGCCGGTGTCAGCTCAGTCCAATGCTCACCGCCATCGGAGGATTTGAAGAGGCCGCTGCCCGGTCCGCCGGAACGGAACGTCCAGGCTTGCCGCCGGTGGTCCCACATTGCGGCGTAAATCGTCTTCGCATCGCGCTGGCTCGCGGCCAGCATGGCGCAGCCTGTAGAGCCGTTCGTGCCCGCCAGCACTTTGCGCCACGTCTTACCCCCGTCCTTGGTCTTATAGACGCCACCCGCGCTGCTGTCGTCCCACAGGTGCCCCTCGGCGCAGGCATAGACGATGTTGCCGTCCTTGGGATCAATCAAAATACGGGCAATATGTTCCGAGTCTTTCAGCCCGGCGTTGGTCCAGTTCTCGCCGCCGTCTTCCGACTTATAGATGCCGTCTCCTATGGAGACACTGTTGCGAACCCAGCTCTCGCCCGTCCCCGCCCAAACCACTTTCGCGTTTGAGGGATCGATGGAGATGGCGCCGATGGACTGCACGTCCGGCTGGTCAAACACCGGTTTGAATGTGGTTCCGCCGTTGATGGACTTCCACACGCCGCCGCCGGCCGCCGCGGCAAAAACCGTCAGCCGTCCACTATCGGCTACCGCGGCTACGGCTGTAATGCGTCCGCTCATCGTGGCTGAGCCGATGTTCCGCGCCGGCAGCCCAGAGATGACGCCGGCATCGAAGCGTGCGCTTGTTTGCGCCGAAAGGTAGCCCACGGCTGCCAGGGCCAGAGTGAATCGGAGTGTCATCGTCGTGTCCTAGGGCTTCTTTGCGGCAGGCATGTGGAAGTCGCTTTCGCTGACACCCTTGTTGGCTTCCATCTTTTCGATGGTGAGCTTGGAAGGGTCGCCCATACCGTCTCTGCTGCTTGTCTCGATCGCGAAGGGATAGTACACGCCGTTCACCAGCTTGTAGGAGCCGACGTCGGTGATTGTCTCGCGCACGGCGCCCCGTATGAACATCTGCCGGAGCACGCGAATCTCAAGGTATGTGTCGGGGTCCAGGTAGTAGTTGACGATATCGCCGTTGTGCAGCGTCACCTTCAGCCGGTATACGTCGTCGCCGTCCAAAGTATCGCGCCCCAGGTACTCCACCTTGTTGCCCTTCTCTTTGTAATCGATGAGTGGACCGTAGAAGTCGGCGTTTTCAATGATCGGCCGCATGTCGTCTTCACCCATCAGCTCGGGATCTTTGCGTCCGCCGAAGGGATCGATCTTCCATCCGGTGCTGCCGTCGTAAGCGTCAACTTGTGACATACCCTGTACGGTGAAAGTCTGGCGCAGCATTTCCGGGCGCATGGAGGCCTTTTCCACCTTCGCCGTCATGCCACCCATCTCCACCCTGCCGCTGGCGCGTAGCGTTCGAATAGCCTTGATCTTTTCCAAGCCGCCCTTGGCTTCCGTATTCTTCGCGATCAGTTCCTCGGCGGTTTGTGCCCCCGAGACGCTTGTTAACAAGGCGATTCCAATCACTAACGATATTTCCATTCGCATACGAAAACGAACTCCTCCCGCTGGGATTGACCCCAGTCTTGCATTGCCGTTAGACGCCGTCAATGCGTTCCTGTCACCAAGTAAACTGGTAGCTCATGCGTCGCTGCCTCTTCCTTTTATTGTGCGTTGCCAAGTTCACTGCGGCGCAGACTCTGGATCAACCCGTCCGCGCCGTCACGGACCCTGGCGCACAACCCCAGGAACTCACGACGCGCGCTCATCCGAGTGCGCCGCTTACGGCATCGCGACCAAAGCGGCGCTGGGCGACCAGCAACAGCAACGTCGTGCCGAGTACAAGCAGTGCGCTGAGGGCGTTGACCGATGGCTCGACGGTACGTCGCACCATGCCGTAGACCACAAGCGGCAGCGTGCT
>JBDTMC010000617.1:0-3619 GCA_039934475.1 Bryobacteraceae bacterium | reverse complement strand
AGTTAGGGTGGGCAGGGACGACTGCCGTTGCGGCTTCCGAGTAAACTCCCGCTAGGGACATCAAGGTTTCGATTTCGCGAAGTTGTGGGCATCGGTTGTGGGGAGGGAAGAACAGCATTGAGGGCTCAGCCCGCCCTTTTGGTAGAAGCAGGTGAGCATGAGCAGCAGGAAATTGGGGTGCAACGGCCGGCTCCCAGGGAGAGCAAGAGGCACAATAGGGGGAACGTCCTCCTGGTCGCCTGCTGCTCGTAGGAAGTGGGCGCGAATCTCGCGTGCGCGTTTTTAGGCTGTACTATTGCGGGTGGGCCTTTCCCGTTCCTTCCCTCAATATATGAAGCTAGCCACGTTGGTGATGCTGCCGGTCGCGCATCCGTCGGCGAAGCGCATGCCTACGGCGTAGCGATTGACGGTTCCCGCGGGACCGGTAATCGTGTCATCGAAAAACGTGGTCGAAACGGTCTTAATGAGTTCGAATCCCGGTGTATCGCCGATACGGCGGTACACCTCGAACGAGGGGGCGGAGCAGAGTTTGGCTGAAGTCTTGGTTTGGAACCGCAGCCTTGTTCCCGACCGGTTGCCGGTGAGCGAAACCACTTTGTTCGGCGCGGGCACCAGGACGGAGTAGCCACAAGTGGTTTGCAATCCGTATTCCGTTGCACTGAAATTCATCTGGTAGGTATTGGCGTCGGCATCGCCAGGGTTGAACAGGAAGTTCGTCACAACGGTAGGCGACCCGCTGGTGGGCAGGCTTGGTGAGAAGCTGGAATTCGCAGGCTGGCCAACGACGTTGAGGCCCACTAAACCGGGCAAAGTGTTGTTCGATTGGGCAGCAACGGTCTGTTGCAGTGTTTCGCCGGAGTTGATTGTGACCTGCTGTCCGCATGTGGGCTTGCCTGTCAGAAACGTGGGGGGAACACCGTCGGGTACTGCCTGGAAGAGCTGAATAAGAAAATCGACCGAGACCTTTGTCTGCAGGTTGGTGGGGTTTGTTCGCTCGCGTTTTTCGATGACGTATTGGGCCGAGTAGAGGCCACCGGGATCATTGGGCGTGTTCCAACTTCCGATACCCGTAATGGAATCGATCATCAGGCCGGTGGGCTGGCCGAGGTAGGATTCGGCGTCGGTGGCGAGACGATATAAAAGTAACTGGTTTCCAGAGTCGGTAGCCGGCACGGTGAAGAGGCAGGGAAAGCCGGCCCGGCATTGCACGATAACGGGCAAGCTGGAAGTGGGAGAAGCCTGGGTCTTGGTCAGATCGACGATGGTTTCGACGCGATAAGGTCCGTCGCCGGCATTTCGCGAACTGCTGATCCGGCAACACGTGTCGATATTGGCGACCCATGGGCCGGGACCGCTATAGGTATGCAAAAGCGGCGTGGTAGGGTCAGAACTGTTGGGCGCAAGGGCGACTGCATACAACCAGTTGCGGACCGAGTCGACGTTCAGCACGTAGAACTTCAATACGGCGGTGCTGGTGCCATCGCCGAAGTTTAAGCCAGTATCGCCGATGTCCTCCTGGATGATGTCGCCGATGGCGGGAAACCCGTCAGGCGCGCTGCCGGTGTACCCGTTTCTGCGGAACGCACAGTAGAGGTGCAACTGTACTGTATTGGGCGGGCCGCCGGCGGCGGACCAGAACAGGTGTCCGTAGCGGAAATGGGTAGCGAGGGCGGCTTGCGGCACGGCGCAGGTTATGGCAAGGGCGAACACAATCAAAGCCAGAGAGCGTCGCATTAGAGTTTGCCTCCAACGGACAATGCCGGCGCGGTGGTGTTCACTTGGACGTTCTCCACCAGGATGCCGCTGTCGAAGAGGCTGTTGATTCCGTTTTGGGCACGGAACTCAATTTTGTAGGTGCCTGCGGTCAGCGTTAGCGAAGTACTGAATGGGGTGAGCGGCGTGTACTCGGCGAAGTTACAGCCGGCCGGCGAAGTAATGAGGCTGCCATCCACGGTGAGAAAGCCGACGGCGGAAGTGCGGGCGACTATGAGGTCCTGGGAGCCTTGATTTGAATCGACAATGCGAATCCAGAAACGATCAACATAGGCGTTGTCACCGCCAGTAAACAAGCTGGTGACCAACCCGTAGGTAAAGGTAATCTGCACTTCTTGATCAGTGGGGACAACGAATGGCTGGCTCAGGCTACCGATGGTTTTGGTGATGCTGCCACGGAGCGCGGCCGGCCCCGTTGATACCAGCGCGAATTGCGGCGAGGCACTGGGAGTAATGTTGCCTAAGGCCGAGAGGACTTCGGCTTGGCCGCCGAGTCCGGGGCCATCGTTCTTAATGGTCCAGCCGGCAAAGCCATTTGCGAAGTCGCCGTTGGTGAGCAAATTTTCGGCGCGGGTTGGGACCGCGGCCAAGAGCAGAAATAAAGCAACTGTGAATTTGCGCATACACCTCCGTCGGTTCCACCTGAGTCGTTTCGTTCGAGTGCAGGGCAACAGCGTATCACACACCCGGGGCGGGAGGCGGCCGAGGCGAAACGCCACCGGTTGATACAGCGCCATGCGGAAGCGAGCGGGCGTGAAGGTATCGTAAACTTCACCGCACTATGGCCCGCAACGCTTCCATGAATGTCGGTTGGACCCGAGCCAGCGAAGAGAACGTAATCAATATACATATCGACCGAGCCGACTGCGCTAAAGCCAAGCCCCTGGATCGTCTTTTGGCTGCCGGTTGTCACAACGGAAGGCGTAGCGAACAGTCTCCGAGCGATGGGGACTTTGGCTCCTCCCCGGTTATGACTGGTTTGACCGACTGCCACGAAGCTGTTCGGCCCAAAAGCGATGTTCAGGGACAAATCCAGCCAACAGCGGATAGATCTGCCGGGGGACGTAGTTAACCCACCCAGACGCGAGAAGGCCCGGCGATCGGTAAGAGTGGGGAACCTGAAGGGGCTTGAAGCGTCGGAAGTTGGGAACGTGGGGGGAGTTCGCTATCTCAATTTTTGGGCGTAGGATTAAGGTGAAAACGAGCGACGGTGCGCCGACGAATCCGGTGACGATGTCGATGTCGATTGTGGATACCGAGCATTCACGGTGCGCGTGCTCGCCATTGGGGAAGGTGTGGCGGGTCGGGTTTGCGAAAAGAGGAGGCTGTATGAGCGTTAAGAAGGAGACAGGGAAGTCCGGCAAGAGCACGGCCGCGACGAGCGAGACTTCCACGGGATTTTCGGCCGAGGAACGCGCGGCGATGAAGGAGCGCGCTCTGGAACTGAAGGCGGAAAAGGGCCGGGGCCCGCGGGCGAAGCCGGCGGAGGGGGAAGAGGAGGTGCTGGCGAAGATTGCCAAGATGGCGGCGGCGGATCGGGCCATGGCCGAGCGGCTGCATGCCCTCATCAAAGCCGGCGCGCCTGAGCTCGCGCCGAGAACTTGGTACGGGATGCCGGCGTATGCCAAGGATGGCAAGGTTGTCTGCTTCTTCCAAGGCGCGTCTTTGTTCAAAGCGAGGTACGCGACGTTGGGCTTCAGCGATAAGGCGAATATCGACGAAGGGAATGTGTGGCCGGTGGCATTTGCGTTGAAAGAGTTGACCGCCGACGACGAGGCAAGAATCGTCGCGCTGATTAAGAAAGCGGTGGGTTGAGGGGTGTCGCCAGCGAATAGCTCGCGCTCCG
>JBDTMC010000616.1:0-3624 GCA_039934475.1 Bryobacteraceae bacterium | reverse complement strand
CTCCGCGGCCCTGAGCCGGCGGATGCACTCCTGGATCCCGAGCTTCTTCTCGCCATTCACACTGAACCAACACATCTCATCTGCCTTTCCACCACAACTCCGCGTCGGGGCGGCGCACGTAGTTGGCGTCAAACGCGGCTGGATCGGTGGCCAATCCGAGTGCTAAGGCGCGCGTGGCAATGCAGGCGGCGGCACCGGCCAGGGCGCGTGGCGCGGCGGTCACCACCGCATCGGCAAAGCGTGTCCCGGACAAGGCGGGAGTGAACAGGGACGGGTCGAGGTGGCCAATTACGTTCAGTTCCGAACGATGGGCGGTCAACACGTACGCTCGAAAGCAGGATTCTGCGCGAAATCCGGCAGCTTGCCAGTCCAGGAGGATGTAATCTGTTGTGCTCAACGCCCTGGGGAATTTCGTGGTGAGAATCCCGACCAGTACATTTGGCCGCTCTGCAAGATATGTGGCACTGGCGATCACCACGGACGGACGGACCTTGGTTTCGTGGGCGCCGACAAGGACGCCGACCGCCACGTCTCCAGGGTTCAATCGCTTTCCTCTGATTCCTCAGTGCTGAGGCGCCGCAGCGATGCCGCCCTGAATTCAGTCAGGTCTTCATCGGACCAGGAGTCAGACCAGTCGATTTTCTTGTTCGGCGCAAGTTGCGCTAATCGCGCCGCCAGCGCGGACAGTTCTGTCGCCGTGTCCGGAGGTAGGCGTCGGAAGGCGTCCAGCAACGATGCTTCTCGCTCGTTTAGCTGCATTTCCGAATCCGTTGCTCAGTATAACGGCCAATCGATCTGGACTTCGGGTGTGTTACTTGGCTGTATTGTCGCGGGTGCGCCAACTGACTGCAACCCCGACGAATGCCGAGGTTCTTCGGCCCTTTGACTCGCCGGATGCCGGCGGCAAGATCGGGACTGAGCAAGCCGGAATCAGCCGCTTCGTATGCGAGCCGTCTGACTGCCGTGAGTCTACCGTTAATTGTGCCCGGCTCAAGCTGCAAGGACCGCCGATTTTGCTTGATCGAGGTCCAAGTTTCATCAATCGGAGGTCGAATTGGCCCCGCAATAGGGACGTGACATGGTCGTAGCGCGTGGCGGCGTCAAGTGGCTTCGCGAGCCGTCTACAATAGGAGTCGAGGACATATCCGATGGCACGCCAGTTCGATGTCGTTATTGAGCGCGATTCAGAAGGCTACTACGTAGCCTCGGTTCCGCAAATTCCGGCGTGCCATACGCAGGCGCAGTCTCTTGACGAGGTCATGCTGCGCGTTCGCGAAGGCATAGAGCTATGCCTCGAAGTCGAGGGCGCGCCGGGACAAGACTTGGAGTTCGTTGGCATCCAGCGCGTCACCATCGCGGCATGAGCCGGAATCCTCGCGACGAGGGCGTTCGACAGTTGCTCGCTGGCCTACTCGCCGTGCGAGCGCGCGCAGGTTTGAGACGGCAACCGCCGGCTGGAGGCGCATCAACTCGCGAGCCGGATCTCGTGTCCTTGGGCCAAGCGTGCTGCGAAGGCTAGAGCTTCGCGAATGTCGGACTCTTCGATATACGGGAAATCAACTAGCAGTTGTTCTACCGTGCGGCCAGCCGCCAATGCTTCGACGATCATACCGACGGTGACACGCATGCCGCGGATGCACGGCTTGCCGCCCATGACTTCGGGATCCATCGTGATGCGGTCGAACTGCAGCATGAGGCGATCATAACGCATTCTGCGCTAAGTAGCGCGGCCACATCGGCGTGTGTCAGTGGTACTCTCTCGAAACCAATTGCGCCCGGCCCCGATTCTGGATTGGTAAGGATAGCGGAGGAACGGTGATCCTCGAAAGTCTGGCCGAGGGTGCTACTTGGGACGAGTTCTTGGCGAGTTATCCGTCGCTCGGCCTCAACCACAATCACTGCCGCCGTAGCCTACGCCGCAGAATTGGCGCACGAGGAGCGTCTTCTGCCGATCCTGGCAATGTGAAGCTCAAGCTTGACGAGATCTCCCCGCGGAACTGGCCGCAGATCTTCGCGCCTTGGGTCACAATGCCGACACCGTTCCCGACGAAGGACTCCGGGGCGCTGCAGCAGACCTGGCAGTTGTGTATGCTGCCTTTGCTGCTGATCGGATCCTTCCGCCGCTCGACAAGGGTATCGCCGATCTCCAGCGCTACCCGACCCACCGAAATGCTGGAGTGGTCTTGTTTCGACCCGACACCTCAGGACGGGGCATCTAAGGACTACCTGTTTTGCCTGCGGTATGCCGTCGTCAATGCTGTAGTCCTCTTTTGCTTGGTCGGTCCGGGAGAGAGGTCCGGTGACGCAAGATGGCTAGCATAGTGTGAACGGCATCCCCCGCCATGCACGACGGCCACCCTAATGCGTGGTTTTAAAAAAGCTTGGGCCATCCGTCCACAGACTCCGATTCCAACCTTCCCTCGTTGAAATCGTAACTTTGCACCAAGTCGCCATTCTCGGCATATCGCTCGAAACGAAGATAAGTTCCTCCGAAGGGCGTGTCGACGAAGTTAGTTTCGATGATCCAAACTTCATCGACGTCGGCTAACGCCTTAAACGATGCACGGCGTTTCCCAAGCTCTTCCAGAATCATTTCGGGGAGCAAATTCATGTGCTGCCGCTCAAGCAAAAGAATATGTTTATCCGCCTTCGTGTTTACGAGCTTGGGCAGTTTCTTTTTGAGCGCCTTTTCGATAACGTCGCCAAGGTTGACGTCTATCTGCTGCCGACGTACATGGATGACGCCTGGCTCGTCGGCGTCTCCGCGCTTGAGCGGAGTGACGTTGACATCCAGGGGAATTTCGAAGGGCGGCTTGCCTGGAACGCCTGCAATGCCGCAAGCGTAAACGCCTTTCCCGAAGGGCAAAGACTGGCGGTTAAATCTGATCCAAGCGTGAACGGATTCCACGAACGCATCCCGTACTCTCGCAGGCTGCTTTCGGAGTGCACTTACTGGTACAAAAATTTGCAGCCACCGCCCATGCACGATCAACGAGCTATCTTTCTCTATGCGGAGGAACGCCGCCTCGAAGCCCGCGAAATCTTCCTTGTCGCCGAGGAAGGGCTCGATGATGGTGTGTTCAATGGCAAGTATTGTTCCATCGGATTTCCGCGTGGCGAACTGGTCGACGGCGGGGCTCGTTCGGTCTATCGCGTCCGGCTTGGCCACTGTCGCGTCTGCCCATGAGCCGGCCTGGTAGGCTGTCAGAAACTGCTTGATGAAAGGCTCTTCTCTTGTACCCGGCATCATACTTACAGCCTGCCACACGTTGCGGCGGGATGGTGACACCCCGATGTGACGAACCACAAACCGGAGGAATTAGGCAAGCGGTTTTGATACTGCGTTCTGGGACATTGCACGACTCCGTGTGGATTAGTCGCAACTCGAAAACTAAACACGACTGATCGCACCTGAGATAGTCGCGTTTCCATATACTGGTCGGCGACGGAACGGTTTACTATTGCTAAGTCGGGCTATGCCCCGAGCCCGGCCAGAACACGGGCAATTTCCTCTCCATTCGTGTCCCAATGATCTCGCCGTACTAGTGTAGTGCTTCAGAAGTTGTAATCTTTATCTGGTTTCCCTGCGTCTCTATAATCGAGGTGCCGGATCGATGCGCATTG
>JBDTMC010000615.1:0-3646 GCA_039934475.1 Bryobacteraceae bacterium | reverse complement strand
CGAACGGAGGATCGGATAACGGCGGCGACGGTGAACAGACCGGCGGCCGTCAAAGCCCATGGCGTCCACGTTAGCCAGGTTCCCGCGGTTCCTTCGGGCACGACCAGGATTCGGGTTGAGTAACGCGCAATCAGATCCCGTTTGATGTCATCGTCCGACCAGCTTGCGGAGATCATTGATTGGATCTCGCGACGCAACTCATCCGCTTTCGGCGAATTGTGAATCATGAGGCTCTCGCTCCAACAGCAGGGCGAGAGGAATTTGGCAAAGAGGCGTTCCAACCTTGGATCGCCCTTGGCGGGGCTGGCAAACAAACATGGCACCGCTCCCGCCGTTAGTAGAGACAAAACGAGCACCCGTCGTTGCATCGGCGTACGACTCCTCTCCCGCGGCGACCGCGGCTTACTGAATCAGTCAGGCCGGTTGTTGCGAGGCGGGAGGGGGAGGTCTGGGAAGAAGAGGCAGACAGCGGGAACAGTTGCGACAGGCGAGGGCCAGCAGACCGGCAACAAGCACGGCGGCGTGGAATGGAAGTCCGACTTCCGTGTGACGGTCTGTCCATGAGAGCGACTCGCTGCCCGCCAGAAGGCTGACTGCATCCGGGAGGGCAATCGGTGGTGGAAATGGAGACGTTTGACGAGTTCGAGGAAGGCGCTTTGCGGCAACAACATGTCTTCCGCGACCGGCAGCAGGCCATGGCGCAACTCCGTTGTGCGATGGCGAGAGCACGCCAGAGGCCGGCGTGAGACATTGCGAGGAAGAGGACGAGCCAGAGGAGACTCGAAATCCTATTCCTTGCTGTGCGCCGGATCGTCATTACTTTTTGGCTGAAATCTGGAGTAGCTTCGCCGCGGCTATGTTGCGTGCCGTGGCGATCTGATCTTGGGTCATGAGCTGGCCGATGCGGTCGCGCAGCGAAGCTGCGGCGGGGATGGTCTCTGAGGCAATCTGGAGCCAGGCATAGGCTGCGAGGTAGTCTTTGGTGACGCCCTGGCCATTGGCGTACATCAACGCCAGGTTGTTCTGGGCGACGGCGAACCCGCGCTCAGCCGCGCGCGTGAACAGGTGGAAGGCGCGAGGTTCGTCTGTGGGAACGCCGCGGCCGGCCAGATACATTGATGCGAGGTTGGCGATGCCGCGTGGATCATTCTGGGCCGCGGCGAGGGTGTACCAGCGTACGGCCTCGGCGTCGTCCCTGGCGACCCCCACGCCGGACGCATAGAACACGCCAAGATTATTCTGGGACTCGGCATCGCCCTGCTTGGCCGCACGGCCGTACCAGGCAATCGCTTGTTGCACGTCCTCAGGGACGCCGTTGCCGTTCTCATACAAGTGAGCGAGGTTATGTTGCGCGGCGATATGCCCCTTGGCCGCTGCTTTCCGATAGCACGCAGCGGCTTTGGAGTAATCCTGGGCGACGCCGGTGCCGTTGGCGTAGCGGACGCCTTGCTGGAACTCGCGTTCAGCTTCGTGCATTCGCTCATGCTCTTCTGCGGCCAAGGGTGTAGGCGGAAGGGACCGTTTTGCGGGTACGCTCGCCGCGAGGAGCGCGGGCAAGATCAACAGTGCGGTTGCGGATAAAGGCATCATAGAAGGTCCTTCGCGGCGCGATGGGTTAGTATCGCGCCGCGCCTGAGTCAGTTACTTTGTCTTCCAACTCCCATCGGGGGCTTTCTCACGGTGTGCGGTGTGGCAGCCCATGCAGGACGCGCCGATCTTCTTTTGAGTCGCAGCGGCCTCGTCCCATGAGCCGGCGGCTGCCAGTTTGCCAACTTCACCAAACTGTTCAGCAGCCGTCTTCGCGAATTCGACCGCATCCGGGGCTTTTCGCGCCTCCCAGAATCCGTGGACCTCGTGGAACCACATGGCCAGCTTTTCGGCATCGGCGGCGGCGGTGGCGTCCTTGGCCGCGATCTTCTTTCCAAGGGCGCCAGTGGCTGGTCCGATCTTTTTCATTGCGTCGCGGAGCGGCGCGTCGTCTTGTGCCATAAGCAGGCTGCCGGCGGATAGCAGGCAACCGAAAAGGATGAGTTTTTGCATGGGGTCTCCTTGTGTGATGTGTACTTACTCAAGCCGCTTGGTCTCGATGGCGCCTTGTGCTTCCCAGGCTGCTAAGACGGCGCCGTCTGGAAGCGCGAGCAGGGTCGCGAAGCCTCCGTTGGGCGTGAGGACTTGTGGTTCGGCGGCGGAAGGAGCCTTCGCTACTATGCCTCCGTCCTTGGTCCAGGCGACGTACGGGCCACGGCGAGTGGCGGCAATGGCGACGTCCTTGCCGGGGCCGAGGAGTTGTTCCGGCGCGCCTGGGGCGGAGAGGTAGATGTCGCTTTCGCGGCGCCAGGCGGACGTCACTTTCCCGTGGTCGAGAATGAAGCCGCCGCCGTCCATGGGACAAGCGTTCAACTTCCATGCGCCAGCGCCCTGTTTTGCCACAGGCTGGAAGTGGACCGCGTCATCGGAATACGTGGTGTACATGTCGCGGAAACCATCTAACACGTTGCGCCACATTACCCAGATGCGGCCGTTCGCATCAATGGTCAATGAGGGATGGCAACAGGAACAGATGGCGCCATCGGGGGAGGCGTAGACGGCCACGTTCTTGGACCACGTGAGGCCGCCGTCGATGGACTTGGCGCCGTAGAGTTTCATACCTTCGGTGCGCGAGTCGAGCCAGACGGCGAAGAGGCTGCCGTCAGGACCGGCGGCCATGGCGTGGAGGCCCTCGCGAGGCGCGCCGGGGACGTCGTTGATCACGCTCACCGATTTCCACGTGCGGCCGCGATCCTGAGATCGCCAAACGGTGAGGTTGCCGTTTTCGGGTAAACCATGAGCGTGGGCGCCAGTGGCAACCTTCTCCGCTACTACGGCACTAATCAGGATGGAGTCTTTCAAGATCAAGACACGCGGGCCGCGATGACGGCCCAGCGCCAGCGCGCCGGTTTCAGCTACTTTTACAGGCGGGGTGAAGGACAAGCCGTCATCAGTAGAGGAAGCGTAGTAGATGGAAGGGCCCCCACCGAAGGCGATGGCGACGATCCCGGGCCCGGCGGCGAGTTGCGGCTGACGGTATTGAATATCAGGCGCAGCGGGGTGAATGCTGTAAGTCAGTAAGAACAACGAAGGGAGAAACATAGGGACTCCGTTAGAATCGAATGCGTAGCGCGAATTGCAGGGACCTTGGATCGTTGACGGCGGTGACTTGGCCGAAGGTGGCGGACGGCGTGGATGGATAGGCTCGGGTGCCAAAGACGCCGTTCTTCGTGAGGTCATTGCGATGGTTGAGGGCGTTGAATGCTTCGGCGATGGCCTCAAGTTTCACCCGCTCGGTGAGCGCGAAGGCCCGGTTGAGCCGCAGGTTGACGCTGAATAGATCGGGTCCCGTGCCGATGTTACGACCGATGAAAGAGCCATTTACCAGAGGGCGCGCGGTGGTGCCTTGAATTGTGGTGGCGCCGGTGGTGATGTTCAGCGGGAGGCTGGAGTAGTATTGCAGGAACGTGCCGAATTGATAGCCGTGGCTGAGCCACTGCCAAGGTGTGTGGGCCGGAGCCATCGGACTGCTAAACGTGCCATTGGCTACTAAGCGGTGCCGCTGATCGTCGTCGGACCGGCCATAGTCGCGCCACAAGTTGGATGGGTCAATCGGTGA
>JBDTMC010000614.1:0-3653 GCA_039934475.1 Bryobacteraceae bacterium | reverse complement strand
CCCCACCGCGTTGCCCTCGTCGTCCAAGATGCGCGCCGAAACCCCGGTCAGAGGCAGGCCCACACTTCCCGGCCGCCGCTCCCCGCCATACGGGTTTGAGATGTTCATCATCGTTTCCGTCATCCCGTAGCGCTCCAGAATCGTGTGACCAAACAACCGTTGGAAATCCTCCAACACCTGCGCCGGTAATGGAGCCGACCCCGAAACGAACAGGCGCATGTGTGACCCGATCTCCTTCGCCGCTTCTGGGGCCGTCGCCAGCAGCCGCACGTAAATCGTCGGCACGCCGTAGAAAAGCGTGGGCTGAAACTCAAGGAATTCGGCAGCCGCCCGTTGGTGTTCAAACCGTTCCAGCAGCCGCATCCGGCACCCCGAGATCAGCCAGCAGGGCAAGCCGTTGCCCAGCGCGTGAACATGAAACAGTGGCAAAGCCAGCAGGAACCGGTCGGCCGCGGTGATTTGCCAACAGCCAAGCAGGTTCAGTGCGTTGGCCATGAAGTTGTTGTGCGTGAGAACGGCGCCCTTTGACGTGCCCGTTGTCCCGGAAGTGTAGATGATGCCCGCGGGTGTGTCTCCATCGAGGGTCACCGCAACCGGCGCAGTGCGCTGTTTGGATGCCTCAGCAAACAGCTCTTCCGCATTTTCTGCCGTCACAAACAACCGCGGCTCGGCATCGCGGAGGATGTGTCCCACCTCGCGCTCCTTGTACAACACGTTTACGGGAACGAAGATCACGCCAAGGCGCGTACAGGCGAGGAACAGGTCAATGATCTCGACCCCATTCGGTAGTTGCAATGCCAGCCGGTCACCCGCCGCAAATCCGCGCGTGGCCAGCGCATTCGCCATTCGCGCCGCACGCTCATCCAACTCTCCGAACGTGAACTCGCGCTCCTGAAACTCCAGCGCCACCTCATCGCGACGCAGCGTAAATGAAGGTGCAAACAGATCCGTGAGTGTCATTCCGGTAACGGTTTCCCTTTCGTCTCTTCACCGAATGGCAGCAGCAGGAGCCCGGCCAGGAAAGCCACCGCCGTCCATGCCACCGGAGTGCCGATGGTTCCGTAGTGCGATACTGCCGCACCCACAAGAAACGTCACGCCAGAGGCGATAAACCGGCCCGCCGAGGTGGCGAAAGCGAACGCCGAAGCGCGGCACTCGGTGGGATACTGTTCCGGCAGCCACAGTGTGTAGACAGCAAAGTTGGCCCCTCCCAAGCCGAGCACCGCCAGCCAGACGACGAACCAGACCAGAGCGTTGCTGGGCAGATAGAAAGCAAACCCAAAGGCCCCGACGATGGCAATACCCATGACAGCGAAGAAGAAGCCCAGCGCGGCCCGGCGTCCAAAGCGCTCCGCCAACGGGGGTGTAATCAAGCAGCCGACAATCGTGCAGGCCGCCAGCAGCATCGTTGCCCAGGACGCCAGCCGCGTGGCATCGCCCGCGCCGTATCCGGCCTTCAGTGCCAGCTGCGTCACGGCCGAGGGCACGTACACAGAACCGGCCCACAGGCCCGTCATCGATATCAACAGATAGGTGGCGTTGAGTATCGTCCGCCGGCGCAACTTCGGTGTGAAGAGGGCCAGAAACGGAGCCGCGAGGCTGCCGACTTGAGCGGCATGCTTCTGCCAGCGTTCCGGCTCCTTCACTCCAAACCGGATAAACCCGACTAACAGTGCCGGCGTGCCACCTATCGCGAACATCGCCCGCCACCCATAGTGTGCGCCCACCCAGTAATTCAGAATGGCTGCCAGAAAGATGCCGACGTAATAACCGGTGTGCATCAAACCCGAAGCCGTCTTCCGCCGCTCCTCCGGCAGCCCCTCTGCCACCAGGATGCCACCCAGGGTCCACTCTCCACCGATACCAAGTCCCGCCAACAGCCGGAACCCCGCTAGCTGCCACACATTCGTGGCAATCGACCCCAGAAACGTGAACAGCGAGTAGCACAAGATGGTGAGCATCAGGGTCCGGACGCGTCCGAACTTGTCGCCAATCGGCCCCCACACGAACGCAAAGCCCCATCCAACCAGGAATAAGGCAAAGAGCAGCCCACCGTAATACCCAACATTCGCCGGCGTAGCCGCCAATCCCGACCTTGGCAGCAGTTCCGTCAGCGCCGGGGCCAGTACCAGGGCATAAATGAACGAGTCCATGCCGTCGAGAGCCCACCCACCCCACGAAGCCAAGAACCCGCGAATCTGGTTGGAAGTGAGCGGGGCGAGGTCAGCCATGAACCTGCCATTGTAGCCCGCGCATTGCTCCCATCCGCGAAATCCGCTATTTTGGTACTAACCCCGATTGCGGTGAGGTGCGAGAGCGGTTGAATCGGGCGGTCTCGAAAACCGTTGAACCTTCGCGGGTTCCGTGGGTTCGAATCCCACCCTCACCGCCACTACGCAACGTCCGGCGCATTGCTCTCAATCCGGTCAAGCCGCCATACTAACGACTATGAACCTCAAAAATGGGGCGTTCCTTGCTCTGATTGGTATGCTTTTGCTCACGATCCTGTTGGCCGCCGATTTCATCAAAGCCGTTTCAGGAATTTTGAACGACGTGATTCCGGTGGTGGTCGTTCTTCGGTCGCTGGTTTATCTGTTCGCCAGTCTCAGTGTGACCGTGTTCTTCTACGTCTTCAGTAGAGCGCGGTCTCGGTGACTGGCAGGGCGACTGCTTCGTGCCCTGACTGGAGGCCGCGGGCGTCCGGGCGTTTGTAGTTTATGCCAAGGAGGGTGAAGCGAGGGCTTCAATGAGCTCCTAGACTTTATGATCCCCTCCCTTTGTTATTCCCGCATCGTCCAGACAAGACAGAACCAACATTCGCAATTCGCAATTCGCGAATATAGAATGAAGACATGGTTTTAAAGCCACAAGACGTGTACGTGGTGCTGAAGATCGTGGCTTCCGGGGTTCGGGCGCCGTACGCGAAGCTGGCCAGCGAATTGGCCATGAGCACGTCTGAAGTGCATGCTTCCGTGAAACGTGCCCAGTCAGCGAAGCTGCTCCACGGCCCGGAACTTAAGAACCGTCCCAACCTCCTGGCGCTTGAGGAATTCCTAGTGCATGGACTAAAGTATGCATTCCCCGTTGATCGAGGGGAATTCACTCGCGGCGTCCCCACCTCGTACGCCGCCGAACCACTTCGAGATGTGATCGGCCAAGGGAACGAACCGATTCCAGTGTGGCCATATCCATTGGGAAAAGAGCGCGGCATCGCATTCGAACCGCTGTACAAGACGGCGCCTGGCGCCGCTCTCCTCGACCCGGCATTTCACCAATATCTGGCCTTGGCCGATGCCCTTCGTGATGGACGTGCGCGCGAGCGGAAGCACGCCGAGCAAGAACTTCACCGTCGTTTCCAAAAAACAAATGCACGATCCGAATCTTGACCAGATCATCGACGCCGCCCGCACTCTCCGTCCACTGTTGTCTGAGTTGGTTTTCGTAGGAGGATGTGTGACAGGCCTACTGCTAACCGACCAAGCAGCGGGCGAACCTCGTGCAACGATTGATGTCGATGCCATCGCCGAAATCACGTCGTACGCGCAGTATGTGGAGTTCAGCGACCGCCTGCGCAGCCTCGGATTCAATGAAGACACCAGCCCGGGAGCGCCGCTGTGCCGGTGGATCCAGGGAGGTACGATCCTGATGTCATG
>JBDTMC010000613.1:0-3657 GCA_039934475.1 Bryobacteraceae bacterium | reverse complement strand
TGGTCGCCGCCCACCAAGGTGCGCAGCGCGGTGGCCACCGATTGCACGTTCACCCCCAGATCCGCCGCCTTGTCGCGGTTGATGTGGACGTTGAACTCCGGCTTGCCCGCTTCATAGGAACTGTCCAGATCCACCACGCCGGGCATGGCGCCCAGTGTGGCTTTCAACGTAGCGGCGTACTTTTCCAATTGATTCAGGTCAGGCCCTTGAAGGTAGTACGCGAAGTCGGAATCGTTGCCGCCATTGCCGAACAAAGACGGCAGCTTAACGCCCACCACCAGATCCTTATAGCGAAGCATCTTCTCCCGCGCCATCAGCATGATCTGTTTCTGAGTCTGCTTGCGCTCCTTGGGGTCAACCAACTCCACAAGAATCGAACCGCGGTCCACCTGCCGCCGAATGTCGGTGCCAATGCCACTCAGCATGTTCCTCACGCCGGGCAGCGTTTTGAGGTCCGCCTCCATTTGCTTGACCACGTTTTCGCTGCCTGACAACGAACTGCCAGCGGGCATGCGTACCGTGACTTCAAACTCACTCTGATCGTCGGTAGGCAGAAAGTCTTTGCCGATCATCATGAAGAGGGGGCCAGTGGAGAGTGTCACCAGAATACAAACCACTGCTATCACCCAGCGGTGCCGCATCGACCAAAGCAGCATCGTTCTGTAGGGTACGGCCATCACACGGAACAGCCACGTCTCCTTGGTAGCTTCTGCGCCGTGGGAGGGCTTCAAGAACCGCGCCGAAAGCATAGGAGTCAGCGTGAAACTAACCACCAGCGAGACCATGATTGCGAACGCCGCGGTGTAACCGAAGCTCGACATGAACCGCCCGACGATGCCCGACATCAGCGCCACGGGCAGGAAGATAATCACCAGGCTTAGGGTGGTGGCGAGCACGGCCAGACCGATGTCCTTCGTCCCTTCAATCGCCGCTTCTACCGGACCCATCTTCTTCTCTTCCATAAAGCGGAAGATGTTCTCCAGCACCACAATCGCGTCGTCAATCACAATACCCACGACAAGAGTCAGCGCCAGCATCGTGATCTGGTTCAGCGAGAATCCCATCGCGTTCATTAGCGTGTACGTGGACACGATGGACGTAGGGATCGCAATGGCGGCGATCAAGGTAGCGCGCCAGTTGCGGATGAACAGCATGACGATGATGGCGGCCAGAATACCGCCCAGGATGAGGTGCTCCTGAACCGCCTGGAACGATTCGCGAATGAAGCTGGATTGGTCGCGGGCGTAGGTGATTTCAAAGTCCGACGGTATGAGGTTTTTCAACTCTCCAATGCGGCCCTTCACCGTGGAAATCACGTCCAGCGTGTTCGTGCCTTCCTGCTTACGGACTTCCAACACTACGGCCGGCTTGCCGTCGAGGCGGGCGAAACTGCGCGGCTCTTCAAAGCCATCCACCACGTCACCAATGTCCTTGATGCGAATGGGGGCGCCGCCGTTGGGCGAAACAATCACGTTGGCGAAGTCGGCGGGCTTCTCCACGCGGCCTAATGTGCGCAGCGAGATTTCACGCGAACCGGCGTCAATACGGCCGCCCGGGATCTCCACGTTCTGCGACGCCAGCGCGGCCCGAACCTGGTCTACGTTGAGGTTATACGAGTAGAGCTGGTCGCCATTCAACCACACCTGGATCTGCCGCTGGCGGTCGCCGACAAAACGCACTTGTCCTACACCGGGCAGCGATTCGATGTTCTTCTTAATACGGTCATCGACAATCTTGGTGGTCTCTCGCAAATCGCGCGGGGACGAAATCACCACGTTCACAACGGGCGAGGCATCGGTCGCCAGCTTCTCCACCACGGGAGGATCCACATCCTGCGGCAGGTCGCGCAGAATCGCCGAGATCTTGTCGCGCACTTCCTGGGCGGCGACATCGGCGTCCTTCTCCAGCACGAACTGGATGGAGACGATGGATACGCCCTCTGAGGAATTGGAGCGCAAATCGTCGATGCCGCTGATCGTGTTCACGGCTTCTTCAATGCGCTTACTAACTTGGCTTTCCACTTCCTCGGGCGCCGCGCCGCGAAGGGTAGTGGTGATGGTGACGATGGGCAGTTCGATCTTGGGGAAGAAATCCACGCCCAGCTTGCGATAGGAATCGAGGCCGAGCACCACCAAGGCCATGATCAGCATGGTGGCGAAGACGGGCCGTTTGATGCAGATTTGTGCTAGTTTCTGCATGAGTTAGCCTTTGGGCGAAGCTTCCAGCTTCACCGGCGCGCCATTCACTAACTGACCCAATCGCGTGATGGCTACCCGATCGCCCGGCCTCACTTCCGATGCCGGCACTTCCACCCACGCCCCCAGGTCTATACCGGGCGTGATGCGGTGTTCCACCACCTTGTCGCCGGAAACGGTGAAGACTTTCGCCAGGCCGGCCACGGTGAAGATGGCGTCTTTGGGCACGGTAACGATCTCGGCCTTTTTGTCTGTGATTAGGCGAACCTGGACGAACATGCCGGGACGCAGTCGCGGGTCCGTCTCTTGAATCCGCGCCTCCGCGGTGAGTGACCGCGACTTCGAATCGAGTCCCGGATTCAATTCCCGCACTACAGCGTGAAACTCCGTCGCCCCCGCCGCGTCGGTAGTGAAGGTCAGCGAAGTACCGATCTTCAGCGCGCCGGTGGATGTCTCCGGCACTTCCAGCCGCAGCCGCATTGGGTTCGTTTTCACCAGCGTGACAATGGCCACGTTGTCCTTGATGTACTGCCCGGGGGAAATGCTCTTCTGCGCGATAACGCCATCAAACGGAGCGCGCACGGTGGCGTCGTTCAAACGTTTTTGCGCCAGGCCCACTTCCGACCGCAGCGCCTGTATCGTCGCCAACTGCATGCGCAGATCGTCACGGGTGGATTCATACCCCGCCTGGCGAGTGTTGTACGCTTTCTCCAACTCGGTAAACCGTTCCTTCGAGATATCGCCTGTCTTTACCAGACGCTGAGCGTTCTCAAACTTGTACTTGGCGTCTTCCAGCTGCGCCAGGGCCTGGCGCATGGGTGCGGTGGAATCGGGCTTAACCTCTTCCTGTTTCGGGTCGAGCCCGATGCGCGCCAACGCCTGCGCCAGCGATGCTTTCGACCGCTCCAGGGACAGTTGCAACTCCTGCTTATCGAGTTCGGCTATCACTTGTCCCTTGCGCACACTTTGGCCGAAATCGAAATTGACAGCGAGTACCCGGCCCGGCACCTCCGCGCTAACGGTGACGCTCTCATCGGGATACAGCGCGCCTGTGACTGGAACCGATCGTTCCACCACGCGCATCTCCGCCGCTGCCACCCGAATCGCAATCGGCTCCGGCGCGGTAGCGGCTTCCACTTTCTTCTGATCCTGCTGCCGCGAACATCCGGCCGGCACTAGCAGCACTAACGAGAGACTACCTATAAGAAGGACTTTCATATGTGGTTACTCAACTCTGCCGGCGCATTCCGTCGAGGAAGATGCGCACCATGGTTGGGACTACTGTGTCCGGATCGACCGGCTCCTCAATGCACTTGTGAATGATGGAGCGCTGAGCATATTGCGACACCATTCCGATAAACGAATTCGCCGCAATTCCAGCATCGACTTGGCGCAAAGCACCCTCATCAATGCGACGCTGGATGTAATTGGCGATCATGCTCACAAACCCGTAGTGCTGCCG
>JBDTMC010000612.1:0-3675 GCA_039934475.1 Bryobacteraceae bacterium | reverse complement strand
GCCTTCGTGAGATTCCGCATGAGCCGGGCCTTTTTGTCGCGGACGACGACATCGACCAGCACATCGGTGGAATCGGCGTGGAAGGCAGGTTGTTGCGCCGGTAGTGCCGAAGCAATCAGCAGGGTAAAGACGAGGTACTTCATGGATGGGCCGGTTTGCTAACCTCCAGCGTAACAAAGAGGCTCTGTCTTGCCACGCCGCGGGGCTCGTTCACGCCTTGCGTCCAAAGCGGCGGCCCAAAATGATCTTGATCAGTAAATGTTCCGTGTTGTGGGTGACACCAACGCCTACTCCGAAATTGAACTCCCAGTTAGGGCCAAAGTCCAGGTCGACGGAGGGAATGAACTGGTGCGACTGGCTGCCAAACTGGTCGAAACCATGCAACGAACCCAGTGTGCCGTAGTATTCGAAACCAGCGGCCACGCGGGGGATGACCTTATAGCCGATTTTCACGTTTGGCGAGAAATCCAGTCCCTGGGCAATCGCCGGACCGTGGAAGGAACGGCCTAGAACGGGATTGAAACTCAGGTACAGCTTACCAATGTCCTTATCGACGATCGGCCGGATCTCCCACGTCCAGGTGTCTTTGCTGAATAGCGGGCTGACGTAACCAATCTCAGTAGAGAGACTGACGCCGACCGGCCACTTCCACTTCTCGGGAATTCTCACGCGGGGCCGGATGTGGTCGCCCACCCATCGCCAACCGACGCCGCTCTGTTCCGACAGGAAAATGTAAAAGCCCGTTTCAAACCAGTCGTTCCACCCGTGAGTGATCTCGATGGTTTCGTGGAATTGATGGTTTGTGGGGAGCGTTCCGTCAGTGGTCTTCTTGCTGCCCTCGAACGTGAAGTTGGAGTGGGACTCCACCATCGTGGCGCCTTTGGCTACGGTCTCAGAGCCGTACACCTGAATCTCGTAGTTGTCCTGCGCATAGGCTGCGGAGAGGATCGACAAAAGCAATAGGAAGGCGCAGACGAACGATGACCTCATGAACTAATCAGGTTAGCAAGAAGCCTTCAGCGGGTGAGGACGCCAGGCGCCGGCAGCATATTGCGAATCGCTGAAATCCGCCACCCGTCGCGAGTCTTGGTCATGACGAACGTCGTCCGCATTTTACGGGTCTCTGTCGCGCCCGCTATCTCATAGCGCCCATCGGCGATCGCTACACCCTTGATGGGGAATCGGACCACCTCAATGGCAATAGTGCGCGTGCCGCCGGTTCGCTGGGACGAAGCCATCGCTCCCTTCACCAGCTCCTCACGGCCGCGCCGCCACACTCCGGAAGTAGTCAGTTGATCGGCGTCGGGGGTAAACAGCGCCTCCACCGCTTTCGCATCCTGGTGCTCTCGCGCGTCCACATATTTCTGAACCACCGCGCGCACGGCAGCCTCGTCGGCGCTTTGCGCTTGCAATCCGGCGGCGCAGACAACGAGAAGGAAGATTCGCAGCATTTGATGACTCTCTGTCTTCGCATACTACCTGAATGTCGCGCCGAAGTCTGGGTACCGATCAAATCGGTTGTCCGTAAGCCGTGAAATACTGGAGTAGAAACTATGAAACTCCCCGCGCTCGTATTTCTCGCCGTTGCCGGGTGCGCCCTGGCTGAAGAACCGCCACGCTCCAACTTCGACCGGGCGAACATGGATCCCACGTGCAAACCGTGTGACGATTTCTGGCGTTACGTCAATGGCGGCTGGCTGGATAAGAATCCGATTCCGGCGCGTTACTCCTCGTGGGGGAGCTTCCAGGTGCTCCGCGAAGGCAACCGGGAGAGGCTGCGGACCGTCCTTGAGGCGGGTTCTACGCAGAAGGCAGCCGCGGGAACCAATGAGCGAAAGGTGGGCGATTTCTATGCCAGTTGCATGGACACCGCAGCCATCGAGACACTCGGCACGAAACCTTTGCAGCCCTTCCTGGACCGCATCGCCGCCATCTCCTCGACGAAGGAGCTTTCAGCGCAGGTAGCCGCATTGTCAGTGGACGGCGCGGCGGGCGTCTTCGCCGTATTTTCCGGGCAGGATTTAAAGAACTCCAAGGAAGTCATCGCCAACGTCGGCGCGCGCGCTTTGTCGTTACCCGATCGCGACTACTACTTCAAGGACGACCAGAAGTCGAAAGATGTTCGCGATGAATTCGTCAAGCACGTCGCACGGATGCTGGCACTGATGGGTGACAAACCGGAAGCAGCTACAGCGGCGGCGGCCAAAATCCTTACGTTTGAGACGTCGATTGCGGAAGCGACGATGACCAACGTCCAGCGGCGCGACCCTTACGCCCGGTACCACAAGATGGATTTCGCCGCCCTCGCCACGCTGACGCCTGACTTCGACTGGAAGCCGCTTTTCGGCGGTTTAGGCGTATCGGAAACGGCCCCGATTAACGTTGGCGAGCCGGAGGTTCTTAAGAAAATGAACCTGCAACTCACGAAGACGCCGCTGGAGGACTGGAAGATGTGGCTGCGGTGGCGCGTGGTAAAGGCCTCCGCCGAATACCTCTCCAAGGCATTGGTCGATGAGGATTTTGCTTTCGATGGAACCGTGCTGACAGGGGTGAAGGAACAGTTGCCGCGCTGGCAAAAGTGCACGGATATGACCGACCGCAGCCTGGGCGACCCGCTGGGCGAAATGTTCGTCAAGAAATACTTCCCGCCAGATGCCAAACGGCGGATGAATGAACTGGTGGAGAACTTGCGCGCCACGCTGCGCGAGGAACTGGCGGCGGCGGACTGGCTGGAGCCGGCGACACGCGAGGCAGCCGTGGCCAAGCTGAACGCTTTTGTCCCCAAGATCGGCTATCCCGATCACTGGCGCGATTACTCTGCCGTTAGCGTCAGCGGGGACCACTTCTTCGAAAACATCCTCAGCACGAACCGCCATAGCCGCGCCTACAACCTGGCGAAGATCGGCAAGCCGGTCGATCGCAACGATTGGGGCATGACACCGCCCACGGTGAACGCCTACTACAGCCCGGTGATGAACGAGATCGCTTTTCCGGCCGGAATTCTGCAGTTTCCGTTCTTCGACATGACCGCGGACGATGCTCTGAACTATGGCGCCATCGGAGCCGTGATTGGTCACGAAATGGGACACGGTTTTGACGACCAGGGCTCGAAGTTCGACGCCCAGGGCAACCTAAAGAACTGGTGGACCCCGGCCGACCGGAAGAAGTTCGAAGAGCGCGCCGCGTGTGTGATCAATGAGTTCGACACCCTCGACGTCGGCAACGGCCAGCACCACAATGGGAAGCTGGTGGTAGGCGAGGCAATGGGGGACCTGGGTGGGCTGAAACTGGCCTACAAGGCGTGGCAGCGGAGCCTGAAAGGCAAGCCGGAGCCGCCGGTGATGGATGGCTTCACGCCGGAGCAACGCTTTTTCCTGGCCTTCACGCGGGTGTGGGGCGCCGAGTATCGCGCCGAAGCGGTGCGCCTGCAATTGAACACCAATCCGCACCCTTTGCCGCACTTCCGTGCGAATGGAACGCTGCAGAACATGCCTGAGTTCCACAAGGCCTTCGGCTGCAAGCAGGGCGACCCGATGGTGCGTCCGGAAGCGAGCCAGTGCAAGCTCTGGTAAGGCTTTTCGCTCCAGTTTCTAGGGCCTTGGCCTGATTGATAGAGCCGGTCATTGCGCCGTACCCTGTGACTGGACGGGTAGGTCATCGCATTGAGTGGCAGCA
>JBDTMC010000611.1:0-3677 GCA_039934475.1 Bryobacteraceae bacterium | reverse complement strand
GCCCGTCCGAGCGGTCTGGAAGGCGCCCTGAGCCGGTTTCAGGAGTGGATGGCCTCGCCGGACTCGCCCGTGCGGGCAATCCGCCACCAGCCCGAGAGAGCGGCCGAATATGCCGATCTACCAGCGGATCTGGATCCCAGGCTGCGGGAAGCCCTGAATGCGCGTGGCATTCGCCAACTGTACGTCCATCAGCGCGAGTCGTATGAGATCGCCGCCTCTGGACGGAATGTAGTGGTGGTGACGCCCACGGCAAGTGGCAAGACGCTGTGCTACAACCTGCCAGTCCTGAATAAGATGCTGGCCGCGCCCGGGGCGCGGGCCTTCTACCTGTTCCCGACTAAGGCTCTGGCGGAAGATCAACTTCAAGAGCTGCAGAAGGCTGTCGAAGGCACAGGGGCCGATCTGCGGGCCTTTACCTATGACGGCGATACCCCGCAGGACGCCCGCCGCGCCATTCGCGAGCGCGCCAACATTGTTCTCACTAACCCCGACATGCTGCACAGTGGTATTCTGCCGCATCACACGAAATGGGCAAAAGCGTTTGAGAACCTGCAATATTTCATCATCGACGAACTGCATTACTATCGCGGTGTGTACGGCAGCCATCTCGCCAACCTGATCCGGCGTGTGAAACGGATCTGCGAGTTCTACGGCTCAAAGCCGATCTTCCTGTGTTCCTCGGCCACCATCGGCAACCCAAAGGAGTTGGCGGAGCGGCTGACTGAGACGCAAGTGGAGTTGGTGGAGCGCAATGGCGCGCCCGCAGGCGAGAAGTATTTCATTTTCTATAACCCGCCTGTAGTGAACCGTCAGCTTGGCATCCGGCGTAGCTATCTGCATGAATCGCGCCGACTGGCGATGGAACTGGTGGGCCGCGGACAGCAGACGCTGGTGTTTGCCAACAATCGCCTGGCGACTGAACTACTGCTTACCTACATCAAGGACGCCTGTGAACGGACAACTGTGCCGCCGGGGGCGGTGCGCGGGTACCGCGGCGGCTATTTACCGCGGGAGCGCCGGGAGATTGAGCGTCAACTACGGAGCGGTGAGATCCGGGCCGTCGTGGCCACGAATGCGCTGGAACTTGGGATCGACATCGGGTCGCTGGATTCGGTGGTCATGGCGGGTTATCCGGGTACGGTGGCGTCTACCTGGCAACGGTCGGGACGCGCGGGACGGCGTAACACGACGTCGCTGGCAGTTATGGTGGCGAGCAGTGCGCCGCTCGATCAATACATCGTGGAGCACCCTGACTATTTCTTTGAGAGCACACCAGAACGCGCGTACATCAATCCAGACAATCTGGAGATCCTGCTGAACCACATGAAGTGCGCGGCTTTTGAATTGCCGATTCGCGAAGGCGAGAAGTTTGGTCCGCATGAGACCGGCGAGCTTTGCACATTCCTCAAGGAATTGGGTTTCCTACAGCAATCGGGTAGCGCGTGGCATTGGACGTCTGACACATATCCGGCCGACGCGGTCAGTCTGCGCGCAGTCACCAGCGACAATTTCGTTGTGATCGACACAACATCGGAGCCGAAGGTGATCGCGGAAGTCTCCTTTCCGAATGCGCTTACCACGTTACATGAGAAGGCGATCTACCTTCACGATGCGCGGCAGTACCAGGTAGAAAAGTTTGATTATGAGCAGCGTAAGGCGTACGTTCGGCAGGTGGAGTGCGACTATTTTACGGATGCCATCGACTATACGCAGGTGAAGATTCTAGAGGAAGCCGGGGTGAGTCCGTTGGCCTCGGCGAAGGCGCACTTTGGCGATGTTCGTGTGAACCGGCAGGTAGTGGGTTTCAAGAAGGTGAAGTTCTACACGCTGGAAAACGTGGGCGCCGGCAACCTCTCCATGCCGGAACAGGAAATGCATACAACGTCGTTTTGGGTTCATTTCTCCGAGGCGTTTCTGGCGCAGTTCGGCGACTTGACGCCGACGGAAAAGCAGAACGGCGTGGTTGGTTTGGGCAATGCGTTGCGCACGATTGCCGCCCTGCTGTTGATGTGCGACCCGCGCGATCTGGGCGTGACGGTGACCGAAGATATCCAGGACACAGCGAAATTCGAACCCAATTTGTACCTGTACGACGCCTATCCCGGCGGCATCGGACAGAGCGAGCCGCTGTTTCAGGGGGTCCGCAACTTGTTGAATGGCGCGGCGGAACTGATTGCCCGTTGTCCTTGCGAGTCTGGCTGCCCGAGCTGTGTGGGGCCCATCGGCGAGGTGGGAGAGCGTGGGAAGCAAGTGGCGTCGCGGCTGCTCAGCGCCTTGCTTGCGGCGTGATGCCCCAAACGCGTTACACTGTGGCCCTATGTACCTAAGGGTTGTCCCGCGTCGAATACGCATTTCGACAGTAGTGGCGATACTTTTGTGCGGTTCCGCGGCCGCTCAATACAAGGCGATCAATCCCGAGGTGAAGCGCGTAGTTGATGCCGTCTCCGAGGAACGCATTGCGGAGACGATGAAGAAGCTGGAGAGCTTTGGAACGCGCAACACGGTGTCGGACGGAGCGGCTCCGGCAGCGCAGTGGATCCTGGAGGAGATGAAGGGTTACAGTCCGCGCCTGGAAGTGAGCTTTGACACTTACAGGGTGAAGAAGCAGGGGCGAGTGACACGCGACATTGAACTGCGCAATGTGGTAGCGGTGTTGCCGGGCACCTCTCAGAAGGAGCGCCACCTTATCGTGTCGGGCCACTACGACTCGCTGAACATCATTCGCAAGAAGAACGAGAAGGGTGAGGACGTGATGGACAACGAGGCGAGCGCGGCGAATCCAGTGGCGCCCGGCGTCTCGGATGACTCCAGCGGTGTTGCCGTGACTATGGAACTGGCACGCGTGATGAGCCAGATGGAGTTTGAGAAGACACTCGTATTCATTGCTTTTGCCGGCGAGGAGCAGGGATTAGTGGGGGCCACGTTGTACGCGGGAAAAGCGAAAGAAGCGAAGCAGATCATTGACGCGGTGCTGAACAACGATATCGTTGGGAACGATGTCGGCGGAAGCGGGCGCCATGCGGACTCCGTGGTGAATGTCTTCTCAGACGATCCCAACGATTCGCCGGCACGCTCGATGGCGCGATATGTGAAGCAGACGGGAGAGCGCTACGTGCCGTCGATGCGCGTAAACACGGTGTTTCGCGCGGACCGGTTTGGCCGCGGCGGCGATCATACGCCGTTCGCGAATGAAGGGTTCGGCGCGGTGCGGTTCACTACGCCGGCGGAGTTCTTCGCCAACCAGCATACGTCCACCGACACGTTCGCCAATGCTTCTCCGGCCTATGCGGCGAGCGTCGCGCGTGTGAATGCAGCGGCCGCGGCGTCTCTCGGTTGGGCTCCGGCGTCTCCGGACGTGATGAAGGAAACGAAGTCCGAAGTTACCGGCACGATGGTTGTGTCACCGGATCTGGCGCGCGGGAAGTCCGGCTATGACGCGGTGTTGAAGTGGAAGGATCAGAAGCCAGCGGAGGACTTACTGGGCTTCGCCATCGTGATGCGCTCCACACTTTCGCCCTTTTGGGAGAGCGAGACGTTTGTCGGCGACGTGCATGAATACACTCTGCCGAACGTAAACATCGACGACATTGTGGTCGGCGTGAAGGCCGTGGACAAGGCCGGCAATGAGAGCCCGGTGTCCGCTTACGCCTACCCGGCGCCGCTGCGGAAGAACCGTA
>JBDTMC010000610.1:0-3725 GCA_039934475.1 Bryobacteraceae bacterium | reverse complement strand
CAACTGGCGCAGATCCGGTGCATCCAGCTTCCGCTCCAACTCCGGCTGCCCCGCCAGAATGATTTGAATTAGCTTTCCGATGCGCGGGTTCTCCAGGTTGCCCAGTAGCCGGATTTCCTCCAGTACCTCCCAGTCCAGATTGTGTGCTTCGTCCACAATCAGCACCGTCGTCCGGCCCTCGTTCGCCTGTTGAATTAGCAAGTGATTCAACGCAAACAGGACCTCGGTCTTTGAAGTCCGAGTGCACCGCAGATCCAGGTCGTAGGCAATCATCTCGAAGAACTGCTCTACGTTCACACGCGAATTAAACAGGAAGGCAAACTCAATGTACTGCGTATCCAGATAGTCGCGCAGGCACTCCAGCATCGTTGTTTTGCCGGTGCCCACCTCCCCCGTCAGGACAATGAAGCCCTTCCGGCTCTGTACGCCGTACACCAGATTCGCCAGCGCCTCCTCATGCTGCGCGCTCCGGTACAGAAACGCCGGATCCGGGCTCAAACTAAACGGATTTTCGCTCAAACCGAAGAATGCGTTATACATACGTAATTGTCGGGAAGTGTGGTGCTCCTACGATCCGGCACGACGAAAGCGAAATGGGGCTTCTCCTCGGATCTTACCATGCACCCCCTGTTGAACCCAAGATTCGGGAAATCCTCCTCCATGCCGTCTATCGGTACGGAAATGCCGTAGCTTTAGATCGAGATTTCTTGTTGGAGCGCAGGCGGCGTATACTAAGTGCGGACACCCAGTGCCCGCGTTTTACTTACTCGCGTCGCTCTTACTCTTGAGCGATGCAACGGCGCCGCCGCCCCTCATGCTATGGGTTTGGGAACGCCCCTCTGACCTCCGCAGCCTTCCCGCCCGCGCCGGAGTCGCCTTCCTCGCCTCAACCGTCACCCTTGCTGCCGGCAAAGCCTTTGTCACCCCTCGCTTCCAGCCTCTCCAAGTCAAGCCCGGAACTTTTCGCATGGCTGTAGTCCGCATCGAAGGTCCCGTCGTTCCGGTAGTGCTCACCCACGCTCAACGGGACCGCACCGCCGCCGCCATTGTCCAGACGGCGCGCCTCGTGAATGCCGACGCTCTGCAAGTGGACTTCGATGCCCGCCTCTCTGAGCGCGCCTTCTACTCAGCCGTGCTGAAGGACGTCCGCCAAGCGCTCGGCCCGCGCCAGTTCCTCTCCATCACGGCGCTGGTCTCCTGGTGCGGCGCCCCGCAAACCTGGCTCAACATCCTCCCTGTGAACGAAGTCGTGCCCATGGCCTTCGAAATGGGCTCCGGCGCGGCCGCCGCCGAGACCCTGCTTCGTTCCGGCGGCCACTTTCCGAATCCACGCTGCCAAGCCGCCATCGGAGTGTCCACCGAAGGCCTGGCGTTGGCCAAGGGCGCCTACACCCGCCGCTACATCTTCCCCTACGGAGAGTGGACAGAGACACTACTGCGTTCAGTTCTAAACACCATCCAATGAAACCCCTAGTTGCTGTTCTCGCAGCCTCCATCCTCACCCTTGCCCTCGCCATCGCCTGCTCACCGAGTTTTCCCAAAGCCGTCTTTACGTTCGCGCGGCATCCGGATTTTCCTCGCACCCGGTACCTTGCCGGTGAACTTGGCATCCTCCAGCCGACCTATGCACGCTCCTACCTCGTCATCGCCTATCGCTACCTGCAAGACCACCCGCTTAGTGCCGACGAGCGCCAGCAGGTTCGCGAATATTGGAAGGACCGCCAGACCGGCCAATGGGACAACACTGCCACCGATTGGCCTGGCAAATGGGAAAAAATTCGCCACAAAGTCCCAAGCGCGGTTCCGCATGCCCCAAACCCCGTCACCGGCGACCGCTATGCCTACGCTCCGCCAACCAATGACTTCTTCCTCAATTGCGCCGACGACGCTTACCAGACCGCCGTTCTAACGCTGAGGGAGCGCGCCGCGAGGTTCGGCTACCAGAGCGCGGCCCTTCGTTCCTGGCGCGACGCTCAGGATATGGTGTTCCATAACTGCGACGGCAAAACGCCTGCGATACCGCCTCCGGCAGGCCAAGCCTTGCCACCGTTGCTTCGGAGCGACCGCGCCTATCAGATCGCCGCCGCGCACTTCTACGCCGGTCAACACAATGAGGCGGTGGCCGCTTTCAGAGCCATCGCCACCGACGCCAGCTCCCCCTGGCAGTGGATCGCGCCCTATCTTGTGGTGAGGACGCTTGCTCGTGCGGCCGTCGATGGGCGCTCAAAAGATCTCGCCGAAAAAGCCGCAAGGGATCTCCTCGCCAGTCGCGACCCCCGCCTTCACGCCATGACCACGGTCCTGCTGCGCCGCGTCATTCTCAAGCAGCGGGATGAGGGCTACTTTCACGAACTCAGCCAGCATGGCCTCCGGCAGCTCCGTTCGCGGCTGGCGGGAGGAACTCTGGGACTACACCAGTCTCTACGACGGCTTTATCCGCTCCCATTCGCCGGCTCTGCAGTCCGACGACTTGAGCGACTGGATTCATACCTTCCAGTCTCTCGACAGCAACTCCTACGACCACGCGCTGGAACGCTGGCAGCAGACCCACAGTAAAGCTTGGCTGGTGGCAGCGCTCCGCCACGCCGCATCTACTACCCCGGGAATTGATGATCTGATCGTCGCCTCGGCCGCGCTGCCGCCCGCTGACCCGGCTTTCGAAACTGCCGCGTTTTATCGTCTGTCTCTGCTCAGCGATGGTACATCCAAGGCGGAACTGCGCGCGGAACTTGACCGCATCCTCGCCCTTACGCTCCCAAAGTCCTCGGTCAACCTGTTTCGCGGTCTCCGCATGCGCAACGCGCCGACCCTCGCCGAATTCCTTTCGTTTGCCGCGCGCCGTCCCCTCATGCTCACCTACGACGCAAACACCGAGGAGCGACCGGATGAAGACTATTTGGAACATCGAATCGCCGAGCGCGCCAGCGGCAAAGATCTGCTCGACCGCGACTCAATCAAGATCCTCAATGAGCAAGCGCCCCAGCAAACGCTCCGTGAGATTGTTTTCTCCAACGGCATCCCCGACTACCATCGGAGCGATGTCCTTATAAGCGTCTTCACCCGCGCGCTGCTGCTGGCTGACGAAGACACCAGCGTACCCCTGGCCAGGCTCCTGAGGGCCGCAGGCGCTGATAGGTCGGGCTATCTGCGTACTTATCTCGCCACACCCAAGGGCGCCGCGCGCCACCGCGCCGGGACGTATTGACGACTATCGCGACAACTGGTGGTGCCCGGTGGACATGAACGTGGAACTCGATGCCCGCAGCGCCTTGCCGGGGCTTCGATTCCCGTTGAAACCTAGACTGGACCCCGAAACAGCTCCCGGGGCGGCGTTCCTCTCGATAGACCACCGTCGCGCCGCACTGCGGGAGAGGACGGCTCTCGCCGAACGGGGAAGCGCGCCAGACTATTTCTTGCGGGAGACCATGCAGTGGGCGAAGGACGCACCCGAAGATCCGAGAGTCCCCGAAGCGCTCCACTACGCCCTTCGTTCTCAGCGCTACGGCTGCGCCACAAAACAGACGGCGCAAGCCGCCGAGCGCGCCTGGCGCTATCTATGGATGAGGTATCCGAAGAATCCGTGGACGCCGAAGAGTAACTATCCTTTTGAAGACGAACACCTCCCGTATGTACGCGAGTTCTAGCAGTCCGTGGCGCAAGTGGTCAGGCTCGAAAAATGGGGCTGGCATGATTTTCCGACCCCTGTAAGCTACTGTAAATACAAA
>JBDTMC010000609.1:0-3752 GCA_039934475.1 Bryobacteraceae bacterium | reverse complement strand
TGCGACTTCAAGCGCTGCGAGACGGCGGCGGCGAAACGCAAGGCGGATTGGAATCTATATAACGACTACCGTCGAATTCTCGATCGCAAAGACATCGACGGCGTCATTATCGCCACCACGGATCACGCACGCGCCCTGCCAAGCATTCACGCCTGTCAAGCGGGCAAGGATGTCTACGCCGAAAAGCCTCTCACGCTGAACATCGCCGAAGGCAAGGTGCTGCTGAAGGTGGCCCGCAACACGAAGCGCGTTTTCCAAGTAGGCACCCAGCAGCGTTCCATGGAGATGAACCAGATTGCCTGCCGTTTGGTGCGAACTGGCGGCCTGGGGAAGATCAAGCTGGTGCAAGGTGTGGAGTATCCCTCGGCGGCGCTGCTTCCCGCGAACACGCCGGAAGATCCCCTGCCGGAGGGGATGAACTGGGATGTGTGGCTGGGGCAGACTGCCTTGCGGCCGTACAACCAGCAGGCGCACCGCGGATGGATGGGCTGGGCTAACTTCTCTGGCGGTGAGATGACCAACTGGGGCGCGCACGGTCTCGATCAGATTCAGTGGGCGCTGGGAATGGACGCCACTGGTCCGGTGGAACTGTGGCCCATGGAAAGCTCAACTAACGCCGCCTACGCCAACTGGCCGGGTGGCGGAAACTTCGGTTCTATCGGCTTCCGTTACGCCAATGGAGTGAGGGTCCACCTCAACCTGCCCGCGCCCACTGACCTGATGGGTGGCGGCCGCTTTATAGGCGAGAAGGGACAAATCGACATCTGGCGCAATAACTTCAAGATCGACGCGCCGGGCGTGACCCTGGAACTACCGCCGCAGGAAGAGATCGACAAGTGGCATGACAAGCGCGCGCTGTGGCAGGCGCAGTATCACATGAAGAATTGGCTGGACTGCATCCCCACGCGCGAACGGCCGCACGCCGACGTGGAGATTGGACACCGCACCGCGAGCCTTTGCCATCTCGCGAATATCACGCGCCGGCTGCAACGCAAGCTGACATGGGATCCCGAAGCGGAGCTCTTTGTGGGCGATGCCGAAGCGAACCGGCTCGTCGATCCCGAGCGCCGCAAGGGCTGGGAACTGCCGAAGGTCTAGGAATCCGGCATGCTGACGCGCCGCGTTTTACTATCCGTGTGCCTCGCCGCCGCATAGCTCTGCGCGGCGCCTCCGGTGAAGATCGTCCTCGTCGCCGGCACTCAAAGCCATGGTCCCGGCGACCACGAATACAAAGCCGGCTGCATCCTGCTTGCGAAGTTCCTGAAGCAGAACGGCGTGAGTGATGCAGTGGTGGTCAACGGTGGATGGCCCGAAGACGAGTCCGTCTTCGAGGGAGCAAGCGCCATCGTCCTGTACATGGATGGAGGAGACCACCATCCCATTCTGAAAGGCGATCGCCTGGCTACTATCGGCAAACTGATGCGCAAAGGAGTGGGACTCGCGTGCCTGCATTACGCCGTCGAGGTGCCGAAGGAAGCAGCTGGATCGCAATTCCTGGAATGGCTTGGGGGTTACTACGAGCGGCCCTATTCCACGAACCCGTTCAACGACGCCGACTTAGTGAAGGCCACGCCGGACCATCCCATCTCCCGCGGCTGGCAGAGCTTCCAACTGAGAGACGAGTGGTATTACCGCATGCGTTTTCAGGAAGGAGACAAAAGGGTGACGCCGATCCTGACGTCGATGCTCCCCAAGGACGCGCCTAATCGCGAAGTGCTCGCCTGGGCCACGGAGCGGGCGGACGGAGGGCGCGGCTTCGGCTTCACAGGTCTGCACGTGCACAAGAACTGGGGCGTCCCGGAGTTCCGCCAGTTGTTAATCAACGCCATCCTGTGGACCGCGAAGGTGGATGTTCCTAAGGGCGGCGCACACTGCGATCTGGACCCGGACGACCTCAGCAAGAACCTGTTCGACATCCCCAAGAAATAGACTTGGGATCGGTTAGGTCTTTTTCAAGCGCACTACTACGGCCGTGCCATAGGCCAGCACTTCGGTGACGCCCTGCATCACTTCCGTGGCATCGTAGTGCACGCCAATCACGGCGTTCGCGCCCAACTCGCCGGCGTGGGCCAGCATCAGATGGAACGCGTCGGAACGAGTCTTCTCACACAACGAAGTCAGCAGGGTGATGTTTCCGCCAACGATCGTCTGCAAGCTGGCGCCAATCGTCCCGAAGATCGAGCGTGATCGGACTACAATCCCCCGCACCAGGCCGAGGGTGCGAGTGATCTCATAGCCCTCCAATACAAAGCCGGTAGTAACCATTTCGTCTGAGACAGTCATGACCGAATGATATGCTGAATCCAATTTCAAAGCTATGGATCTCCAACTGGCGCACATGCCGCCGCCGCCGAAAGCCCGCTACACGATCGGAGTCATTGGGGCCGGTTTCATCGTCCGCGATGTCCAACTGGTGGCCTACCAAAACGCCGGCTTCCCGGTGGCCGCCATCGCCTCCCGCACGCTTGCGCAAGCGCAATCCGCAGCCGCTCTCCGCGCCATCCCCCGTGTGCATGAGACCTGGCAGGAACTTCTGGCCGATCCTTTGATCGAGGTCCTCGACATCGCCGTCCCGCCGCACGCCCAACTCGAGATCATCGAACATGCCTGCGCCCATGCGCCGCACCTCAAAGGAATTCTGGCGCAAAAACCCCTCGCCATGAACTACGCGGAGGCCCGGCGCGCCGTGGAATCCTGCGAACGGGCCGGCATCCCGCTCGCCATCAATCAGAACATGCGCTATGACCAGAGCATCCGGGCGCTAAAGACTCTGCTCACGCGAGGCGACCTGGGAGAGCCGGTTCTGGCCACTATCGAAATGCGCGCCATACCGCACTGGCAGCCGTGGGTTCGCGATTACAACCGCCTTACTCTGCTCGTGATGAGCATCCATCATCTGGATACCTTTCGTTATTTGTTTGGCACTCCCGAATCGGTGTACTGCAGCGCCCGCACCGATCCTCGCACGCAGTTCCCTCACCGTGACGGCATCGCCCTCTACATCCTTGAATACGCCAATGGCCTGCGCGCCTCCGCGTGGGACGACGTGTGGGCCGGGCCCGCGCGCGAAGGCGCCGCCGCGGACCTGTGGATTCGCTGGCGCGTGGAAGGCACCGATGGTGTGGCCCAAGGCACTATCGGGTGGCCCGAGTACCCGAACGCGGCTGCCAGCACCATTCGCTTCTCTACTAAAAAGAACCCTGGTCTGTGGCTTGCTCCGCAATGGAAGGAGACGTGGTTTCCCGACGCCTTCGCCGGACCAATGGGCGAGCTATTTGACGCCATCCACGACCAGAGGGAACCGGCCAACAACGGGCGCGAGAATCTCGGTACCATGGCCCTGGTGGACGCATGCTACCGGTCGCTGGACGAGCATCGCCCTGTGGCCATCGACGAAATCACCAAGGAGTGGCAGTGAAACTCGGATTGATCAGTTCCGCCTGGCTGGGCTCCCCCGTCAGCCACCTCGACGGCATTCGCAAGACGAAGGAGATTGGCTTCGACACCATCGACATCTTCGGCGACCCGATGGAACTCGATCAAGCTGAGCAACGTGACATCCGCGACGCTTGCCGTGACGCGGGACTTCCCGTGATCTCCACCGTGGTGTGCGCCCTCGGCATCGCGGATTTCGCCGTCGTGGTGCGCCGCTTCCACATCGATCGAGCGAAGCGCTTCCTGGATTTCGGAGTCGATCTCGATTCCAGGAATCTGCTGCTAGTAGTCGGCGAATACCTGTGGCAGCAGGAAGT
>JBDTMC010000608.1:0-3766 GCA_039934475.1 Bryobacteraceae bacterium | reverse complement strand
TCCGTGGCGCGCTCACTCACGCTGAGCAGCAGCCCCAGCGAGATGAGCGTGCTCAGTACGGAACTGCCGCCATAACTGATCATCGGCAGCGGGATACCTTTCGTAGGGCCCATGTCAAGCACAACGCTCATATTGATCAGCGCCTGCACCACTACCGATGTGGTCACGCCCAGCGCGAGGTAACGCCCAAAGCTGTCGGGCGCGTTTTGGAACAGTCGCAGTCCGCGCCACATAATCGTAAGAAAGCCCGCCAGAAGAGCGCTACAGCCGAGGAAGCCCAGTTCCTCACCCACTACCGCGTAGATGAAGTCCGTATGCGCTTCCGGCAGATACAGCATCTTCTGTTTACCCTGCATCAGGCCGACGCCAAGCGCCCCACCGGTGCCGATTGCGATGCGTGATTGCAGACCTTGATAGCCGCTATCGCGCGGCGACAACGTGCTGTTGGCGTACGCTTTGATCTTCCCTTGCTTGTCCATCAGCGTCAGCAGTTTGTACTCCGGATCGAAATAGTCGATGACACGTTTGAGGCGGTACGGCTTGCTCGCCACGGCGACGCCGGCCAGCATCAAGGTAACGGCTATTGCGACCGCGAAGTAGCGGCGTTCCATGCCCGCTACATAGAGTACGGCGCCCGCGGTGGCGATGAGAACAACAGCCGTTCCAAAGTCTGCCACCACAACCGTCAGCGCCAGAACCACAACGGAAAGCGCTGCCGGAAGCAGCGTCCCGCGATGGTTGATTGATTTCGATCGCGCGGTGATGAAGTATGCCAGAAATATCGCCAGTGCCGGCTTGGCGAATTCGGAGGGTTGCAACTGCATCGGGCCGAAGTGGAACCAGCGATGGACTTTCGGGTCAGCCACGTAGACCGCCACCAGCATCATCAGCACCACGCCGAGCGAAGCGAAAGCCCAGCCGGAAGTGTTTAGATCCCGATAGTCGATCTTCTTCAGGAACATCATCACGGCAAGCGCGACGATGGCCGCCGCCACCTGCCGCACCAGGAAGAAGTGGCTCGTCTCGTGATACTTCACTTCGGCGACTACGGATGACGCACTGTAAACCACCACCAGGCCGAAAGCCACCATGGTGATGATTGCCAGAAACAGAATCCAATCGGTTCGTTCACGCGCCATGGGAAGCTCCCCCCTGCAACGCCGCGACAATCTCTTTGAATGCCCGGCCGCGATGCTCGTAGCTGCTGAACTGGTCGAAGCTGGCACAGGCCGGCGCCAACAAAACGGTGTCGCCTGGCTGCGCTTGCGCGAACGCTTCAGCCACGGCGAGATCAAGCGTGCCGGCGTGCACTACGGTCACTACTCCATCCAAGTCGCGGGCGATCTTGTCTGCGGCCGCGCCGATAGTCAGCACCGCGCGCGCCTTGCTGTGCAACCCCGAGGCGAGCGGTGTATAGGGAGCACCCTTGTCTTCGCCGCCCAGAATCAGCCACACACCATGGTCGAACACGTCGAGGGCTTTCGCGGTGGCGTCAACACTGGTAGCCTTCGAATCGTTATAGAAATCCACGCCGCGCACTGTCGCCACATATTCCAGCCGGTGTTCCACACCTGCGAAAGTGCTGGCCGCATCCGCGACGCCGGCCGGGTTTGCGCCCGTCAGCAGCGCCGCCGCAAAGGCCGCCAGCGTGTTCTCGACATTGTGCAGCCCGCGGATCTGCAGTTCTTTCGCAGGCAGCAGCGGCGCGCCACCGGCCACAATATTCGTGCCGTCAAACCAGACGCCGTCTCCCCTCTCACGGCGTGAGAACCATACCGGGTTGCCCTTGCCAAGCTCGGCATAACTCACGCAAACCAGGTCGTCGGCATTCAGAATCTTAAAGTCGTTCTCCGTCTGTCGGGCAAACAGCCGCGACTTCGCTGCCGCGTAGGCTTCGAACGTGTGGTGCCGGTTCAGATGATTCGGAGTGACGTTCAGTGCGATTCCAATGCGCGGCCGGAACGTGGACACGGTTTCCAACTGAAAGCTGGAAAGCTCCAGCACGTTCCACTGGTCGTCACGCGACGAATTCACCATCGCGGTGGGAGGCGTTCCGATGTTACCGCCCACCTGGCAGGCTACGCCGCATTCGCTCAGAATGTGACCCGTCAGAGCAGTGGTTGTGGTTTTTCCGTTTGAACCAGTAATGCCGAGGATCGGTCCTTTCAGATAGTACGAAGCCAGTTCCACCTCGCCGATCACGGGCACTCCCCTCTGGCGCGCGGCTTCGATCTCCGGCAGATCGGCTGGAACGCCGGGCGAAAGTACGATGAGATCCCGGCCCTCAAACACGTCGGGCGATTGCAGTTGGAAGGGTACGGTAAGGTTGTCCACCGGTTTTCGATCGGTCGCCATCACCTGGGCGCCGCGGGCCACAAGCAGCGCAGCCGCGGCCATGCCGGACTTCGCCATGCCCACCACCAGTGTGTTAGCGCCGCTCAGGTTCAAATTCGTCTACCTTAGCTTCAGTGTAGTAAGAGCGAAGAGCGCCAGCACAAGACCGGCGATCCAGAAGCGGGTGATAATCTTCGCCTCCTGCCAGCCCAGTGCTTCGAAATGGTGATGGAGGGGGGCCATCTTGAAAATGCGTTTGCCGCGAAGCTTGAAGCTGCCCACCTGCAGAATCACTGAGAGCGCCTCTAAAACAAACACACCGCCAATGAAGGGTAGCAGCAGTTCCTGCTTGATCAATACGGCCACCGTGCCTAACGCGCCGCCCAGCGACAATGAACCGACGTCTCCCATGAAGATCTGTGCCGGATGCGCGTTGTACCAAAGAAAGCCCATTGATGCGCCCGTCATGGCGGCGCAGAAAATGGTCAATTCCGCCGCGCCCGGAACACGCGCCAGGTCCAGATATTCGGCAAACTGGCGATGCCCACTGGTGTAGCAGAGAATCGTCATCGCGCCCGCGGAGATGATGGTGAGTCCAATCGCCAGGCCATCCAACCCGTCAGTCAGGTTCACGGCGTTGCTCGATCCTACAAGTACGAAAGCAACAAAGCCGAGGAAGAAGACAAATGCCAGCGGATAAGTCCACGGATTGTGGAGCCACGTGGAAACCAGCAGGTCCGGCTGGAAACTCTTGAAGAACGGTACGTTCATGCTGGTGGAATAGACACCCACTGCGTGCAGCCACAACAGCAGTACACCAATCACCAGTGAGGAGCCAATCTGCAACGCCAGTTTCTTGCGCGCGGTTAAACCCAGGTTGCGCATCTTCTTCACTTTCGTGAAGTCGTCGTAGAAACCGACTGCCCCGAAGCTCACCAGGCTGAACATCGCGATCCAGATATAGCGGTTACGAAGGTTGGCCCAAAGCAGCGTCGGAACGATGATGGAAATGATGATCAGAAGGCCGCCCATTGTGGGCGTGCCGGCCTTCTTCTGATGCGATTTGGGTCCATCCTCGCGGATGTGCTGGCCAATTTGGAACTCGCGCAGCTTGTCAATCATCCACGGTCCCAACACGATGCCGATGAACAAAGCCGTCAGGCTGGCAAAGGCTGTTCGGAACGTGACGTATTGAAACACGCGTAGCGGGCTGAAGTGCGGAAAGAGAGTCTCGTAAAGCAGCCAATACAGCATGGTGCTAGCCTAGGAACCTTTCCAAGGCCTTTTCCACGTGTGTCCCACGGGAACCCTTAAACAAAATGGCGTCCCCGGGTTCAGCGAACTCCCGGACAAAATCGCCTGCTGACTCTGGCCCGTCGAAAAAGAACGCGGCGTCGTACGGCAAACCGCTAACTATGGCTGCGTCCACCAT
>JBDTMC010000607.1:0-3773 GCA_039934475.1 Bryobacteraceae bacterium | reverse complement strand
AGGCGGCAGCGGCGCTGGCGGCATTCCCGGCCGAAGGGATCGCGATCTTCTTGATACCCAGTTCATGGGCCTTGCTGATGGCGCAGGAGAGACCACGGGCCTTAAAGGATCCGGTAGGGTTGATGCCTTCATCCTTCACCCACAGATCGGAAGCGCCAAGGCGGGCGCCCAGTTTGCGCGTTCGCACCAACGGTGTCCAGCCTTCGCCGAGGGAAATGATCGACGTTGGCGTGCTCACAGGCAATACCGGCGCGTAACGCCACATGCTGGCCGAGCCGGCGGCGATCCAATCGCGGCTCCAGCTTTGGCGCGCCTTCTCCAGGTCGTAGCGAACCAGCAGCGGCCCGCCACAATCGCAGAGGTTGTGCGGTTGGGCGGCATCCAGCTTCTTGGCGCAGACGCTGCATTCGAGGTGTGTGAGGGTGGTCATCCTGAAGCGACCATGATACCCCCGAAGCGAGCCTGGAGACGAGAAGTCTACTTGAGCGTCTCACCGAGCCTGCGCCATGGAACAAATACCCACACAGGCTGAATTTCATCCTCAAAAACGCTCCCGGAATCGCGGGAGGCTGTGCGACGCAACCCGTTTCGCATAAGTGAAGTGTGCTCTGGATACGTCACGACCCATGTGGTCTGCCCGGCAGAAATGATTAGCCGATTGAGGATCTCCCGAAGCGTAACATCGAGCGCTTCGACGTTCACGGGCAGGTTCCCACCTGGGCCAGCACTAAAACTGCCAGCTTCTCCCTCGTCCGGGGTAGGCGGTGGCAGGTGCCGCGCCAACCGCTTTACCAAATAATGAAGCGTCGAGTCAGCTTCCGCAATCCACTTATTCCGCGCTTGAAAGCTCGGGACTCTGAGGCGGAGGAAGTCATGCTCATCGTCTATCGCCGACGGTAGGATCTCGACGACATCCCCCACTCGCACCTCATATCCGGGGTAGGCGCTGACGAGCGATTTGATGATCTCCGAGGCGGTGACGTGGTTCCACGACTGGTCTATCCGGTGGGAGGTCTGCGTGTCCCTGATCCATTGAATACCCATGGGAATCTGGAAGTCACTCGCCACGGTGGTCAACGCATCCTCTAAACTCTCGCAGTGGAGTGAGTATGCCTCTACTCTAGAATCGAGTTTCCTGTGCAGTTCGATTGGCTCTTGGGAGAACGAAGGAGGGATGAGCGGCTCCATAAGCAAAACCAACAGAACTGTCAGAAGCCGCATTTAAGCCTCATTTTTTGTTGACGGCAATCGCATTACACTTGTAAACCAGCGATCCAATCGCGGCTCCAGCTTTGGCGCGTCTTTTTCATTCCGCAGCGACCATCATAAAACGACCGGGGCTTCCTGATACGATAATGGTTTGTTGGGAAAGGACGTGACGGTGGCCAGCAAGGGCGCAAAATCGAAACCGAAGGTTTCCGACACAACGTTTGAAGAAACCAAGTACCTGAAACGCCTCGTAGATGACGATGTTCGTGTGCGCATTCGCCTTGAGAACAACGAGGAAGTGACCGGCACGATTGAATTTTACGACACCGGCTTTTTGCGCTTAACGCGCGAAGGCGGCCCGAATCTGTTCGTCTTCAAACACGACATCAAATACCTTTACGAATTGGACGCGGAATAAGCGCGCACCGATGGAACCTTATCTGGAGACCGCGGTGGATATTGCGCGCGAAGCTGGCGCGCTGGTGCTTCGCTATCTCGAACGCCACATCGGGTTTGAGTTGAAGGGCGAGTTCGACCTCGTTACGGAAGCCGACCGCAACTCGGAAAAGCTGATCGTGGAGCGACTGCGCCGTCACTTCCCGACGCACGGAATCGTGGCCGAGGAAGGCGGCGGACAGGAAGGCTCCAGCGAGTATCGCTGGTATGTCGATCCTCTGGACGGCACCACCAACTTTGCGCATGGCTTTCCCATCTTCAATGTGACGTTAGGCCTGGAGCACAAGGGCGAAATGATCGCCGGCGTGGTCTATGATCCAACTCGCGACGAGATTTTTAAGGCCGAGCGTGGTTCGGGCGCCTGGCTGAACAACCGGCGGATTCACGTATCCAAAGCCGCGCGCATTGAGGATAGCCTGGTGGCCACCGGATTCCCCAGCCGCAAACGCCATCAGAACGTCAACGTTCATTACTACTACCAACTGGCGATGATTTCGCATGGGGTGCGCCGTGCCGGTGCGGCGGCGATCGACCTGGCCTACGTCGCCTGCGGCCGCCTCGACGCGTTTTGGGAATTCGGATTGAAGCCGTGGGATATGGCGGCTGGAATACTTTTGGTGCAGGAAGCGGGTGGCCGCGTGACGGATATGAAAGGCCATCCAGCCACGCTCGGCGGAGCGCATTTATTGGCTGACAACAGCGCGATTCACGAGGAAATGATAGGGTTATTCGGGGAGATTCGCCGCGGCTCCTATCGATATCCGATGCCCGAAATCGGCCCGGAGACGACGTCGCAATAAGGCCCGCGAGGCCCTGGCGTCTCCTCGGAGATTGTTGCGATTCCTTTACTTAGTATGAGTTAAGATGGTACGCTAAGGTACTCATAATGCGTATAGTTGACTTGATTCAGAGGAAGAGGGACGGCGAGGAATTAGCCGTCGAAGAGATTCAATACCTCATCGAGGGGTACACGCGTGGAGAGGTCCCGGACTACCAGATGTCCGCCTTTCTCATGGCGACGTACTTCTCTGGGATGTCGGATCGTGAAGTTACGGGTCTCACCGACTGCATGCTGCGGTCCGGCGAAATTCTGGATCTGTCTTCCATTCCCGGCGTGAAGGTAGACAAGCACTCCACCGGTGGCGTAGGTGATAAAACCAGCCTTGTAGCCGCGCCTTTGGCCGCGGCGGCAGGGTGCGTGGTTCCGATGATTTCGGGGCGCGCACTAGGTCACACCGGCGGCACTCTCGACAAGTTGGAGTCCATTCCCGGCTTCCGAACCAACCTCAGTGTCGATGAGTTCCGCGAGCAACTGTCGCGCCTCAACCTGGCTTTCATCGGACAGAGCGAAACGATTGCTCCGGCAGACGGCAAGCTCTATGCCCTGCGCGATGTCACCGGAACCGTGGAATCCATCCCTCTGATTGCTTCTTCGATCATGTCGAAAAAGCTGGCTGTCGGCCTCGACGCGCTGGTGCTCGACGTCAAGGTCGGCTCCGGTGCCTTCATGAAGCGTCAAGTGGACGCCCGTCGGCTGGCGCAGATGATGGTCGGCATCGGCCGTCGTATGGACAAGCGCGTCACCGCCCTCATCACCGACATGAACCAACCCTTGGGCTATGCCATTGGCAACGCGCTCGAGGTGATGGAAGTTTCGCAGACGTTGCAGAACATCGGACCTACGGACCTAACGCGGATTTCGCTCGAACTGGCGGCGCGTATGATCTACCTCGGCAAGATCGCCAAGACCTTGGATGAGGCGCGAGAGATCGCTCAGAAGAAACTGCTCGACCTCTCCGGCTATCGCAAGTTCAAGGAAGTGATCCAGGCACAGGGCGGCAATCCGCAGGTGCTGGACCGCTTCGACCTCCTGCCCAACGCCACCGGCGTGCGCGAAATCTCAACGCCGCGTGCGGGCTACGTTTCGGCCATCAACGCCGAAGACATTGGGCGCGCCTCGGCCATTATCGGCGCGGGCCGCGATGGCAAGGACGACGGAATCGATCCGGCCGTCGGTGTCATCCTCGAAGTGAAAGTCGGACAGAAGGTGGATGCGGGTAGCGTTCTCTGCCGTCTCTACTACACCGGCGAGGAGCACGTGGAAGATG
>JBDTMC010000606.1:0-3812 GCA_039934475.1 Bryobacteraceae bacterium | reverse complement strand
ATAGAAGCCACTGTGTCAGCCTACCTATCATGCGAAGGTGAGCCGGACAGCACTCACTGAGCGGGCAGGGAATTGCCACTTGGCATCCGTTCGAGGCAGCGTTCGCTCCACGGGCCGCAGAGTATCCGGTTGGTCCGCATTCACGTACTCGCGGGGATCTTGTGGGGCGATTTCGAAGACCTGGCCGCCGGAGATTGTGTGACCTTTGATCTGAAAGGTGGCGGTGACCGGCGAACTGAAGCTGGTGTTGGCGACATGGAGCCACACATCATGCTGGGTGCGGCTGGCGGCGATGTCCAGCGCCGTGGGCGCGCTGGAGACGTGAATGCCCTGCGAGCCGTTGTAGCGCCGGAATAGACGCATCACACTGGCCACGGGCATCAGATAGCTGCGCCCGCCGGGGACGGGCAGCATCACCGCATTTACCGTCCATCGCGTCCCGCAGAAATCGGCAGCGGTGGCGATCTTCACGCGGTCGCCGTGCCGCTGGTACGTATTCATCGATATAGCGTGGAACACGCCGGTCAGCCACTCGTAGAGAATCGGATTCGCATTGTGCGGCGGCAGGCTAAGGTGGCCTTCTGTGACCGCAATGTTAGCCCGGGAACGCTTAGCGGAGAGGATCTCTTTCAGAGCCTTAACACGCATTTCAATGCGCTTCGACATTTCCAGCAGTTCGTTCCATGCCCGTTCCGGTTCTGCCTGGTAGCGCAGGCCGCGCAGCACGGTGTCAGCGCGCAGAGGGCGCTGGCCCATCATGTGAATGGCGATGGAATCGAGGTGATCGCCGGCGCGCTCCAACATGTCCGCCGCCCACAGGCCTTCCAACGCGCCGCCGCCAGGGCCATCGCCCCACCCGATGAGTTTCAGGCCGGGATCGCGCTGGCGCATGGCTTTGGCGAACTCGATGGTATGAGCAATGGCTTCGTCTTTACTGAATCCACCTTTGCCGTATGAGGTTTCATTGCCAATCTGCCAGGTCTTGAGGTTATACGGCTCGCTGGCGCCATACGCGCGGCGGTCCTTGTTGTCCGGATCGTTGCAGAAGGAGACCCAATCGGCGGCTTCCCGGGCATCGCCGGTGCGTCCAGAAATGTTGTGGCCGTCGCCAAGGAAATTGACGCAATAGAACGGCTCAGCGCCGACGCGGCGCGAGAAATCGACGAACTCCTGCGTGCCGACACGGTTGGTTTCCACGCCGCCCCAATCGTAGTTCCTCATGCGTGGCCGGGCGTTCACCGGCCCCACGCCTTCGCGCCATTTGTAGTAGCGGCTGAAATTACCGCCAAAGCGCATCATGCCGGGTGCAAGGTCTTTGGTGACGTCGACGAAGTCTTTGCGCCAGTCGTCCGCCGTGTAGTCCCACGCCGCTTCTACGGAGCTGTCGGTCACACCAAGGGGTTCCATGAACTGCATGAACAGGCCAGGTGAGATATCAAAGAGCGGAGTGGGGTCTACAACGATCGCGCCCTCTTCGAGGAAGGCCGCGCCGGAGAGTGCCGCGGTGTTGCGGAGAAATTCTCGCCGGCCGGTCATTGCTGGGGCCGAGCGCCCGTGCAGACCAGCACACGTCCCGAGTGTGCGGGCAACGCTAGTTCGAGACGGCCAAACTTGCGACCGAAGCGCTGGCCCGTCCAGAGTTCCTTCACGTCGCACGTGCCGGGTAGTGTCACAGTCATGCTCTTCGGTTGGTCGTCCCAATTGAGAGCGAAGAGAAGAGTGCGGTCAGCAAGGTTGGTCTGGCCCAGGGCAAACGTGTCGTCCTCAAATTTCGCCGCGGCGCCCGATGGTGGCACCAACTTCCGTAGCATCGCGAGGCGGTCAGCGGCAAGGTTCGGAAGATCGTCTCCCGAAAGCAGCATACCGCCGGACGCGAGAATCACGCTGGCGTGGAAGCGGAACTCCTCTTCCGTGGGCTTACCGTTAAGAATTACCGCATCGGGATCGTTCCACCACAGCGACCCGTTCTGCCAGTTGCGATAGAGACCCTGGCGCGCCACGTGACGGATGGTGTCCCACTCGCGGTTGATGTCGTTCGAACTGCGTGAGCCGTGAACCAAGCCGAACGAAGGCCACAGTGGGTGGTTGCAACCGAGAATAAACGCATCGCCTGAGCCGCGCAGCACAGCTTCCATGCCTCGCCGGTACGCCTCTACGCGCGTCGCCTTCGGATCGTGGAACCGGCCGCCTGGTAACGCGCCCCAAAAATTCGCATCCAGCTTGAAGTAGGTGACACCCCATTTTTCGCGCATGGTACGGAACACGTTTTCGAGGTGCTTCTGCGCCTCCGGATGCGTGCCATCAACTGCATACCAGGGGCCGTGGCGCCAACCGCCGAATGTCACAGTGTCGCTACGCAGTGGCTTGCCGTCGGGGCCCTTGACGAACCAATCTGGATGGTCCTTAAACAAGCGGGAGCCGGCCTCCGCGATGAAGGGCGCAACCCAAATGGCAGGCTGAAAACCGCGTTCGCGGATCTGTCGAAGAACCCCCTGCACGTCGCCGCCGAAGGCGCTTCCAGTATCCAACCAGTCGCCCATCGCGGGTTGGTAACCATCGTCGATCTGGACATAGCGCAGACCCGGCGCCTTGTTCGCGATGAAGTCGAGGTTCTCAAGCACTTGCTTCGCGGTCACGCTGGGGCCAAAGCAATACCAAGAGCACCAACCCGTAGGCGGCGCATCGAACTTCAGGCGTGGATGATTCTTACCGATACGCGAAGCCAGTTGTCCCAGCAACTCTTCGCGGTTCGCCCCCTCCGCTGCCATGAACTCTTCCAACTCCCACGATTCGCCGGGAGCCAATTCGAGGTTCTCAGTGTCGGCCACCACTTGAATGGAGTTGGTGCGCACGTGGAACTTGGAGAAGAATCGTTTGCCGGACGTGAAGCCGAGCAAGGTGTGACCCGTGCGATCGGGCGTGGAGAACGTAGCTACGCCGTAGACAGTTCGCGCGCCTTCCGGCTGCGGCAGCTTGTAGTGCTTCGCGTCCGTGTAATCGCCAATGTCTTCCGGCGCTGCCAGGGTACCGCCGGTCTGCGACAACATCTGCGAACCCTCGCCATAGAACAATGTATTGCCCGGCATGGTGTGCGGAATGTCAAACAGCACTACCTCACGAACACGCACGGGCGACTTGCCGCGATTGGTGATGTACGCCGAGCAGAGGTTGCCCAGCCACGTCCGAGTCAACTGCACAGGCGCGGAAGCGTCCACATGGCCGGGTGCCTTCTTCACGGCGGCGAGGCTGAGCGGAGATGGTGCGGCCAACGCCACGGATGCGAACACGAACGCCGGCAGCAGACGAAGAAGCATGAACGCAATCTTACGTTAATTGCGATTTAAATACTTTTCGTAAAGCCGCGTGTGCCTGGTCTCAAGCGGCACCTCCTGGAGCACAGGGCCGCTTACGGTGACAACGCGAGCATTTCGAATCGCGGTGACTCCTGTGGCGGCGGCCGGCGCGGATGCAGGCTGCAGCACGCACAGGGCGCCGCCGGACGGCCAGTTTCATCGGGTAATCACGCTATTATAGGGGTTCCGAAGACATGGCAGCCAAACGTCAGATCCGATACAAAGATGCGGGAGTAGACATTGATGAGGCCTCGCGCGCCGTCGACCTCATCCGTAAGTCCGCGCGAAAAACGTTCACCCGCGGAGTGATGACCGACATCGGATCCTTCGGCGCAGGCTTCCGTCTGAGCGGGTTCAAACGGCCTGTCCTGATTTCCTCGGCCGATGGCGTGGGCACGAAGTTGAAGGTCGCCTTTCTGATGGGCAAGCACGACACGGTGGGTGAAGACCTGGTGAATC
>JBDTMC010000605.1:0-3823 GCA_039934475.1 Bryobacteraceae bacterium | reverse complement strand
ACTCAACGGTGTGCCAGATCTGGCGCGCGAATGGTACGCCGCGCAGGATCCGTCTTTCCGTAAGTTGCTCGACGCCTTTGCGCGCGGCATCAATGATTACGCCAAGGCTCATCCCGAAGGTGTCAGCGCCAAGTATCGCGTGGTGCTGCCGGTGTCGGGAATCGACGTCGTGGGCCATCCGCTGCGTGCCGTCCACTTCATGTACATGGGTTCCCTGGCGCGGATGAAAGGCGAAGTGGGCGCGCTGTTGCCGAATCAGAAGAGGGCCTCGTTGCCGCCCGGTATGGTTGAACCCGTCGCCGATGCCGGATCGAACGCCTGGGCTGTAGGCCCTTCGCGCTCCGCCAGCGGCAAGGCGATGTTGATCATCAACCCTCACCTGCTATGGGGCGAGTTCTACCAGTACATGGAAGTGCATCTCACCGCGCCGGGCTACGATCTTTACGGCGCGCCGCAGATCGGCTTCCCCGTGCCTGTGATTGGCTTCAACCCGCGTTGCGGTTGGGGCCGCACCGTCAACACCATCGACACGGTGGACTTCTACAAGTTGAACGCACGCCCCGGCGAGTATCAATTTGATGGCGAGTGGAAACCCTTTGAGCGGGCCGTCCGGATGTTCAAAATCCGCCAGCCTGACGGCACATTCCGCGAGGAGCGCGTGGAAGTGAAGCGCAGCGTTCACGGGCCCGTGGTCTACGACGCCAACGGTTTGACCGTCTCCATGCGCGTTGCCGGCCTGGACCGGCCGAAGATGCTGGAACAGTGGTTCCGCATGGGTGGTGCGCGCAATCTCACTGAGTTCCAGGAGGCCCTCCGTATGGGTGCGGTCCCAATGTGGAACGCGAACTACGCCGACGCTGACGGCCACATCATGCTCGTCTTCAACGGGCTGGTGCCGCGCCGAAATATGGGCGACTTCGCCTACTGGAACAAGGTAGTGCCCGGCGACACCTCGAAAACCTTGTGGACCGGCTATCACACCTTCGACGAGTTGCCGAAGTCCATCGATCCGCCGTCAGGCTTCAACCAGAACGCCAACGAACCGCCGTGGATGACAACCATTCCGCAACTGGACCCGGCGAAGTATCCCGCATACATGGCGCCACCCATTCGCCTCTCGTCCTTCCGCACCAAGCGCTCCCTGCGTATGATCTCGGAAGACAAATCGATCACATACGACGAACTACTGGCGTATAAACATTCCACGCGGATGGAACTGGCTGACGCCGTGCTTCCCGATCTATTAAAGGCTGCGGCCGGCACAGAGGCGGCGCAGGTGCTGGAGAAATGGGACCACAATTCCGAGGCCTCCAGCCGCGGCGCCGTCTTGTTCCAGATGTGGTCCGATCGCTTCTTCGGCAGCGGTGATTACATCAATGAGATGCTGCGGGTGCCCTTCGATCCGAAGCGCCCTCTGGATTCGGCGTACGGGATTGCCGACGCTGCTGGCGCGCGCAAAGCTCTAGCCGAGGCCGCTGAGGAGTGCAAGCGTACCTATGGCTCGCTCGACGTGCCCTATGGCGACGTGTATCGTTACAAGCGCGGCAACCTGGAACTGCCCGGCAACGGCAGTGGCGGTCGCATGGGTGTGTTCCGCACGATGCAATATGGCCAGAAGGAAGGCAACAAGTTCTACCCCTCGCATGGGGAGTCATTCGTCTGCGCCATCGAGTTTGGAGCGCCGCAGAAGGCGCAGTGTCTGCTCGGCTACGGCAACGCTTCACAGCCAGGGTCGAAACACATCGAAGACCAATTGCCGTTCATGGCCGCAAAGAAGCTACACGAGGTATGGCGAACGAGGCAGGAAGTGGAAGCGAACCTGGAAAGCCGCGAAACGCCTGCCCCGCGATAGAATCGTTCACAAGATGCGAAAGTTCCTTGCCGCTTTTCTGGTATTCGCTTGCGCCGCGTGCGCGCAGTCAGGCCGTTGGACCGAGGCCCAAGCCCGCGACTGGTATGCCAAGCAGCCCTGGCTGGTAGGTGCCAACTATATCCCTGCCACCGCGATTAACGAACTCGAGATGTGGCAGGAGAGCACCTTCGACGCCGAGCAAATCGACAAGGAACTCGGTTGGGCCGAGGGTCTGGGCATGAACACCATGCGCGTGTTCCTGCACGACTTGCTGTGGGAGCAAAACCCGGCCGGATACACCGATCGAATCGGCCAGTTCCTCACCATCGCCCACAAACATAAAATTCGCCCCATGTTTGTGCTCTTCGATTCCTGTTGGGATCCCTCGCCGCGGCTTGGCAAGCAGCGCGCGCCCAAGCCCGGCATCCACAACTCCGGATGGGTGCAATCGCCCGGTGCACGGTCGTTGGAAGATGAGAGCGAATACCCCCGGCTGGAAACATACGTGAAGGGCGTGGTAGGCGCATTTGCGAAGGATAAACGCATCCTCGCCTGGGATGTTTGGAACGAACCTGACAATATCAACGACCCGGCTTACATGAAGCAGGAGCCGAAGAACAAAGTGGCGTTAGTCGAAGGACTGCTTCCTAAAGCATTTGCCTGGGCCCGCTCCGCCAATCCCGAACAGCCTCTCACCAGCGGCGTGTGGAAGGGCGATTGGTCGACTGATGCGAAGCTATCGGCAATGGAAAAGATCCAACTGCAAAACTCCGACGTGACCTCTTTCCACAACTACGATCCCGCTCCGGAATTCGAAAAGCGCATCGAATGGCTGCAACGCCTGAACCGCCCCATCCTCTGCACAGAGTACATGGCACGCGGGAACGGCAGCACCTTCGAGAGCAGCCTTCCGGTAGCGAAGAAATATCATGTGGCGGCGTACAACTGGGGACTGGTGCAAGGCAAGACACAAACCAACTTGCCGTGGGATTCGTGGAAGAAGCCGTATGTCGACCGCGAACCCGCCATCTGGTTCCACGAGGTTTTCAAGACAGACGGCTCGCCATACAAACCCGAAGAAGTGGCCTTCCTCCGCCAAATCACCGGCAAGGTGAAAGCAAAGCGCTAGTTCTCAGGGTTGACGATGAAGCGATAGCCGACGCCGCGCACCGTCAGTAAATGCCGCGGCCGCGCCGGCTCCGCTTCGATGTAGCGGCGCAGGCGCACGATGAAGTTGTCGATAGCGCGTGTGTCCGTGTCTTCGCGCACGCCCCATACGTCTTCCAGCATCGATTTGCGCGAGACCGGCTTGCCTTCGTGCTTGATCAGATACCGCAGTAGGTTCGCCTCCATCAAAGTTAACGGCACCGTGTTCTCGCCTACGTGCAATTCCAGCGACGTGAAGTCAACGGTCTTGCCATCGAACGCGAACACGTCGGACGCCGGCGGTTCCGGCTGCTGACTGAGGCGCAGCCATTCGCCGCGCCGCAATAGGCCGCGAATGCGCGCAATCAGGATGGCCAGCTCAAAGGGCTTGGGCAGATAGTCGTCGGCGCCGGCCGCGAAACCTTGCAAAACGTCCTCTGGACTCCCGCGCGCCGTCAACATCAGCACCGGGACAAACTGCCCGCGCGCCCGTAACTGCGTCACTACCTCAAATCCATTGATGCCCGGCAGCATCACATCCAGTACCACCACATCGTAGGCGTTCGCCTCGGACAGGCGGTCCAGCGCGCTCTCGCCGTTGTCCACCACGTCTACCTGATAGCCTTCCAGTTCCAGGTTAAATCGCAATCCTTCGGCCAGGTGTTGCTCGTCTTCCACTACAAAAATGCGGCTCATGTGCGCTCCGCCGGAGCCGTCGGCACTTCCATCGTGAACGTGCTGCCGCGCCCTGCACCTTCGCTTTCCGCCCACACGCGCCCACCATGCCGCTTCGCTACCGATTTTACGATGAACAACCCCAGCCCC
>JBDTMC010000604.1:0-3844 GCA_039934475.1 Bryobacteraceae bacterium | reverse complement strand
GGCAGCACTCGCGCCAAGTCCCCCGTCCGATACAGCCGTACGGGCGGTGCGCCGGCGATGCTTGTCCTAATAAACTGCCGGGCCGTCAGTTCTGCGTTGTTGCGATACCCTCGGGCAAGCCCCGCACCGCCAATACATAACTCTCCGGCCGAGCCAGCAACTACCGGCTGCAGGGTTTCATCGAGAAGATAAACATCCACACCATCGATCGGTCTCCCTATCGTCGGCGCGCTCGACACGTTCGGATCGCACGGCACCACACCGGATGTGGCGACCACAGTACCTTCCGTCGGCCCGTAGTTGTTCACTACTTGAAACGGCAACCCGGCCGGCGGATAGCGGCGCAGGCTATCGGCTCCCGTCAAGAGGAGTCGCAAGGATGTGTCCCCCGGCCACGGCAATGCCATCAACTGTTCGGCGATCACCGGCGGCACGAACGAAACGGTTACTCTCGCCTCAACCAACCAGTCACGAAGCCGCTCCGGCAACATCCGCGTCAGCGTATCGGGGAACGAAAGCGTAGCGCCAGCGCAAAGTGACGGCCAGATCTCCCACACCGCGGCGTCGAATCCAGGTGATGCCGTCTGCGTCGTACGGTCTTCTTCCGTAAGTCCAAAAGTCCGTATGTGCCAGGCAACCAGATTCGCAAGCCCTCCATGCGTCAGCTCCACGCCCTTTGGCTGACCGGACGATCCCGACGTATAGATGACATAGGCCAGGCTATCCGGCGCATATGTCGCTGCGAGTCGCGTGTCAGCGTACCCGGACGCCAGGGAAAACTCGTCGTCCACCGCCAGCACCGGCATCCCGCCGAAATCTTTATGAGCCGCGCCTTCATCCGCCAGCAGCAGCGTCGCGCCGGCGTTCGCCAGCATGAACGACGCGCGGTCCGCGGGCTGTTCCGGATCAATCGGCAAATACGCCGCCCCTGCCTTCATCACCGCCAGCGCGGCCACAACAAAGCGTGCAGAGCGCGCCATCCGCAATCCCACCACGTGCTGCCCCGCTACGCCACGCGATGCTAACAAATGCGCTAGCTGGTTCGATGCAACCTCGAGATCCCGGAACGTCAGGCCGGTGTCGCCGTGACGGATCGCGATAGCATCCGGCTGCTTCTCGCAGGTGGCGCTGATCCAGGCCGGAATGTCTAGAACTTCGTTTAGAGCCCTTACATCGTCGGATATAGTCATCCACTTACTCCTCGCGCAGAAACTTGGCTTGATCCGGACTTATTTGTTGTCCGTTTGAGTACCGCATCGTAGACCGCGGTTGTCTTTCGCAACATGGCGTCGACGCTAAAGCGCTGTTCGTATTCCAGCCGGCTGCGAGCTCCCATTCGTTCTCGCAATGCCGCGTTTGTCACCAACAAATCCACCGCCTGGTACAACCCTTCGCCATCGTGCGGCCGAACCAGAATGCCGTTCTCGGAATCGTGGACAGCCTCGCCTACTCCATTCACGTCCGCCGCAACCACCGGCAAACCCGCCCGCATCCCTTCCAGAATGCTGATCGGAAAGCCTTCCCAGTTAGTGGAAAGTGCGAAGATATGGGACTGCGCAAGCAGCTCCGGGATGTCCTGCCGCTGACCCAGGAATTCCACCTTCACATGACTCGGACAGGCCTTCGCCGCCGCTTCCACTTGCGCCCGTAGTGGACCGTCTCCCACAAATGTCAAGATCGCCGGAACGCTCAGCCGCCTCACTGCTTCCACTAACAGTTGCTGGTTCTTCTGCGGCACAAACCGCGCCACCATGATGATACGCGGCGTCTCATCCGCACCCGGCCGCGCCCGGTGCAGCGTATCCGGTACGCCGTTGTGGACAGTCACCAGCTTTTCCGGAGTTGTAATCCCCTTATCGATCGCCGCCAGCCGGTTGGATTCGGACACCGTGATAATCCGGGTTGCCCAGAAACCGGCTAGGGTCTCGGCCGGGCGCCCCACCAATTGCCACACCGGCGAAGTCCCCTCTGAGAAGCACCACGTGTGTGCCGTAAATACAGTCGGAACGCGCAGTAACCACGCCGCCAGCCGGCCTACCAGGCCCGCTTTGGTCGTGTGGCAATGCACCATATCCGGACGAATGGCCCGGATCGCATTCATCGCCGACCACACTGCTCGAACGTCGGAAGCGGGTTGTATCTTCTGCACCAGTCCCGGCAGGATGTGATACTCGATGCCGAGTTTCTGCGCTTCCTCGGTGCAATAACCTTCCTCGCCCGTCGCCAGCACCATCTCAAACTCGTCCCGGAAACCGCGCAATAAGTCCAGCACATGGACCTGGCCACCGCCCAAGTCCGCCCTCGTGATTATCTGCAGAATCCGCGGCTTGGCGCCGTTCCTCTTCATGAAATCCCCGCTTCTCGCGCCAGGATCTTCCACGTCTGTGCGGCCGCTCCATCCCAGGTGAACCGTTGCACGCGCGCCAACCCTTTCACTCGCATCTCCCGCCGCAGAGTCTCATCGTCAATCACCCTGGTAATCGCGCTGGCGATACTTTCCACACTCATTGGATCCACCAGGATGGCGGCATCTCCGGTCACTTCGTGAAGCGATGTCCCCACTGACGTCACCACCGGCGTCCCGCACGCCATCGCCTCGGCAGGCGGCAGACCGAAGCCTTCGTAAAGCGACGGATAGATGAAAGCCAGTGCTCCGGAATAGAGCGCCGGCAAATCCTCATCGGCCACATATCCTGTAAAGAAAACCCGCGGCGGGATTCGGTCGAACTGCACATTCGAAAATACTCCCGCTCCCCCCTTCAGTCCCGTCAGCACCAATTGGATGTCCGGATTTTTCTCCTGAATCGCGTCCCACGCGCGCAGCAGGCGTGCCAGGTTCTTGCGCGGCTCCAGCGAACCAACGTAGAGCAGATAAGGTTGCGCCGGAATTCCCAATATGCCGCGCACCCTCTCCACTTCGTCCTCCTCGCGCGGAGTGAACTCCGGCCCAATCCCGTTCAATACCACGCTCACGTTCTCCGGCTTCACCCCGAACGCCTCAATCACCCGCGACCGCGTGAATTCCGAAATAGCAATGATGTGTTGTACCGATCGCGTAAGCCGCGGCAGCAGCCACTTGTACCACGCCGAAAAGCTTCTGTTGAACCACTCCGGATGATCGATCGGTATGATGTCGTGGATTGTGCACACCTGGTGGCGCACCGCTACCGGGCCTGTATTGTTCGGACTCCAAAGCAGAGACCGCCCTACGGCCGAGGGCAAATAACACTGTTCCCAAAGATGTCCAACCGGGCCCTTCAAGGCCCGATCCGGGCGGATCTCACGAATACCAGGAGCCAGCCGAGACGCGATCTCGTGAGCATAGCGCTGCATACCCGTCTTCTTGTGAACATGAAACCGGGCATTCACCGTGACGCTTGTCCGCTCAGCCATTGCACACCTCACTGACCAGTGGAGTTGGATCTACCTTCGGTTTGCCCTTCCAGAAGGGCCTCCGCGCCGCCACCGCCAGCACCATGCTCAGGCAAACGTAGATTTCAGCTATCAGGACGCTAGCCGCCATTCCGACATGTTGAAAACGCGGCGCCACGGCCAGCGCGATCACCAGGTTCAAAGCGCCGGCGGTTAAGATGATGCGGTTCACAACGCCGTCCTGCCCAAATGGCAGCAGCCATTGCAGGCCCACCGAGTAAGTCACGGACAGCAGCGGCGGAAGAAACGCGAAGATTCTCAATACCGTCACCGCCGGCTCGAAATTCGAACCGGTCATGATACGGATACACTGCGGCGCAAAGATGAACAAACCGGCACCCAAAGCGATCCCGGAAAGTATCATCACCGTGGCCCCGATGGTAGCCAGGCGAGCCGCCTCTTCCGGCTCATT
>JBDTMC010000603.1:0-3933 GCA_039934475.1 Bryobacteraceae bacterium | reverse complement strand
CCGGAGTTGAGTTGCAGCCCTCGCGACGCCGGTCCACAGACCACGCGCGCCCGCCCGGTTGCGATTTCAATGGTGCCGTCCGTCGATCCTCCATCCGATACCACCACCTCGTCAGGGCCCACTTCCTCAAGGGAATCCAGCAACCCCGCCAGCGTGCTCTCTTCATTCAGCGTCGGAATAATCACCGTGACAGTCATCGCGTGTTATAGTGCCCAGAGTAACCGGGAGTCCCCGAGTTCCCCCTTAGTTCCATTGAAGGAGAATACTATGTCCGATTCCACGCCGAGCGGCGCCGAGTTTAAAGAACAGTTGCGCGCGGGCCAGCCCAAGATGGGTTTGTTCCTGAATTCCGCCAGCCCAACTGTTGCCGAACAACTCGCCCACAGCGGTTATGACTGGCTTTTGGTGGATTCCCAACACGGGCCGATGGGTTTTGAAAAGTTGTCCGCCATGCTCGCCGCCATTTCCAGCGGGGGCGCGAAATCCCTGGTTCGCGTCGGTGGCTATGCCGACCGCTCCGGCATCCAACAGGCCCTCGATCTAGGCGCTGATGGCGTCCTCATCCCCTACATCAACACCGCCGAAGAAGCTCGCCAGGCCGTCAGCTGCTGCCGTTATCCCACAGCCGGCACGCGCTCCGTGTACTTCCCGCAGCGCAGCACCAATAAGGCCGGCTTGCTAGGCTACGTGCCCAACGCCAACAAGAACATCATCGTTGCCTTGCAGGTGGAAACCGCGTCCTGCATTGAGAACATGGAGGAGATCGCCGCCGTGCCGGGCGTGGACATCCTCTTCCTCGGGCAAAACGACCTCTGCATGTCCATGGGCCTGTTTGAGACGTATGTGTTCCCGCAGATGTACACATCTCCGGAACTGGCCGCCGCCACTGAGAAGCTGGTCAAAGAAGCGGGCAAGAATAAGGTGGTCCTCGGCCTCTTCTTGTTCGGTACCGGCCGTGTAGGCGAATTCCTCGACAAGGGTTTCCGCTTTATAAGCATCGGTAACGACCTGCATCACGTGCTTACCCAGTCCGGCGCCCACGTGCAGGATCTGGAACGCATCGCGGGTGAAAAGGGCGCAGCTTGGGCGCGCCGCCCCACCGCTCTGTTCTAATCTAGGTTGGTCCGGCGGTGGCAGCGCCGCCGGACCAGCCGGAATCTCCATGTCCGAAGCCTCGACGAAATCTCTTCCCTCTAACGCCTATCAGCCTCTACCCCCGGGCGAACAATATCAACCCACGATTCCGGCATCGGCCACGGAACCGGAACTCACCTCGCGCTCTCTCGGCTGGGGCGTCTTCTTATGCATCCTCTTCTCCGTCGCTTCCGCCTATTCGGGACTAAAAGTGGGTCAGGTGATGGAGGCGGCGATCCCTATCTCTATCCTTGCAATTGGACTCGCTCGCGTTTACAAGCGGCGCTCTTCGTTGTTGGAAAATGTCATCATCACCGGAGTCGGCGGGCTCGCCGGCGCAGTAGTGGCCGGCGCCATCTTCACCCTCCCCGCGCTGTACATCCTCAAGCTTGACCCGCACCCGCTGCAGACTGTCTTCCTCTGCGTCGCCGGCGGCTGCCTGGGTGTGCTCTTCCTCATCCCCCTGCGCCGCTACTTCGTGCGCGAGATGCATGGACAACTGCCCTATCCGGAAGCAACCGCGATCACCGAGGTTCTGGTAACCGGCGAAAAGGGCGGCTCACAGGCGCGGCTGCTGTTGCAGGCCACGGCAATCTCCGGCATCTACGATTTCATCGTCACTACGTTCCACATCTGGAAGGAGTATGTCGACTTCCAATTCGTGCCCGTAGTTCGTGACCTCACCATTCGCGCGCGAGTCGCCCTCAGCTTCGATGCCATCGGTTTCATCCTCGGCCTCGGCTATGTAATGGGTTTGCGCAGTTCCATGATTCTCTGCGCCGGTGGTGTGATGTCGAACGTCGTGTTGGTGCCGCTGGTGTGGATGATTGGCAGTCACATCAATGATGCCGCCGTGTACCCTGGAACCATCCCCATCGCGCACATGACCGCGGCGCAGATCTTCCGTTCCTATGTGCGTTTTGTCGGCGTCGGCGCGATTGCAACCGCGGGAATCTTCGGGATTCTGAAGTCGATGAAGATCGTGGCCGGCTCATTCGGCGTTGCGGTCCATGCGTTCCGCAGAGGCGAAGAAGCAAGCTCCGAACGTACCGATCGCGACATTTCCTTGATGAGCATTCTCATCGGGGTCATCGTCAGCGCCATCGCCGTAGCGGCGTTCCTGGCGAACCTGATGCCTTCGCCCGTGGTGGTGATCGTCGGGTTAGCATTGACGCTGCTGTTCTCGTTTTTCTTCACCTCGGTGGCCGCCAATGCCATCGCTACCATCGCGCGCAACCCGGTATCGGGCATGACGATGCTCACCATCATCATCTCGTCGGTGGTGTTGCTGCGGTTCGGTCTCTCTGGTTCTACCGGCATGTTCTTCGTCATGGCAATTGCCGGAATCGTTTGCACGGCGCTCTCGGTTTCCGGCCAAACCATTACGGATTTGAAGGCGGGTTACTGGTTGGGCTCCACACCCGCAGCGCAGGAGAAGGCGAAGTTCCTTGGCGTGATCGCCGCCGCCATCGCTGCCGGGCTCACCATCGTCATGCTCAATCAGGCATTCCAATTTGGAGAAGCCGCGCCGGGCGATGCGCGCGCCGTTCTCGCCTCTCCACAAGCGTCCATCATGAAGGCGCTAGTGGAAGGCTTCATGAGCCGCCAGCCGGTGGCCTACCTGTTGTTCGGCGCCGGCGCGGCCATCGCCCTGGTGATGGAGATGCTCGGTGTGCCCGCCCTCATTTTCGCGCTCGGGATGTATCTTCCCTTGGAACTGAACCTCCCGGCGCTGGTCGGCGGCGCACTCTCGCACTTCCTCAACAAGCGTACGGAGCGCCTGGGGCGGCCCGGCATTCGTGAACGCGGCGTCATCATCGCCTCGGGCCTAATGGCCGGCGGAGCGCTGGGCGGCGTCTTCGGCGCGTCTTTCCGCCTCATCCCGGGCTTCACGGAAGATTGGATTCACTCGCCGTTCTACGACATCGACTGGCTCTCGCAGGGCTTGTCGGCGCTGCTGTTTATCGGCCTATGCGTGTATGTGTGGAAGGGCGCCATGAAGAGAGAGGAGTCCGTATGACATTTTCAGAGACGGTCGGTACCGCGATCCTGGGCATCGATACACTGTGGGGCGGGGACGTGATGTGCGCCTCCGGTACTGGCCGCTTCATCGCCGATTCGTGGTTCAGTGACGAGCCTCTGCCCCTTGCCTACACGCATCCCGCGGCCGCCCGCATCCGCGAGTCCGGAGGTGTCACCGCAGCCGCGCCCGCTCACGCCGCCATCGACGAATACCTCAGCGCCGTGGATGTCCGAGGCGCGATTGGCGTCTTGAACGCGTCCGACTCGGAATACGTGCGCAACCTCGGCCTGTGCTTCGAAGTCATGTGGGACCTCGCCATGGAACTTCTGGGACGCGGCGCGCCCGTTCCCTATGAACGCTGCGTCCTCGCTTCCACCGGAGCACCGCCGGAACAATCCGACCCAACATCCAAGCGCGAACTCCTGGCCGAGTTGCTGCAACGTGGAGGTCATGCCTCGGTAGACGAATGGCGTCAGGCGCGCCTGGTGCCCATGGCTTCTGTGAAAGCGCTGGGAGCGGCCGTGATCGCGCAGTTCGATGCGTTAAGCGAGGCCAACGTGTCGCCCTATCTGCCGGCAGAATTGCGAACAGTGCCGCGCGCCAACATCACCTTCCTGCCCATTCGCGACGCCTGGTTCTCCGGGTCGATGAACTACCTGGGGCGCAGCCGCAAGGCTGACGGATCTCCTCTCTACGAAGCCACCTATGAGATCAACGCTTCGCTCGAAATTTCGCTGCCGGAGATCGCGTGAACGACTCATCGCATTACCGTCGTC
>JBDTMC010000602.1:0-3937 GCA_039934475.1 Bryobacteraceae bacterium | reverse complement strand
GGCGCTTTAAGAACGAGTTGCGGGTCTTCGTCCACTTCCTTGGCGATGGAGATCAACGCATCGACGAATAGGTCGAGCTCGCGCTTGCCTTCGGTTTCGGTGGGTTCGATCATCAGGGCGCCGTGAACGATCAGCGGGAAGCTGACGGTGTAGGGATGGAAGCCGTAGTCGATGAGGCGCTTGGCGATGTCGCCGGTGCGGACACCCTTCTTCGCCTGTCGATCGTCACTGAAGACGCACTCGTGCATGCTGGGCGCTTTGTAGGCGATTTCGTAGTAGGGCTCAAGCAGCGCGCGGATGTAGTTGGCATTCATCAGGGCGTCGATGGTAGCGCGCTTCAAGCCGGGCCCGCCATGAGCCATGATGTAGGCCAAGGCACGTACCAGCACGCCGAAATTGCCGTAGAAAGAACGGACCTTGCCGATGGTGTCCGGACGGTTGTAGTCGAAGGACCATTGGCCATCGGCCTGCTTCAGGCGTGGCGTTGGGAGGAAGGGCTCCAAGTGACTGCGAACGGCCACCGCGCCGGCTCCGGGGCCGCCTCCGCCGTGGGGGGTTGAAAACGTTTTGTGCAGGTTGAGGTGCATCACATCAATGCCGAAGTCGCCCGGCCGGGTGATGCCTACCAGTGCATTCATGTTGGCGCCATCCATGTAGACCTGGGCGCCCTTGGCGTGCATGATTTCGCAGATTTTGACGATGTTTTGTTCAAAGACGCCGACGGTGTTGGGGTTGGTGACCATCAGCCCGGCTGTGTCCTCGTCCACCATCGCGGCCAAGGCTTCGACGTCCACCATGCCCTGTTCATTGGACTTGATGTTGGCCACCTGGTAGCCCGCCATCATGGCGGTGGCGGGGTTGGTGCCGTGAGCCGAATCGGGAATGATGAGCTTCTTGCGCGCGTTGCCGTGCTTCTGGTGATAAGCGCGAATGAGGAAGATGCCGGTCATCTCGCCATGCGCGCCGGCGGCCGGCTGCAGGGTGACGGCGTCCATGCCGGTGATCTCAGCGAGGGCCTGTTCCAGCGCCACGATGACTTCGAGGCAACCTTGCGAAACCGATTCGGGCTGATAGGGGTGGGCCCAGGCGAGGCCTTCTGTCCGCGCCACCAGTTCGTTGACGCGCGGGTGGTACTTCATGGTGCAGGAGCCGAGCGGGAACAGCCCGAGATCGATGCCGTAATTCCACGTGGAGAGGCGCGTAAAGTGGCGAATGACTTCCACTTCGCTCACTTCCGGGAATCCGGCGATTTCCGAACGGACCTGATCTTCGCCAAGAGCTTCGGCCGCGTCCACGGCCGGCACATCGAGGTCCGGCAATTGATACGCTATCTTGCCCGGTGAGCTGATCTCAAACAGCAGCGCTTCATTCTGCGTGATATGGGGAGTGACTTTTCTGATCATCGGACCTGCGCTGCCTCCGCGACACCCTGGAACACTTCCTTCACCACGTCCATGTCGGCCCGCTTAGACATTTCCGTGGCACAAAACAGGACGCAATCGGCGAGTTCGGGGTACCACCGGCCTAACGGCAGGCCGCCGATGATTTTCTTTTCGAGCAGTATTTCGTTCAACGATTCCGGGGACTGGCCTTCGCACTTCACCACAAATTCGTTGAAGAAATTGCCACCGAATTTGAGGGCCATCCCGCCAGCCAGATAGTGCGCTTTTGCCAGGTTCTGTTCGGCCAGTTCGCGCAAACCTGCCTTGCCATAGATTGACATGAACACGGTTGCCATCAGTGCGATGAGGGCTTGATTGGTACAGATGTTCGAAGTCGCTTTTTCGCGGCGGATGTGCTGCTCGCGAGTAGCGAGGGTGAGGCAGAAGGCGCGGCGTCCTTCGGAGTCTTTGGTTTCACCGACGAGGCGGCCGGGAAGCTGTCGAATGAACTTGTCGCGGGTGGCGATGATGCCGGCGAAAGGGCCGCCATAGCTGGGTGAAATGGCGAAAGACTGCATCTCGCCGACGACGATGTCGGCATCGCGCGGCGGCTCAATAAGGCCCAACGCTACGGCTTCGGTGAAGACGACCACGAGCAGAGCGCCGTGTTTGTGGGCGAGCGCGGCGGCAGCTTTTACGTCTTCGAGAATGCCGAAGAAATTCGGGGTCTGGATGATCACCGATGCCGTGTTGGCATCGATTTTGCTCTCCAGGTCTTCCAGGTCGAGCCGTCCCGCGCCTTCGACGTAGCCAAACTCGTCGATGGGCATGCCTTGATGCTGGGCATAGGTGCGCAAGACGTCGCGGTATTCGGGATGGACACTGCGCGCGACCAGGGTGCGATGGCGTCCAGTGACACGTACTGCCATCATGGCCGCTTCCGGCACGGCCGAGGAACCGTCGTACATCGACGCGTTGGCGACATCCATGCCGGTGAGCTGGCAGACCATCGTTTGAAACTCGAAGATGGTAGTGAGGGTGCCCTGGGCGATCTCTGCCTGATACGGCGTGTAGGAGGTGAGGAATTCGCCGCGAGAGACCACGGTGTCCACCAGAACAGGGCGGTAGTGATAGTAGACGCCTGCGCCGAGGAAAGCCGGGAGGTGGCCGTTTTGTTCCCCGCGGGCACGGAAGTAATCGATGATTTCGTACTCGGACTTGCCGGGTTCGATATCGAGTGGCCGATGCAGCAACACGTCGTTTGGAAGCTGCTGATAGAGTTCTTCAGAAGACTGCATGCCGAGGACCGACAGCATCTCCTTACGTTCAGAGTCTGACTTCGGTAGATAACGCAAGCTGATTGTTCCTGTCGCAAAGAAAGGGGCGACAGGGTGGAGAAATTCCGCCCTGGGAACGCCCCTGTTCTTATGATCCTACGTACGTTTGATAATCCGCTGCGCTGAGCAGGTCTTTTAATTCGCCCGGATTACCGAGCTTTATCTTGACCAGCCAAGCCGCGCCATGAGGGTCTTCGTTGAGCTTTTCCGGCGCATCGGCCAGGAGCGTATTGATTTCGAGAACTTCGCCACTGACGGGGGCGTAGATTTCGGAAACGGCTTTCACCGATTCGACAGAGCCGAGCGACTTCCCTTGGTCGAGGAGTGCGCCGACCTTCGGCAAGTCCACATAGACGATGTCGCCGAGTTCCTGCTGGGCGTGGTCGGTGATACCGACGGTTCCTGTGTCACCTTCCACCAGGACCCATTCATGTTCCTTCGTATAACGGAAATTTTCAGGATACATTTCTATTTGGCTCGCTTATAAAAGGGTGTGGGCACCGTAACCGCCTCAACAGGCTGGTTGCGGATCATAATGTGGATGGTGCGTCCGGGCTCCGCCATCGGGGCTGGCAGATAGCAGAGTCCGATATTCTTGTTGAGCGTGGGCGCAGGCCCTCCGGAGGTTACCCATCCGGCAGGTGCTCCGTCAACCTGCACTTCGTAACCGTCGCGCCCGATACCGCGGCCGCGCATTTCGAAGCCGACGAGCTTCCGCGAGAGGCCTTTATCGAGCAGGGCCTGGAGCGCGCCGCGTCCCACAAAGTCGCCTTTGTCCATCTTCACGATCCAACCGAGGTCGGCTTCGTAGGCGAGGATGGAGGCATCGATCTCATGGCCATAGAGCGCCATTTTGGCTTCCAGGCGCAGAGTGTTCCGCGCGCCGAGGCCGGCAGGCTTGAGGCCGAACTCGGCGCCAGCGGCCTGCAGTTCCTTCCACAGGCGGACGGCCTCGCCGGGGGCGACGTAGATTTCATAGCCGTCCTCACCGGTGTAACCCGTACGGGCGATACGCGCTTCGGCGCCGCTGACGACGCCGTCGGTAAACCAGTAGTAGCGAATGGCGGAGAGGTCAACTGGGGTGAGTTTCTGGAGGGTCGCCAGCGCTTTAGGGCCTTGGACGGCGAGTTGGGCGTAACGATCGCTGGAGAAGATCACTTCGGCGTCGAAGCCGCCGGCGTGATGCTTCATGTGCTCAAAGTCTTTGTCCTGATTGCC
>JBDTMC010000601.1:0-3976 GCA_039934475.1 Bryobacteraceae bacterium | reverse complement strand
TCGGGAAGGCCGAGGCCGTAGATGCGCCAGCGTCCCTGCGGCGGCACCGGCGCGGGAGCGTAGTCGAAGTACTCGTCTTCTGTTTCGAGGAAGCGCCCGTAGATTCGATAGAGATCGTCGCCATAAATCTGCTGCGGGGTTTCGTATCCCTTGGGTGTGGCGTCGGTACCGAACATAATTCGATCCTGATAACGCTCAAAGAACCACTGCGAGGCACGCGGCTGGCGGCCCAACTCTCCGATACGGGCTCCGATTTCAACCGACATGTTCGGGAACCGGTTCAACCGCTCGGCGACATGCCCCAGATTCTCGGCAAAGTTACCCACATGCAGAACCAGAAACTGCGTCTTCGGATGGCGCGCGATCACACGGTCGCGGGCATCCAGAATCTCCGCGTTGCTGGGATAATCCTTGCCATGGAACGACCAGTCCGGGTGTTTGTTCAATTCTTCGAATCGTTCGTTGTGGGCGTCGATGGGCTCAAAGAAGGCGACGGGGTCGGACACGTGAATCGCCACCGGCATGTTCAGCGCGCCACAGGCTTCCCACATCGGATCGAACCGCGGGTCGTCCACCTTCACCAGCTTGCCTTGCCCGTCACGTAAGAAGAGGCCGAGTGTCTTCACAACCTTCAGGCCATGCGCGCCTTGTTGTTTGGCCCACTCGACCTGGTCGGCTTGGAACTTGGAGTAGGCGGGTTCGTTCGCCCGGCTCCACCAGGGTTCGGTGAAGGTGAGAAATCGCCCCGGGTGACTGCGGTCGAAGCGAGCGATGGTGTCCTGCAGACCCTTACCATGACCGCCGGTGAGGTTGACCAGAGTCCGCAAGTTGCAGCGGTCCATTACCGCAAGCACTTCCTCCGGTGTCGCCCGGTACTCGTTGCTATCGTCCTTCTTTGAGAAGGACAGGTGAGTATGAACGTCGATCACAGGAAAGCGCAGCTTTTCCAGCTTGGTTTCCTTGGCAACCAGTTTGCTCACGGGCTGGAAGGCCGAGAGGTCGAGTGGTTTGCCTTTGTCCGCCGCAAGTGCAGGCGCCAGCGAGGCCGCCGCCAGAAAAGAACGTCGTCTCATGTCCAGTCCCCTGTGCCCGGAAGGTCTCCGGACACAGGCTACTGTAGCATTGACCAACGGCGTTCCGGCGAAACCGTCGAACGGATGCCGATACCCGCCCCTACAGTCTCTGTGCCTAACGGCCGATAAGGGAAGCGAAGAGGAGGAAATCCCCCTGGACCCGTCGGCGGCCCGTGTCATTCGCGCGCGGCTCGGTCGAGTACCTGCCTTCCCACCCGTGGCCGCAAGGCTCCTTGCGATGTTTGGGCGGGAATCCGTGCAACTGTGCGACATCGCCGACGTGATCGCGCGGGATCCCACGTTCTCGGCGCGTGTGTTGCAGTGTGCCAACTCGGTTGCCTTCGCGCATGAATCCGAGATCACCAACGTTCGCCAGGCGCTGACCATGCTTGGCCTGGATCGGGCGCAACACGTCACTGTTTCCCTGGCCACCGCAGCCTACATGCAGCCTTCGGTGGACACTGAGGACTTGCAGCGATGCTGGAAGCACATGGTTGCTTGCGGCTTGCTGAGTCAGGCCATAGCCGCCGCCGCGGACCTACCTTCCGACATCGCCTACACGGCTGGAATTTTGCACGATATCGGACGGCTGGGATTACTGGTGGCCTATCCCTCTGAGTATGAAACCGTCATTCGTGATGCGGCTGAACGGTCCCTGGACCTTCTGGATTACGAGCGGGAGCGATTCGGTGTAGACCACTGCGAAGCGGGACGATTCCTGGCCGAGCGCTGGCGTCTGCCTGAGGTGTTTCACTTAGTTGCGGGACGGCACCATGATAGTCCGGATGGCTCGCAACTCGATCTGCTGACCATAGTCCACTATGCCTGCCGGGCAGCGGACGCGTTGGGCTTCGATGTCACCCGGCCCTTGCAGCGCTTGACCTTGAAGGAAGCCTTGGAAGGCCTGCCGGAGCGGGCGGTAAACCGTTTGCTGGCATCGGCGGAGAATCTGCAACAACAGACCGAGGATCAGGTGGCGATGTACAGCAAGGAACTGGAGCCGAAGGTATCTCTCCCGCCGCCAGAACCTGAAACGGAGGACTCAGAAGGGGAGCAGTTCACAGCTGAGATCGACTTGTCCCGTCGCGACGCACACGAAACCGGACGATCGAATTGGCCGTCCTGGCTCGCCACAACCATCGCACTGGTTCTCTTAGGGCTGCTCTACGCGTTCTTGCGAAGCGATTGAGGGCCATCCGACTTACAATACGTAGATGACCACTTCCACAGAGACCTCTGCTGCGCTCTCTGTCTCCGAACAGATCATCGCCCTGGAACGGGAGTATTTGCTCCAGAACTACGGCCGTTATCCCCTCGTTCTGAAACGCGGCAGAGGCTGCTGGCTCTACGACTACGACGGTAAGCGCTACCTGGACCTGCTCACCGGCATCGGCGTCAACTCACTCGGCCACGCGCATCCGCGCATCACGCGCATCATCCGTGAGCAGTCTGGACTCCTCATCCACAGTTCCAATTTGTACTACCACGAATATCAGGGTAAGCTGGCGCAAAAGCTGGTGGAGATCAGCGGCTTGAATCGGGTCTTCTTCTGCAACTCCGGCACCGAGGCTATGGAGGGCGCGATCAAGATGATCCGTAGCCACGGCCGAGCCATCTCGCCATCGAAGTTCGGCATGGTGGCATTGGAGAACTCGTTCCATGGCCGAACCATGGGCGCGCTTTCCATCACCGGCCAGCCGAAGTATCGCGCACCCTTTGAGCCTCTTCTGGATGGGATCACGTTTGTTCCGCGCCAAGATGACGCGGCGCTGGAGGCTGCCGTCAACGAGAATACCGCCGGCATCTTCATCGAGTCGATTCAGGGAGAAGGCGGCATCCACCCGATCTGTGAGCGGTTTATGCGCAAGGCGCGCGAACTAGCCGATCGCCACAACGCGCTACTGGTCTTCGACGAGATCCAAAGCGGCGTGGGGCGTCCCGGCACACATTTTGCCTACCAGTTGAGCACGCCTGCGGTGATGCCCGACATTCTGGCCATCGCCAAACCAATGGCCTGCGGCCTTCCGCTTGGCGCCGTCATTGTGAACGAAAAAGCAGCCGCATCCATCGCTCCGGGAATGCACGGAACAACGTTTGGGGGCGGCGCGCTGGCCTGCCGCGTCGCGCTGGAATTCTTCGAGATCCTGGAAGGCCTGATGCCCCAAATCCAACGCGTGGGGGAGTACTTCCGCGATGGACTGCGGCAGTTGGCTAAGCGCCACAGTTTCATCACAGACGTGCGAGGGCACGGACTGATGATCGGCGTAGAGACCGAATTCGCCTGCAAACAGGCCGTCTCACTCGCCCAGGCGCAGGGCCTTTTGCTCAATGTCACGCACGACACGGTGATCCGCATGCTGCCGCCCTACATCATCACTGAGAAGGAAGTGGATGTGGCCCTCCGCGGGCTCGGGAAGGTGTTCCAGCAACTCAAGCCAACCGCTTGATGAAGCGCCCTTTACGTTAATGCGGCTTCAGGTGGTACCCGGCATTTGAAGCCGCTGCGTCTCCCGCAACAGGAGACGGCAACATGTCCCGATTGAATCAGAATTTTGTGGCTGGCGCGGCGATGCTGGCGTTATGTATGTCAGCCTCCGCGCAATACCGGCGCGATGACAATCGCTATGGCGGTGGTTATGACAACCGCTACAGCACCGGATCCGGTAGGAGCAGCGTTCCGACTGTCGACCGGATCATCTCGCAACTCGACAATTCACAGTCGTACCTTCAAAACGGGCACGATCACAAGTATCTGGATCGCGCTCGCAATGACCTGTACCGCTTCCGCGAGAACTGGTATCGCGGCCGCTTTGACAAGGGTCGTTTGGACGGAGCCATCGACAACATTCACAAGGTTGTCGATTCCCGCTGGCTGAACCCTCGGGAGCGGGCTTCATTAACTC
>JBDTMC010000600.1:0-3983 GCA_039934475.1 Bryobacteraceae bacterium | reverse complement strand
TGTGGCGAGCGCCATCGATTCGGGCGGCGCGGCGCGCGCGGTGCGACTGGAGTTTCCGGCGCGGTATGGTGTAGCGGTGGTGGTGCCGGACTTCATCTTGCCCACGGTAGAGGCGCGCGCCGTTTTGCCGCAGATGTATTCCAAGCAGGACGCTATCTTCAACATCCAGCGCGCGGCGCTGCTGGTGGCGGCGCTGGCGACGGGCACCACTTCGGCGTTCCCTGCGGCATTGGAGGACCGGCTGCACCAGCCCTATCGCGAGAAACTTGTACCAGGACTGGCCGAGATCCTGAAGCTGCGCGCGCCGGGTTTGTTAGGGTGCGCTTTGAGCGGCGCCGGGCCTTCAGTGTTGATATTCTACGAACGCGGCTGCGAAGGCGTATGCGACCTGGTGCGCCAGATCTTTGCGATGCATGGCCGCGAGTCCGAAGTTTTACGGGTGCAAGTTGCCGATCGTGGTTACGAATTGACGGAGTGTTATGGCCAAACCGAAATCCGAACTGTTTGAAGTTGCCTGCCCGTGCTGCGGCGGCATTCTAAAGATCGATGGTGAGCTGAAAGCGGTGATCAGCCACAAAGAGAAGGAAAAGCCGAAGCCGATTGAAGACATGGCGGCGGCGGTGCAGAAGTTGAAGGGGGAAGCGGCGCGGCGGGAAGAGGCGTTTCAGAAGTCGTTTGCCGCGGAGAAGTCGCATGCGGCGGTGTTGTCGAAGAAGTTTGATGAGCTGCTGAAACAGGCGAAGGAAAATCCAGACGTTGGGCCGAGGAAGAAAGACATCGACCTGGATTAAGTGAGGTAGGGTCCGGAAGCCCGGACCCACTCTGCAATCAGGTTAGGACACAACTGTGGCGGCAGCAGCGGCTTTCGCTGCCGGCGCGGATTGTGCTACGGGCTGCGGGCGGATGATGTCGATACTCCCCTTGAAGTAAGCGCCATCCTCAATCACGATGCCGGCCACATGTACATCGCCGGCCAGCGTGCCTTCGGTCTTGATGATGATCTTCTCGCTGGCGTGGATATTGCCCTTCACCGAACCTTGAATCACCACCTCGCGAGCGGCGATTTCGGCACTTACCTTGCCGCGCGGTCCGATGGCAATGCGGTGTCCATCCAACTGCACGCTCCCTTCCACCGATCCATTCACGTAGAGATCTTCCTGCGCGATGATATCGCCGCGAATGATTACCGTCGGTCCGATCACAGAGGCGCCGCTGGGCGAGGCCGCGGGTTGTGCGGAATAAGAAACGGCCGGTGGCGTGGTTGCTGCCGGGCGTGGGTCAACCGGGCGGGGTGTGGAGGGTACTGCGGCGCGTTGCGGATTGCGCTCTTCTTCTTTTTTGGTCCACATGTCTCTAAGTTGCTCCTTGCATGTTTTTAAATTGGTCTTGCCTGGCTTGAATAGGAAGTGTAGGCAATGAGATAGCCAGAGGACTACTTTGCCGCCGCGGTCGCGGTAGAGGGCGGTGTCTCCATTGTAGGCCAAAAGATCTAGAATGAGCGGTGGCTCAGTTAAATCCGAACCTTGTCGAACGCCCTTCTCGGTGGATTGCTATCATGCCGGTGACGGCGGGACGTTCCAAGCCTCGCGCGGATTGGGCTTTCGGGTTTGGTCCGGCGCCTCTGGGGTTACCCCAGGGGGACGTGTAGAACTGGCATTTCGTCGCGTGAGCGAACCTGCGCTGCACGCAGAACTGCTCACGCAGGGAGAGACTCGTTGGACGTTCCGCCGCGCCCTTTATGGCTCGTGCCGTAGTCATCAACGCTTTGGCCCGCTGCTTGGCGGCGGGGGATGGGGACCCGGAACGTACTTTCCTGAGTACGGGTGAGATGCTGGGCAAGCCGTGGCCGTGGCTGTGGACACTGGCGCTCCGCTATGCCGACGCTTTTCGCGGACGATCCCGACCCACGGAATCGCAAGTAGTTGAGTTTCTCCGCCGTGACACACGATTCCAGCGCGCCCGTAGGAAACACTGGGGTGGTCTCGGGGTAGCGCGGTGGACTTCCGAACCGCCGCGGATGGCTCCGGTTGATGCGGCGAAGCAATGGGACCTGCCGCCACTGGAGACTCCGGGCGAACTGGCGGACTGGCTGCAACTGAGTCGGGATGAGCTATTGTGGTTCGCCGACCTTAAGGGGATGTTGTCGTCCGGGTGCGATGCCCCGCTGGTCCACTACCGCTACCGGCTGCTGACAAAGTCTTCCGGAGGGTTCCGTTTGCTGGAAGCGCCCAAACCTCGATTGAAGGAGTTACAGCGGCAGGTGCTGAGCGGAATTCTGGAGCGCGTGCCTGCACACCCAGCAGTACACGGCTTTTGTAAAGGGCGATCCATCACGACATTCGCCACACCTCATGCCGGCTGCCGCGTGGTGTTGAAAATGGATCTGAGCGACTTCTTCCCATCGTTCGGGGCGGCGCGCGTAGCGGCGTTGTTTCGGAGTTGCGGCTACCCCGAGACGGTGGCGGCTCTGTTGACCGGCCTGTGCACGAACCAAGCCCCGCGCACCCTGTGGCGCGGCGGCAGGCAAGAGATGCGAGAGGCGCGCGATTTGTACTGCCGGCCGCATCTGCCGCAAGGCGCGCCCACTTCGCCTGCGATTGCGAATGCCTGCGCCTACCGGCTGGATCTGCGCTTGTCAGGATTGGCGCGCTCCGCGGGAGCCGCTTACACGCGCTATGCCGACGATCTGGCGTTCTCAGGCGACGGCAGCTTCGAACGATGTGTTGATCGCTTCTCTACCCATGTTGCCGCCCTCGCTCACGAAGAGGGCTTCACGGTGCACCACCGCAAGACACGAGTGATGCGGCAGGGCGTGCGCCAGTATCTCGCCGGGTTAGTGACAAATGAGGGTGTGAACGTGATTCGCGCGGACTTCGACCGCCTGAAGGCTATTTTGCACAACTGCGTCCGGCACGGGCCTGGCAGCCAGAACCGCGATAGCCATCCCCACTACCGTCAGCACCTGGAAGGGCGCGTGGCGTTTGTGGAGATGGTGAATCCGGCGAAAGCGGCGCGCCTGCGGGAGTTGTTGGCCAGGATATCCTGGTGACTCGTAAGTGAAATCGAGATTGCTTCTCAGCGCGATCCTACTGGCGATGACAGGCGCCCTTGTCTATGAGGCGCGCTACTACAGCGTCACTGCCGATGAACCGTCTCACCTCGCGGCCGGTTACATGTACTGGCTGGGGAAGGACGTATTGCAGCCCAGTGACGCGCCGCCACTCACCCGCATCCTGTCAGGCTGGATTCCCGCCGTTCTCGCCGCGCCGCTGCCGCTTGACGCCCGCCCTTTGAGCGAGCAAAACGCCTACCAGGTGGGCAGGGACATGATAGCCGCACTAGGACCCGAATCGGCTCACCGTCTATACTTCTTCACCCGCCTGCCGTTCCTTTTGTTTCCCATTGGCATCGTGGTGCTCCTCTGGCATTGGGCGGGACTCCTCTTCCACCCTACCGTGCGGTGGTTGCTGGCCGTCGCGGCGGCTGCCGAGCCAACGCTGCTCGGCCACGGTGCGCTGATCAATTCCGATGTTCCCGCAGCGTTCGCCTCGTTGTTTTTCGGATATACGGCGTGGCGGTTCTGGAAGGAGCCGTCAGCGCGAAACAGCGCTTGGCTCATCGGGGCCGTCGTTGTTGGCTTGTTGACTAAGTTCACACTCTTGCCGCTATTATTTTTTGCGGCAGGGCTGATCCTTTGGAAGGCGAGGAGACGTTTTGCCATGACGGCGCTGCTAGTGATGGTTTCGTATGTGAGCGTGATCGCTGCCTATGGATTCCACGCAGAGAAGTTCAAGGCCGCCCGATTGTACGACATGGGCGGAACGGGCATCCATCTGGTCGATAAAACAGTTGCCAACTGCCTTTCCGTTCTGCCATGGCCGCCGCAGTTTATCCGCGGAATCCGTTACATCAGAACCCATCTCTCGATGGGATTCAACGCTTACATGCTGGGCCAACGAATCTCCGGACCGCGGCCCCTTTAC
>JBDTMC010000599.1:0-3983 GCA_039934475.1 Bryobacteraceae bacterium | reverse complement strand
GATATGGCCGGGCGTTGAGTCATTGCGGAAGAGCCGGTTGATCCCACCCTTCAGGCCGCGCGGGCCGCACATCACGGCCTGGTCTTTCCAACGGCAGGCATTGGGCTTGTCGGGCGTGGGTGTGCGCTCGCGGTCGAACTGCACATAGTTGGCCACAAACAGGTCAAGTTTGCCATCGCGGTTGTAGTCTACAAAGGCGCAGCCAGTCCCCCAACGCGTATCAGTGTTGGCAACGCCGGCGGACTCGGTGACATCTTCAAACGCGCCTTTCCCCGTGTTCCGATACAACACGTCATGGCCGTAGTAGCTAACGTAGAGATCGGTATTGCCGTCGTTGTCGAAATCGCCGGCACATACGCCCTGCCCCCAACCGGAGTGGATTAAGTTCGCCGATTTGGTCACATCGGTGAAAGTGTTGTCGTGGTTGTTGCGATAGAGGTGATTGATGGGTTCCTGCCCGGAGGGGAAGCCTTCCAGCCGCGACCCGTTGACGAGGAAGATGTCAGGATAACCGTCATTGTCGAAATCGATGGCGGCCGCGCCAGTGCCCAGCGTCTCAGTAATGTAATTCTTGGTGCGGGTGCCGCCGCAAAAGAGGATATCGATCAGACCGGCCTTCGCAGCAATGTCGGTATAGACGTCCGGGGTCTGGGCGCCGAGTAGAAGCAAGGCCGCGAGAGTACCGACTAGGGCGAGACGCACCCATTCAGGATATATCGACACTGCTCCCGACTAGTGACCGGGGGAACGCCAGGCAGTTCCGGTGCGATCCGTAGGAGGCCGCCGGACCAGCTTGCGCTTTGCCGCGGCGTCGTCTCGGGCGGCCTGGCGTCCATCCGCGAAGGTCTGCATCTGCTGCTCAGTAAAGGTGAAGTCACGCGCCGGTTGAATATCGTCGAGATCTTTCAATACCTGGCGGCAGAGCAACGGCAGTTCCTGGAGCGGAATACCATAACGCCGGGCAAGCGCCAGATTCGCGCCCACCGTGAAAACCGTGCGGCTTCGATCAGCGGCAACGTACTCGAATTGAAAGAAACGAACTCCAAGAGCTTCGCTGAAGCCCTTGAACAGGTACTGCATCTTCGGATCGTGCAATCAGGGTCTCCTTTGGCCGCTTCTCTGGTATTCCAGAATTAACCGTTCCTGGCGTGTCCGCCGGTTCATCGGGTCACACAATTCGTAAACGAAGCCCTTTGGATTGTGCTGTAAGAGAGGAGTTCCCGGTTCTTGGAGATGCGTGATAAGAGCATCGCGAATATTGTCAGCCTCTCCGATCAGAATCCACTCCTTCGCGTTCGTGATGCCGTAGACGCCGGAAAGCGCGGGGGCGTGCTCCCGAATCGAATTGGCCGTAAAAGACCGAGGGAACACCTGTTGGAAGGGCATTGCAAACTTTCACAACGAGGGAAGCAGGCGCGATCGCGGGGCAGGATAGCAGCCTCCTCGGGTTTCTGCCAGCTAAGAGAGAAAACGGACAACCCGACTTAGCTCAGAGGGTCCGCGGCGAGAGCTAAACATCTCACCGTCTTTAGTTTACGCGAAATAATGAAAGGAAGTCAAGGCGAGGGATGGGTCGGCCGGTTGGACGTAGGCAGTCCCCGAGCTGAGAAGGAGGTCGACGTCGAAGAGGCTGTCTTCGTCGTCGAGAAACCAGCCATTCGTATTCCTGCGTGTAGTGGCGTTCACCTCCGGTTTCGAAATTCCTCGCGGTTGGGCGCAGGGCTCCCCAGACAATCGCTGTCCTGAGCCGTACGAGTTCGTCCGGAACTCCTCATTCTCGCCTTCTTTCCATTCCATACGATTTTACTCATGTGAGTAAGGTGCATCGAAGTTCTATGCTTTCCCTCTGCGCTTTAATAAGTGACTAAAACGGAGGAAACTGTTCTTTATAAAGTCGGTTCAGCGTTTCTTCGCTGCGGTTTGATCCTACTTCTTTGCAGCGCACTGGCTCGGCAGAGAATGGTTCCCGCGGCGCGAATCGAAATCACTGACATTCAATACTTTCAATCTCAAGTGCATTAAGTTTAATTAATCCATTAAACACATATAAATTGAGATATGTACTGGGCAAACCTGTATCCTTAAACGTACTAGGTCTTGCCGTACGAATCCTGTAGTACTCCATGACTCAGTAATCCGCTGCTCACCGAACTCTCCGGTCCGAGCCACACAATAAGGAAAAACTATGAGAAATGCAGTGCCCATGGCTATTTTTGCGTGCCTATCTACCAGTCTGACGTGTACCTGTCTACAGGCCCAGACCGTTCCATCGGAGTACCAGGACCTCTACACCTCTATGCAGGCGTCGATCACAACTTTCAATAATAGTACTCTCCTTTTCTGGGACGGCTCAAAAGGGCCAGTGACTTTCTCAGCGCATTTAGGGACGCTTAATTCCAATCGAGGGTCGGTTATTCTGGGCGCGGGCAACTATTTATCTTTCCAGCGTGAACTCGCCGGCTTGAAGGCCCTTGGGGTGAAGGGAGTGGTGGCCAATATCGACTACCCGATCCTGGATTCCGGTTTCGATGCATACGGCGGACAGGCCGCCGACTATCTAGCCCTGTATCGTAGCGCCGCGGTGGATATTCGGGCGGCCGGCCTGAAACTAATCGTGGAAACGGGAGGAATCTTCTCCGACCCGGTGTTCTCGCCTCTTAACGTGACGCCGTTTTACGACTCGCTGTCGCTGACGCAGTACATGAATGGCCGGGCGACACAAGCCGCGCTGATCGCCACGCAATTGCAGCCCGACTACCTGAACGTACTGCAGGAGCCCGACACGGAAGCACTGCAATCGGGCAAGGCCGAGGTCTACACGTTGACTGGCAGTGTAAACCTGCTGAATTCAATCCTGACGCAGGTAAAAGCGACTGGGACGAACATTCCGATCGGCGCCGGAGTGGGTGCGTGGTTGCCTACCGACCCGACAGGAAAGGGCGTGAACGACTACGTGAACGCCTATGCGGCGATTCCCAGTCTGGATTCGATCGATATCCACATCTATCCGGTGAACAGGGATTTTCTTCAGCGTATGAACACGATTGCGTCCATCGCCAAGTCCAAGTCCAAGAAGTTGACGATCTCAGAGGCGTGGGCCTATAAGCAACGAGACAGCGAACTGAACAAACCGGCCTTCCCCGCCTCGGTCCTGTATGCGCGGGATGTTTTCAGCTTTTGGTCTCCGCTGGATGTGCAGTTTCTGGAGGCGGTGGTGAACTGGTGCTACTACCAGCATGTAGAGTACATGGCGGCTTTTTGGTCGCAGTATTTCCGCGCTTACCTCACCTACGACAGCAGCACGCAGAGTCAATCGCCATCGGTTCTAAACGCCTTGGCGCAGACGGCGGCAGGTATTGCTATATCCCTTCCCGCGGTGACTCCGACGGCTACTGCCTGGAATGTCGACATTATGAATCCGGTGGACACGACTGCTCCGACGGCTCCGGCGGTGACAGCCACGGAATATCCGAATCAGATTGTATTGAACTGGACATCGACGGATGACACTGGGGTTTACGAATACACAGTGATGCGTGATGGTGTCGCGACCGTTACAACGATTGAGGGTAGCTTCAGCGAGTTAGGCCTGTTGGATGGGAAGTGCTACGTGTATACGGTGACGTCCCTCGATTTCGCAGGCCACGCGACTCCGACGGCGACACCGCCTTTCTGCACGCCGGACATCACGCCTCCAACCGCTCCGACGACGACCACGGCAACGGCGGGGCCAGTGGCGCCAGGCCCCCCTTCGACTTCCTCGATGCGGGTGGCCTGGTTCGGCGCAACCGATAACACGGGCCCGACAGGCATTGACGCGTACGCAATCTATCGTAGCGTGGGCAGCAGCACCGGACCGTTCGTATATTTGGCGCAAGTGCCGGCCAGCCAGCTGAACTACACCGATGCAGGAATCCAGCAGTCCGACACACTCTACTGTTACAAGATTAAAACGCTGGATCTGGTGGGGCTTCCGTCGCCGC
>JBDTMC010000598.1:0-4006 GCA_039934475.1 Bryobacteraceae bacterium | reverse complement strand
CGATGTTCCGAACCTGCGCCGTCAGGTTGCCGGCCATCGAGTTCACGCTGTCCGTTAGATCCTTCCAAACGCCGCCCACACCCTTCACTTCCGCCTGCCCGCCCAGTTCGCCTTCCGTGCCCACTTCCCGCGCCACGCGCGTCACTTCCGACGCAAAAGAACTAAGCTGATCCACCATCGTGTTGATCGTGTTCTTCAGCTCCAGAATTTCACCCTGCACGTCCACCGTGATCTTGCGCGACAGGTCCCCATTGGCCACCGCTGTTGTCACTTCCGCGATGTTCCGAACCTGCGCCGTCAGGTTGCCGGCCATCGAGTTCACGCTGTCCGTGAGGTCCTTCCAAACGCCGCCCACGCCCTTCACCACCGCCTGGCCGCCAAGCTTGCCTTCCGTACCCACTTCGCGCGCCACACGAGTTACTTCCGATGCGAAGGAGTTCAACTGCTCCACCATGGTGTTCACCACCCGCGCCGTATGCAGGAACTCGCCCTTCAGCGACCGCCCGTCCACCTCCACCGCCATGGTCTGCGATAGATCGCCGTTTGCCACCGCTCCAATCACGCGCGCTACTTCGGTGGAAGGTTGAACCAGATCGCCGATCAGTCCGTTCACAGACTCCAGGCACGCCGCCCAGTCGCCCGACGCCGGACCCAGCGTCGCCCGTTGGTTGATCTTGCCCTCCTTGCCCACTGCGCCGCTGATCCGCTCAAACTCGCTCGCCATGCGCTCGTTCAACTTGAAGATGTCGTTCAGGGTATCGGCGATCTTCCCCGCCAATCCCACCTGATCTACAGGCAGGCGCACCGAAAAATCGCCATCCCGAAACGCAATCAACGTTTTGAGAAGAACGCTGGTGTCAAACGCGTCCACCACCAAATCAGTCTTCATGAGTAGAGTCCTTGCCGTCAGCTATCGTCCTGTTTTGCGCCGCTTGCATCAACAGCTCTTTGAACACCGCACCCAGTTCTAGAAATTGCTCCAGGTTCGAGGGCTTGCGCACGTATCGGGTGGCCCCTAATCGATTGGCATTCTGACGGTCCCGTGGCGAATCCGACGATGTCAGCACAACCACCGGCACCTCAGCGATGCCCGTGGTGGACCGCACCTTTTGCAGGATTTCAATGCCGTCATGGCGCGGCAGGTTGAGGTCGAGAATGATCAAGTCGGGAAGCCAGGCGGTACCCTCCAAGGAGAGTAAAGCAAGCACGTCTTTGCCATCGGTAGCCGTGACAATCGGACACGTGACACCGTGTTCCTCCAGCGCCAGCCGGATCAAATACACATCCGCCGGATTGTCTTCGGCCACCAGGATCTCAGGCATCACTACCCCATTTCTCTGCCGCGCAATTTCTGCGCGTCTTGCAGGGCTTGCATGGAGAAGCAGTGTCAAAACGTTCCACCTTGCCGCCCCTCGAACTAAAAATCTATGAGATCGAATGCCTGGTACTGCAACTCTCCGGCCATTTCATTCCAGCCGGAATGGAGCGATAAGGACCCGCCGGAACGTGCATATAATAGGGAAACACGGAGCGGGATGTCTGCACATATTTTGGTCGTCGACGACAATTCCGACGAACGGTCGGATGTCGCGCAGATGGTTGCGAGCCTCGGCTATCGGGTCACAGAGGCGGCCGATGGAGCAGATGCGCTCCTCAAGCTCGCGTCTTCTCATTTCAACGTAATCCTTACCGATCTTGTTATGCCCCGCATGGACGGCATCGCCCTACTCGGTGACCTGGCTGCGCGCGGCGATCAAACCCCCACCATCGTCCTTACGGGTTTCGGCAGCATCGATCACGCGATCTCGGTGGTGCTCGATCTGAAGGCCTTCTGGTTCCTCGAAAAACCCGTGCGGCCCGGCGTGCTGCGCGCACTTCTCGAACGTGCTGTGCAGCAGGATCAACTCCTTCAGCAGACGGAGCGGTTAAGCAATCAACTCAGCTATCAGGGCGTCTTGGGAGACCTCATCGGCGACTCCCCGTCAATGAAGGAAGTCTTTTCGATCATCCGGCAAGTCGCACCCACCACGGCCTCCGTACTAATCACCGGCGAAAGCGGCACGGGCAAGGAACTGGTCGCTCGAGCCATTCACTCCTTCAGCCGCCGTAGCAGCGGCCCCTTCGTCGCCATCAACTGTGCCGCGCTGCCGGAAGATCTGATTGAGAGCGAGCTCTTCGGCCACGAAAAAGGCGCCTTCACCGGAGCCGTTGAACGCCGCGCCGGTTGTTTCGAGCAAGCCCACGGCGGCACTCTGCTGCTCGACGAAATCGGCGATATGCCCGTCGCCACACAGGCCAAACTACTGCGCGTCCTGGAAGAAACTAAGGTGCGGCGGCTGGGTAGCACGCAGTCGATTTCAGTGGACGTTCGCGTACTCGCCGCCACCAATCGCCCGCCCCACACGGCCATTCAAGACAACCGCCTCCGCGAAGACCTCTTCTATCGCCTCAACGTCTTTCATATCGATCTGCCCCCCCTTCGCCATCGCAAGAGCGACATCCCGGCCATCGCCGCCGGTCTGATCCGCGACCTCAATAAGAAGCATTCCTGCCGCGTCACCCTAATCTCACCGGATGTCATCGCCCGCTTCCAGGACTACGCCTGGCCGGGCAACGTCAGGGAGTTGCGCAACGTCGTGGAACGCGCCACCATCGTCGCCGGCGAAGGCGAGATCCAGTTGCGTCATCTGCCCGGCACGTTTATTCCCCGGCCCTCCAGCCTCGCGCTCGAGGAGTCTCGGGATACGCTCTCCATTCGCGTTGGCGACCGGCTGGAAGAGATTGAGCGCGCCTACATCCGCCTCGTCCTCAACTACACAAACAACAACAAGACGCGCACAGCGGAGGTAGTCGGACTCAGCGTCCGCGCCCTCCACTACAAGCTCAACGCCTACGAAGAGGAGAAAAGCAAGGGCGCCGCCGCTGGCAGCGATGGTTCCCCCAATTAGCGCAATCGCCCGCTACGCCGTTTCCAGCGTGAAGTAAATCGTCGTCCCCTGCCCCAACTCGGATTCCGCCCAAATCCTGCCTCCATGTCCCCTTACAATCTCGCGGCAAATCGCCAGCCCCAGTCCGGCTCCGTCCCGTTTCCGGCTCATCCGCTCAAACGGCCGGAAGATTCGTTCCAGATCTTGGGCGTCGATACCCGCACCGTTATCGCCGACAGACAGAGTCCACCGGCCGTCCTCTTCCCGTGCGCCGACGTGCACGCGCGGCGCTGCCTCGCCGCGATACTGGATCGCATTACGCACCAGGTTCTCAAAGAGTTGCATCAGCCGGTCCGCATCCCCCGTCACCAGCGGCAACTCATCATAGGTGATCTCCGCGCCGGCGGCCCGGATCTCCGGCGCCAACTGAACCAGGACGCCCCCCAGCAGCGCGCGAGTGGGTACCGGACGAGCGCTCAGTTGCACCTGCAATGCCAGCGCATAGTTCGTAATTCCGTCCACCAGCGAATTCGCGCCGATGGCGCCGTTCACGACAAGGCCCAGTAGCTGGTCGAAATCCGGACCCTCCCGCTTGTCCGGCAGTTTCACCAGGAGTTCAGAAGTAGCCCGCACGGCGCGCAGAGGCGCTCTCAAATCGTGGCAAGCTCGTAAGAGAAATTCGCGCAACTCCTGGCGGTCGAAATCCATGGTCCGAGAATAGCCGAAACGGTTCCGCCGTTTTGGTCGCAGACGTGCTTGGGCGCTAGTAAGTTGTCGGAAAGGCTTGCTGTGTCGAACCGCTCCATCTCAGATCTGTTGGCGGAAGCGCCGCTCGTTAGAATCGGTCATATCGACGGGACGCCGGACCGCCTCTGCGTTCTTCAGGAAGACTCCACACCACTAATGCTGCTTAAGACCGCAGATGACATTCGGTTGGCTCTAGAATCAATAGTGCTGGCCGTGTCTAACGAGCAACCCTAGCCGACTAGTCATCGAAAGCAAACACAGTGGGCGCCACCGAGAAGTATTTCGCAAGCTTGCCAATGTGCTTGCGGCTCAAAGTGCGTTTTCCGCTGAGC
>JBDTMC010000597.1:0-4014 GCA_039934475.1 Bryobacteraceae bacterium | reverse complement strand
TTACGACGAAAGACACCGGAACAGGCCTGGGGCTCTCGGTGGCACATCAGATCCTAAGTCAACACGGGGGCATCCTCGAGGCGAAGAACAATACCGGCCGTGGCGTTGCCTTTCGTCTCTACTTGCCAATCCAGCACGGGAGAGTTTTATGAGTCGTGGACGCATTCTCGTAGTCGACGACGACGACAGTTTGCGTCGCGTCATGCAAGTCCAATTGGAAGACCTTGGGTACGACGTCGCCACCGCCGCAGACGGCGATTCCGCCCTCCGATCTCTCGAGTTGGCAGTCCGGGAACTGGTGATCTCGGATCTGAAGATGCCCGGTATGTCGGGGCTTGACCTGCTACAGAAGGTGCGCGCCGGCTATCCCGGAACCATTGTCGTCGTGGTCACCGCTTTTGGGACCGTCGAGACTGCGGTGGAAGCGATGAAACTCGGCGCCTACGACTACCTGACCAAACCCGTACATCCGGACGCACTCGAGCTGTGCGTTGGCAAAGCCCTCCAGCATCTTCGCTTGCTCGAGGAAGTGCAGACCCTCCGCAGCACTCTCGATCAGAAGTATGGCTTCGAAAATATCCTTGGCCGGTCTGCCTGCTTGCTCTACGTGCTGGATCAGACGGCGCGGGCCGCTCAAACCGACGCCACGGTTTTGATTCACGGGGAAACGGGAACGGGAAAAGAGCTCCTCGCCAAGGCCATCCATTTCAACAGCTCGCGTAAGGACCGCCCTTTCGTAACGATCAACTGCGGCGCCATCCCCAGAGAGTTGCTTGAATCCGAGTTGTTCGGCCATCTCAGGGGAGCCTTTACCGGTGCCGTCGCGGACAAAAAGGGAAAGGTAGAGATCGCCGACCGTGGCACGGTGTTTCTCGACGAAATCGGAGAGATGCCCCTTGAACTTCAAGTGAAGCTCCTGCGATTGATCCAACAGGGTGAACTCGCCAAGGTTGGCGCCACCGCGACAATCAACGTCAATGTCAGAATCGTCGCGGCGACACATCGGGACCTGAAGGCCATGATCGAGGACGGCACGTTCCGTGAGGACCTTTATTACCGGCTGGCAGTTATCCCTCTCGAACTACCGCCGTTGCGTGACCGGTTAGAAGACATCGCCGTGCTGGCTCTGCACTTCTTTGGGGAACTCAAGCGGAAGCACGGAAGGTTAGAACTGGTTCTTCCCGAATCGCTCTTGCCCTACTTCTCCAGCTATCGTTGGCCCGGCAATGTACGCGAGTTGGAAAACGTGATCGAACGAATTGTCGTTATGAGCCGCTCCGATGAGGTCACACTCGGCGACCTGCCGGAGCCGCTTCGGCGGCAGCAGCCGGTACTCGATTTCCTGCCCTTGGAACTGCCTCACACCGGCATTGGCATCGAAGCCATCGAAAAGGAACTGATCCTCCGCGCGTTGCGAAAATTCGATTGGAACCAGACCCAGGCCGCCCGGTTCCTGGATCTCAGCCGCAAGACACTCATCTATCGTATGGAGAAGTTCGGGCTGCGGCGGGACCAGCAGGCGGGTATTCCGTCCGCCGCCAGACCTCACCGGGAGTAGCCGCGGAAGTCATCGCGATGTCCCGATTCGCCACTTCGTCAGCTTGAGCAGTTCGAACCACATCACGCAGGCCACGCCCGCGCCGAAGCTGAGCGCCATGTCCCGCGCGCGAAGCGGGGCAAAATGGAACAGATGCTGTGCCGCGGGCACAAATAGTACCAGCGCGAGGAAAGCCGCAGTCCCGCCGACCACCCACCATAGAGCGGTATTGGGCACGCGCATCATGCTCAGTATGCCTCGCGTCCACGACCGGTTGGCGAGGATGATAATCAGTACGGAAACTACGAGCGTGAGAAACGTCAGAGCGCGGGCGGCGTCCGGTTGTTGGCTGGTACGGGAAAACAGAAATACGGCAAGGCACGCGGCGAGCACGCTGAGGCCCTCCAACACCGCCCACCCGACAGTGGCCAGTGAGAACAGCCGTTCGTTGGCGTTGCGCGGCGGGCGATTCATTACGTTTGTTTCGGCTTCCTCAGCTTCAAAGATGAGCGAGCAGGAGGGATCGATAATCAACTCCAGAAAAACGATGTGGACGGGGAACAACAGCATTGGCCAGTCGGAAAAGAAGACCGGCAGCATAGAGAGGCCCGCAATCGGTACGTGGACCGCGAAGATGAAGGAGATGGCTTTCTTGATGTTGTCGAAAATACGCCGCCCAAGCCGCACGGCAGCGACGATCGAGGAGAAATCGTCATCCAGCAGAACCAATGACGCAGCCTCGCGTGCGACGTCGGTGCCGCGGCCCCCCATCGCGATGCCAATGTGGGCTGCCTTGAGCGCCGGAGCGTCGTTGACGCCGTCGCCAGTCATCGCGACGATCTCCTGATTTGCTTTCAGCGCCATCACGATGCGCAGCTTCTGGGCGGGCACGACGCGGGCGAAGACCTGGACTTCTCCGATCTGCTTTGCCAGTTCCTCATCGGACATGCCTTCGAGTTCCGGACCGGTAATGACTTTGTCAGGATTCTCCAGTCCTGCCTGGCGGGCGATGCTTTGAGCAGTGGCGGGATAGTCGCCGGTAATCATCACGATCCGAATGCCCGCCGTCCGGCATTCCGCCACCGCTGCCGGCACCGTAGTGCGAAGCGGATCCTCAAGGCCCACAAGTCCCACAAACTCCAACTCAAGTCCATCGTGTTCGCCGGGTAGGACGTCCGCCCTGATTCTGGTGCGGGCCACTCCGAGTACACGGAGGCCTTCCGCCGCAAGCGCCGCGGCTTCACCCGCCACCGCCGTGCGCCTTTCCGGTGATAGCCGGCACAACTCGGCGATCGCTTCAGGCGCACCCTTCGAGGCGACAACAACATTTCCACCCGCGTCCACCGTCCACGCCTGGCTGACAGCCAGCAACTGTGGGGTGAGGGGATATTCACGCAGCAGGGCCCACTCCGGATGGAGGTGCTCGGTCTGCATCAGCAGCCGGTCGCCTGCTGCCTGGAGCGCGAGTTCCATCGGATCGAATGGGTCGCGCTTGCTAGCCAGAATGGCGTTTTCCAGCAACTCATGGAATTCCTCCGAGAGATCTCCGGCATCCGCTCCAAGGACGGCAGTGCGCCCCCCGATTGACAGTTTCTTCAGCGTCATCTGGTTCTGGGTGAGCGTTCCTGTCTTGTCTACGCACAGAACTGTGGCCGCCCCGAGTGTCTCAATCGCGGGCATGCGGCGCGTAAGCACCCGGCTGCGCGAGATCCGCCACGCCCCCAGGGCGAGAAAGATCGTGAGAACCACCGGGAACTCCTCCGGAAGAATGGCCATCGCCATCGCGATACCGGCTAGCAGTCCCTCTTTCCACGCTTGCGCGGTTCCGCCGCGCGTGAGCCCATACACCACCACCACAAGTCCGCACGCCGCGAGGCCCGCCACCGCGAGCGTGCGAACCAGTCGCCCGGTCTCCTTTTGCAGCCCTGTAGCCTCGGGCTGGATTTGTTTCAGTGCGTTTCCGATCTCTCCTAGTTCTGTGCGTACACCAGTGTTTATCACTTCCGCGATGCCTTGCCCCGCCGTCACCAGAGTGCCGGAGTATACGGATGGGAGATCGTCGCCGCCCGGCCTTTCGAGGTCCTTTGCCTCCGCCGAGGGAGTCTTCCGCACCGGCACCGATTCTCCCGTCAGTAGCGACTCGTCCACACTCAGATTAATCGCCCGCCTCAGGATGGCATCGGCCGGCACACGGTCTCCCTCTGCAAGGACGAGGATGTCACCGCGCGCGACTTCGCGGCCCGCAATACGGCTACGTACACCACCCCGAATCACCAGTGCCCGGGGGCTGGACAGGTCGCGCAGTGCATCCAAAGCGCGCTCTGTCCGGCGTTCCTGAATGATCGTGATCGCCATGACAACAAACACGAACCCAAGAAGCATCAGCGCGTCGCCCGGCGAACCCATCAAGAGGTAGAGCGCCCCCGCTGCCACCAGCATCAGAAACATCGGTTCTCGCACCACCTCAATCACGATCG
>JBDTMC010000596.1:0-4071 GCA_039934475.1 Bryobacteraceae bacterium | reverse complement strand
TCGGCCGGAGCCTCAACCTGCGGGTGATTGCCGAGGGTGTGGAGAGACAGGAGGAGCTGACGTTTCTTCAGAGTCACAACTGCGAGGAGGCGCAGGGATACTATTTCAGCCGGTCTGTGACCCCTGAGCGGCTTGCTTCCTTGCTGGAAGTTGGGATAGCGCAGGCCATAATTCCATTTTCACCGGCGGTGAATGGAATCCATTGGCCTGATTTTCACCTCTAGATGAATCTGGAAGCCGCTCGTCTCGACGGTTTCTACTTCCCCTTCGCCGCGGCGGGCTCACGAAAGCTCCGCTCCGCCATGTCGTTGGGATCGGTGGATACCGGCCCATCGCGCCACAGCCAGCGCATCATGTCCGGCAAGATCGTCCCGCCGAACTTTTCGCCGTGAAGGTTGACGCTCCACGAATAGTTCACGTCGTAGCCCTTCTGCGTGAGGGCCTTCATCAGCCGGACGTTCTGAAGAAACCAGTCCATCTTTTCGTCGTATGCCTTGCCTGGGCGGGTTCCGCGATTATCGTTCCTGCCGTCGCAGAGGAAGATGCGAAGCGGTTTCTTGTCGCTGGCCAAGACGCGTTCCGGATAGACGTGTCCGCCGCGCAGGTTGACAAAACTTCCCACATTACTGAGCACCTTGCGGAACTCGTTGGGCCGCTCCCACGCCACCATGAACGCTGCGATCGCCCCTGAACTGGATCCCCCAATGCCGTGTTGCTCCGGATCCTTCGAAATGTTGTAGGCCTTGTTGAGCGCCGGCATCAGCTCTTCGGTAATCACGCGCGCGTACTTATCGTCGGGGGTGTTGTACTCGGTAGGCCGGTTGGTGGTGCGGTCCCCCCATTCCTTGGGATTGGGCTCCGGTTGCTCTGGGGTGCGGCCTGGATTGATAAAGACACCAAGCATCACCGGAATCTCGCGCCGGTAGATGAGGTTGTCCATCACGTTCTGCGCCCGTAATGGTCCCTGCTCCTCCATGAATGCCTGCCCATCCTGAAAGATCATCAGGCTGGCCGGCAGGGCTGGATCGTATTGTGCCGGAACATAGACCCAGTAGGTGTGCTGCGTTCCCGGATACACATTGCTGGGTAGCGTAAACGGGCCTTTGATCTCGCCCTTGGGCACGCCGTCCTGGGGCAGGGAATCCGGTCCGAGACGATATTGCGAGTTTGGATTCGGGGTTGCGGGAGTCTGCGCAAAGGCGCACAGGCTAAACGCGACAAGCGCGCCGGGCAAGGCTGAAGTCTTCATGGGATGCCAACTCCTCTAGCGTTGTTCGGGTTCTTTGGGGGTCCTGCCGCTGTCCGTGATGAGCTTGGTCATCAGCGTGACGGCTTTGTCGATCGGGAGTAAGCTCGCGATGAAAATGGGCGTATGGCCGGATGTGTCAACGGTGTCCACATCGGCGCCATGCGCGGCGAGGAACTCGATCACGGAGCAGATGTCCGCTTGGGTGGATTTATCCATGAACGTGGTGACGGCGGCATGAATCACCGAGCTTTTTCGGGTGGTCAACGCGTTCACATCGGCATCCAATTCGTAGGCGTACTTCACGGTGGACAGATGTCCGCTGCCCGCGGCGGCCATCAGAAGCGTGGTCCCATCCTGTGCCTTGATCTTCGAGTCAGCGCCACCGGCAACCAATGCCCGCATCACATCCTCATGATTTTCTTTCGCGGCCAGCATCAGGGCCGTCTGCTCGCCGACGGGGACCTGGAGCGGATTACGTCCCCGCGCCGTTACCTTCGCCGTCAACGCGTTTGGGTTCGCCCCTTTGGCCAACAGCAATTTCACGATCTCGAGGCTGCCCGCCTGCGCCGCTACATGCAGTGGAGTGAGACCGCCTTTGCCCGCCGTGTTGACGTCGGCATTGTGCTCCAGTAGAGCTTGGACCACGGCAGGCTTTCCGCCCGTAACCGCTGCCTGCAATAACGACGTGCCATTAGACACTTTGTAATTTGCGCTGAGTCCTGCGTCGAGCAGGCTTCTCACTGAATTCACGTCACCCTTGGGAACGGCGAACGCCAGGGGTGTGTAGCCACCCTTCGAAATCATTTTCACGTCGGCACCGCTGCGTAGGAGCAGATCGACGACATCGCCATGCCCCTCAGCCGCGGCCCACATCAACGCATTCTGACCCTTGCGCGATTCGGCCGCATCGATCTTCGCGCCGTGTGCCAGCAGCAGTTTCACACCGGCAACGCTGCCCGCGCGCGACGCAATCATGAGTGCTGTTTCACCATTCCAGCGCGCGGCTGTAGCGTCTGCCCCGGCGGTGAGCAGCTTCTCCATCACCGCGGCGTTACCCGTGGCGCAGGCCAAGGTCAATGGCGTCTCGCCATATTCGTCAGCGGTGTTCGCCTTGGCGCCGGCTTTCATCAGCAGATCGACGATGTCGGTCTGATCGAGGTAGACTGCCCACGCCAGCGGTGTCGCGCCATCGGGTTGTGCCGCATTCACGTCGGCGTGCTGAGCGATCAGCGTTGCCGCTAATTTGTGATTGTGTTCTTTGATCGCGTCGATCAGGGCGGGCCCCGTCGCCGCGAGGCACGGAAGCGCGAGCAAGGCCGTAGTAAGGGTCCACCGCGTGAAGACTCGTTCGTACATGGCCGCTTATACGTCTAAGAGTTGATCCAGCTTGCCCGTACCGTCGCCCAGCGTATCGGCCGGGATCCCCGCCCTGTCCAACATGGTCAACAGTAAGTTGTTCATTGGCGTTTCCGGAGCATACCGGATATGCCGTCCACCTTTGATGTTGCAGCTTGATCCGCCGACCAGCACCAGCGGGAGGTCATGGTGCGTATGCGCGTTACCGTCGCAGATGCTGCTGCCGAACAACACCATTGAGTGATCCAGCAGCGTGCCGTCGCCGTCCTTGGTGGCGTCCATCTTACTCAGAAAATAGGCGAGCGTCTTAACATGCAGTTCGTCGATCTTCATCGTCTTGGCGATCTTTTCCGGATCGTTCTGGTGATGGGTGACCGAATGGTGTCCGTCGGAGACGCCGACGGAACGGTAGCTGCGGTTGCTGCCCTCGCGCGCCATCATGAATGTGATGACGCGGGTCATATCGGTTTGAAACGCGATTACCATCAGATCGCTGATCAGCTTGGCGTGGTCTTCAAACTCGTCTGGAATGCCCGACGGCCGTTCAAGCAGCGGCACCTGGACGCTGGCGCTCTGCTGCTCAGCTTTCTGAATGCGGCGCTCGATATCGCGGATGCCTTCCAGATACTCGTCCAACTTGTTCTTGTCGCGCGCGCCCAAGGTGGGCTGCAGGCGAGCCACATCGCCGCGAACGAAGTCCAGCAGGCTGCGGTCTTCCTCGCGCAGCTTACGGCGCGCCGCGGGGTCAGTCGTCTCGCCATCCCCGAACAGGCGCTCAAAGACCGCCCGCGGATTCACTTCCACCGGATTTGGGGTGGTCGGCGTGCGCCAGGAGATAGTGTTGGTGTAGGCGCAGCTATAACCGCTATCGCAATTGCCCGCCAGCGACGGCTCTTCCAGGCCGAGTTCCAACGATCCAAACTGTGTAGCCTTGCCGAGTTCGCGCGCTGCGATCTGGTCCGCGGAAATGCCGGCGCGAATGTCAGACCCTTCCGTCTTTTTCGGATGGACACCGGTCAACCACGACGCCCCGGCCCGCGCATGGTCGCCAGCACCATCGCCCAGGGCCCGCCCGCCATTCTGCATGAGGTTGCTCAACACCAGCATTTTGTCCCGGAACGGTTCGAGCGGCTTCATCGACGAAGCATACTCGTACCCGGAGCCCACCTTCGATGGCGTCCACCCCTTCTGAATGATTCCGTTGGGGACGTAAACAAAGCAAAGCCGCGAGGCCGGTGCAGCCGCCGAGAGGCGTGTCTCGGTCATGGCGGGAACCATGGCATCAAGCAGCGGCAGTGCGACGGTAGCGCCCGCCGCCCGCAGGAACGTACGGCGAGCCAGAGCCTTCTTAGTGAGCATCATTGGTGGGAGTTCTCCTGGTCTGGAATTGCGGGTTCCTGACGATGGAACGGATCAACGCGGGGATTGTACTGTTCTCTGCGGCGGCATCCCTGATCACGGTGCGC
>JBDTMC010000595.1:0-4099 GCA_039934475.1 Bryobacteraceae bacterium | reverse complement strand
ACATAGTCGAGCACCATGCTCCAACCTGTGAGATAGCCGGCGATGGGATGGATCTCCTGGCCGACGTAGGTGTAGGCGGAACCAGCATTCGGATACAGGCGCGCCATACGGCCGTAGCTCCACGCGGTCAGCATCATCGCCAGCATCGCGATGAGAATGGTGGTGACAGCGTGGCCGTTAGAGGCGACGCTGATTGCGCCGAAGGGTGGCATAGGCGCGGTGGGCTGCACCAGGATGATGCCCATGATCACCAACTGCCACAGGGAAAGCGTTCGCTTCAGCGCCACAGTCATGGTCACCTATTGTGCCATGCCCGCCTAAGAGTTGAGAATGAAGAGAATGATCTGGCTGTGGCGAAAGCTGAAGAGCGCAGTGCGCGAGTCCATGCGCCAGCAGATCACGTTGGGCGGAATCATCTACACGATTGCCATCCTGCTGGTGGCTATGGCCGCCTTCGGTTCGGCGAACAACCTGCTGTTTCTGTTGTTGGCAGCAATGATCGCCACGCTCCTGGTCTCAAACTTCGTTAGCAGGCTCGGTCTGGCTGGTCTCGAATTCGACTTTCAGTTGCCGGAACACCTCTCGGCAAGGCGCCACGTTTCGGGCCGGATTGTGGTGATCAATCAGAAACGCTGGATCCCGTCGTTCTCCATTCACGTCACCGGCAGCGACGAAACGGGACTAACCAAGGCGATCTATTTTCCTGTTGTGCCGGGCCGCGCTTCCATCTCCGACACTGTGGAAGTGTTCTTCTCCCGGCGCGGGTTGCACACCGACAACACCTTTCAATTCACAACGCGGTTCCCGTTTGGCTTTGCCGAGCGCATCGTCCACGTAAGGCTGCCACGCGAGGTGCTGGTGTACCCCTGCATCGACGCGCGTCCCGGATTTGAAAACATTCTGGGCGCGGTGTCGGGCGAGATGGCGTCGCACGTGCGTGGCCGTGGCAACGACTTCTATCGCATCCGTCCCTATTATCCGCTGGAGAGCGCGCGGCACGTGGACTGGAAGGCCACCGCGCACACTGGCGATTTGCAGGTTCGCGAATTCGCCCGCGAGCAGGATCCCCTGGTGCAGATCTTTCTCGATCTGGATGTGACCTCGGACCCGGCCGGATGGTTCGAAAACGCTGTCAATTGCTGCGCTTTCCTGGTGTGGCGCATCGGCCAGAAGGACTCTCGCGTTCACTTGCGCACGCAAGGGGCTAGCATACGAATTCCAGAAGACGGGGATGTCTATACTATTCTGAAGTATCTGGCAGTGGTAACGCCGACGAGCGGCACGCCGGTTGCTCCCCATGACGAATATAGTGTGCACGTTGTTTTCAGCTCATCGCCGGCTCCGGTCTTGGAGGCCGGCTGGAGTGCTTCGTACCTGCTGGATTCCCACTCTCTGCCTGCTCCCGCTGTTGGCGCAGACGCCTCAGACGCTGCCCCCGGTAGTGACTAGCATCACCGTCAATGAACGCATCAGCCTGGAAGCGCCGGCATCGGTGACGGTGCTGGATAAGTTGGTGGTGAATGCAGTTCCGGGCATCAACCTGGATGACCGGCTGCGAATGGTTCCGGGCTTCAGCCTCTTTCGCAGGTCGTCGAGCCTGGTCGCTAATCCGACGACCCAAGGCATCTCGCTGCGCGGACTCGGCTCCACTGGCGCCAGCCGCACCCTGGTGTTGTGGGATGGTGTTCCGGCCAACGATCCTTTCGGAGGCTGGGTCTACTGGACGCGGTTCGACCCGATCGAGATGGAGCGCGTGGAAGTGGCGCGCGGCGCCTCGACGAGCATTTTTGGCGACCGCGCGATGAGTGGCGCGATTTCGATGTTCACACGGCCGGCCGAGAAGCGGCACATCCACGGCGGTTATGAAGGCGGCAGCCAGAATACGCATAGCGTGTACGCCGGCTACACCGATATATGGAAACGCCTGGCGATTACCGTCGGTAGCCGTGCGCTGACCACCGAGGGCTATTACATCGTGCCCGAATCTTCGCGCGGCCCCATTGATCGCAAGGCCAATGTACGTTTTGCCGGCGGCGACGTGAAGCTGGACTGGTTGGCCGACGCAAACCGGTTCTCATTGAAGTTCGACGCCCTGGCCGAAGAACGCGGCAACGGCACCTACCTCACCTACAACTCCACCAGTTTCGGCGAGATCAGCGGCAACTACAGTCATGCGTGGCTGGGCGAGACCCTCAACATTTTGGGTTACCACACACGTGAGGAGTACCACGCTTCGTTCACATCGATTGGAGCGAACCGGATTTCGGAGCGCGTCACGCTGCTGCAAACGGTTCCCGCCGAATCCACCGGTGGCGCGGGCATGTTCCGCGTCACGCGGTCGAATTGGAACGCGCTCTTCGGAGGGGATGTGCAGAATGTGGAAGGCTATTCGCAGGAGACCATTTTCCCCACCGGTCATCGCGTGGGCGGCGGCAGCCTCATTCAGCGCGGAGTCTTCGGACAGACGGACTTTACCGCGGGTCCGGTGAAACTGTTCCTGGGCGCTCGCGAGCACAACACCGGACAGGGCAACAACTTCTTCAGCCCGAGCGCGGGCTTCGCAACGGGACGGGGGCGCATGCGCTTACGCGGCTCCGTCAACCGCTCATTCCGGGCTCCGACGTTGAACGAGTTGTACCGGCAGTTCCGGGTGGGCAATGCGCTGACGCTGGCGAATGACGCATTGCGGCCTGAGACGTCGTTTGGCGCCGAAGCCGGTGTCGACTATCGCGGCGAGAAGACACGAGCGAGTTTGACAGTGTTTCGCAATGACATCGGCGACCTGATCACCAATGTGACGCTGAGCGTGACTTCTTCGCTAATCACACGACAGCGGCAGAACGCCGCTGCGGCCCTTTCGAAGGGGGCTGAGTTCGATGTGCGGAGGCGTTGGGGCAACTGGGAGGGTAGCCTGGGCTATCTGTTTGTACAGTCGCTGTATAGTAACGCCAAATTCCTGCCGCAGGTACCGCGGCACCAAGGCTCGGCGCAGCTCACTTACCAGCATCAGAGGACAATGTTTGCCGCGGGTGTCCGTCCGATGGGTCCCCAATACGAGGACGACCTCAACCAGTTCCGACTGGCAGGCTTTATGGTGGCACAGATCAGCGTACAGCAGCACCTGACCAAGAGTATGTCGGCGATCGTCGCCGTGGAGAACATGTTGGATAAACAATACCCGGTAGGTTATAGTCCGACGATCCTGGTCGGCGCTCCCCGGCAGTGGCGGATGGGGCTGCGTTGGGATGGACGGATACACTAAGTCAATGAAGATTCCCATTTATCAGGTGGATGCCTTCACAGGCAACCTTTTCGCGGGCAATCCGGCCGCGATTTGTCCTCTTGAATCTTGGTTGGACACGGCGCGGTTGCAGTCGATTGCCGCGGAGAACAACCTTTCGGAGACGGCATTCTTCGTCCGGACCGGAGACCGCTACCACTTGCGCTGGTTCACTCCGGCAGTAGAAGTGGACTTGTGCGGACATGCGACTCTGGCCGCGGCCTACGTGATCTTCCGCTTCCTGGAGCCCTCGTTGGAGAGCGTGGAGTTTGACACTCGCAGCGGTGTGCTGGTGGTGAAGCGCGCCGGTGAGCAGTTGGCGATGGACTTCCCTGCCCGCAAACCGGAACCGGTGGGCATGAACGCGAAGTTGATTGTGGGCTTGGGCAAGGCTCCGGTGCAGTTACTGGCTTCCCGGGACTACCTGGCTGTGTATTCCACCGAAGAGGATGTGCGTGGGCTTCGGCCGGATATGAATACGTTGAGCGGTATCGACCGGTTTGCGGTGATCGCCACGGCTCCAGGTAGGGATTGTGATTTTGTTTCGCGGTTCTTCGCTCCGGCGCAAGGGGTTCCCGAAGATCCGGTAACCGGGTCGGCCCATTGCACGCTGGCTCCGTATTGGTCCGAGCGGCTGGGCAAAAGCGTCTTGCGGGCACGGCAGGTGTCGGCTCGCGGCGGCGAACTCGTTTGTGAAATGGCCGGGGACCGGGTCATCCTCAAAGGACAGAGTGTCCTCTATCTGGAAGGGTCGATCTATATTTAGTCTTCGTCGTGCTGGGAAGCGAGCTTCGTTACTACCGATAGGTCCTCTAGGGT
>JBDTMC010000594.1:0-4104 GCA_039934475.1 Bryobacteraceae bacterium | reverse complement strand
CGAGACAACCTGGTGGATGACATCGGAGGCGACGGAATCGTGCCCTGGGCCACGCAGGCAGCGCTGGTGGAACACAACATCGCCCGCAACTGCAATCGCCGCGCCGCCACGTACAACGCCGCCATCTGGCCCTGGAGCGCCGACGAAACGGTCTTCCAACTCAACGAAGCAGCCTTCACACGAACCGCCATGGATGGCCAAGGCTTCGATTCCGACTTCAACTCGCGCGGCACGATCTTCCAGTACAACTACAGTCACGACAACGAGGGCGGTTTCCTTCTCATCTGCACGCCCGGCAAACGCGATGCCGCGCAGAACATCGGCAACACGGGAACAACGGTGCGCCACAACATCAGCCGCAATGACCTTGCGCGAATCTTCCACTTTGCCGGCGCCGCCGAACACACTGTCATCGAGGACAACGCTATCTATGTCGGCCCAGGCATCGGCGTGCAGATGGTTCTGACCACAGACTGGGATGGCTGGGCGAACGACGCAGTCATCAAGAACAACCGTTTCTTCATCGAAGGCACCGCCACCTACGGGCACCAGGTCTCTCGTCACGCCGACGGAACGTACGGCATCGAACCTGGCTACGCGCCCGCCCAAGGCATCGTGCTCGAAAACAACACGGACAAAGGCACACGCCTAGAGAACTGGGATGTCCCTGAATTCGACCCCGCCAAGCCCGATGGCTTCGAAGCGTTCCTAGCCGCGCATCGCAAAGCAATGACCAAACTCATGGAACGTCAATTCGGCCGGCAGCTTCCTTAACGCTCTTCTTCGACGTCAATGTAGCGGTCCGTCGCGATAGCCTCCAACGTCTGGCGCAACCCTGAGGGCCACGTTACCTCCAGCCGCTGAACTCGCGCGCTCGCCCCCAACCCAAAATGAACCGCCAGCTCACTGGATCCGCCGTACCCCACTGACGACCCCACGTGGTTCCACTGCACTCCCGAATCCGCCACCACGCGGATCAGTGCGCCAATCCCATCGCGGTTGCTGCGGTGGCCTCGAAGCCGTACTCCTAACCAATGCGCCCGCGCCGCCGTCGTATTGATCAGCACGAGAGGTGATTCATTCAATCGAGTGACCACGACATCCATCAGCCCGTCGCGATTGAAATCTCCAAACGCCGCTCCGCGGTGAAACGCCTTCCCGGGCAAGGCTGCGGCGTCGAAGGTGCCATCGCCGCGGTTCACAAACACGTAGTTCGCCTGCCGTGATTCCAAACTCGACGTCAGCTCGATGTTGTCATCGGCATGGCTCCCCGCCGAGAAGATGTCCTTCCATCCGTCGTTGTTGAAATCGAAGATACCCGCGCTCCACCCACCCAGCAGCAGGCTGGGAGCCGCAATGCGCGCCGCCTGCGTCACCTCGCGAAAGTCGCCCTTGCCCGTATTGCGAAACAGAGTGAAGCCCTCATTGGAAAGGTTCGTCACAAAGATGTCTTCGCGGCCATCGTTATCGAAGTCGCGGAAGTCCACACCCATTGCCGACGTCGCCCGCCCGTCGCCGTTATAAGCGACCCCTGCCGCCACCGCCACATCTTCGAACTTTCCGCCGCCCATGTTATGAAACAAGAAGCACGGCACCGTATCGTTGGCGACGAACACATCCATCCGTCCATCGTGGTCGTAATCCGCAAATGCAACACCCATCCCCTTGCCCCGGTGCGCGGCGATCCCACTCTCGATGGACACATCGCGAAATGTCCCGTCACCGTTATTGCGGTACAGGGAATTCGGCAGAGGCTGATAGAAGCGGGGGTGGCAATAGGCGCGGTAGCCGGGCTGCCGGTCCCCGCAATATGGCTCCTCCGCTGGATTCCACACCACATACCGGACCACGAACAGATCCAACTGCCCGTCATTGTCGTAATCGAACCAACCCGCCGACACGGCCCATCCATGATCGCCCGCCAGGCCCGCCTTCGCCGTGACGTCCTCAAACGTCCCATCGCCACGATTGCGATACAGAATGTTCTGGCGCACACCGGTCACAAACAGATCCAGTCGTCCATCGTTGTCGTAATCGGCCACGGCCACACCCATCGCGTACCCGCGCCCGGGCACGCCGGCCTTCTCGGTCACATCGCTGAATGTACCGTCATGGTTGTTGCGGAACAGCCGGTTCGCATAGGATAGATCGCGCTTCGCCAGCTCCGGCACCGTAGCGCCATTGGCGACATAGATATCGGGCCACCCGTCGCCGTCGTAATCGATCACAGCGACGCCCGCGATCATCGTTTCTATCTGGTGTTTCTCACCGCGCGCTCCATTGCGAACCGTCATCGGCAGTTCGGAGATTGCGAACCGCACGGGCGTGGCGTCCACGTGCTTGCCCACCGCGGATCGCGCAGCCAATTGCCGCGAAGCCCTCTCCAGCGCGTCAGTGTTTCCGGACTTTCGCAGCACCGCGATACTCTCGTCCAGCCGTCCTTGGCGAAAGAGAAACTGGCCGTACTCCGAAGGCGCTTCCCGCAAGTACTTTTCGGCCTCGGCGGCGCGCCCTAACGCCTCCAAAGTAAGACCCAACCCGACTCGCGTCCGGTTGGAATTCGGAAAGCGCTTCAAGACGCCTTGGAAAGCGGAGCGAGACTCCTCATACCGGCTCAGCGCATAGTAATTCCGGCCGAGGTAATAGCAGGATGTCTCGTCGCGCGGGTCCAGTTGGCACGCCCGCAGCAGAGGCTGGTCCGCCTTCTGAAACTGCTCCTGGGCGACAAATACCATACCCAACAACTTATGAGCCGCGGCGGAATCGGGCTGCTCCCGTAGGGCGGCAACACACTCGAGCTCCGCCCCGGCCCAATCGCGTTGCTGAAACAGTTGCCGGGCGCGCGACAGGCTGGCGGGATCGCGCGCCGCCCCCAACAAGCAGACGGTCAGCACTACCAGACAGCGCATTCGCAGCTTGCCGGTCACCAACCCTGTTCTACTCTCAAAGCGCCGTCTTGTAAAGTTCCAACAACTTACCCCAGGCGCGTTCGGCGTCTGGCTTACTGTAGATGGCGTTGCCGTTCTGCAGAGGCATGTCCGCCATGCACCAGCCGTGCATCGCGTTCGCGTACACCTCGATCTCGGCCTTCACGCCTGCCGCCGCAAACGCTTCCTTCAACTTGTCCTTGGCCTCCGGCTGCTGCTTGTCATCGTTCGAAGCAACGGCAAAGTACATCTGCGCCTTGATCTTTGGGGCCAGCAGATGTGGACTGTTCGGCTTGTCGGTCACGAGGCCACCGCCATGGAACGAAGCCGCCGCGCCGACGCGATCGGGAACTGCCGCAGCGGTCTTCACGATCAGAGGTCCACCCATGCAATAGCCCTGCGTGCCGATCTTCTTTTTCTTATTCACCTGCTTCTGCGCATCCAGAAATGCGACATAGGCGACGGCATCCCGCTCCGCCACGCCTGGGGCTTGCAGCGAACCCATCAACGGCCCCAATTTCGCCCGATCCTCGGGATTTTTGAAATCGAATTTGGAGATATCACCGAACACCGGAGCCTTGGTCACGCGGTAGTAAGGATTCGGAGCGAGCACCGAATAGCCTTCCGCCGCCAGCCGCTTCGCCATCTCGCGCACTACCGGACGCAGCCCAAACGCATCCGCCCAAATCAGAATTCCCGGATGCGATCCGCTGGCGGGGTGAACGAAGGCCGCATCGCAACTGCCATCGGGAGTGGTCACCGTCACGTCCTGTTCCACCACCTTCATCGCCGCGCTACCCGCGCCGGCGGCTGCCACAAGACCTGCCGCCGACAGCACTACCACCTCGCGCCGCGAATGCCGCCCGTCGTTTTTGGTTCTCGCCATTCCAGTACCCTCCTCCCCGCTATTCTCCTCCAAACGATGTCCCACGGCCTTTGACTCGCGTAGCGCCTGCACATACAATCAAGCGAAATGGATAAGCAGACCCCCGTCACCCAAACACCGTCCCGGCGTCAGTTTCTGTCGCGTACCACGCTGAGCGCCGCCGCTGTGTCGGCCTTTCCTCTCATTCTGCCGCAGGGCGCTCGCGGAGCGAATGATCGCGTTACGGTGGGCGTAATTGGCGTGGGTGGGCGAGCGAATCTGCTCATCGATCAACTGCCCGACCCAGGCCGG
>JBDTMC010000593.1:0-4215 GCA_039934475.1 Bryobacteraceae bacterium | reverse complement strand
GACTCGCCGCCGGGTCGCCCGGGACGAGGGCCGGTCCGGACTTGCCGCCGCGGATCATAGCGGCGCGCGAATCGAGCCGCAGACCGGCGAGTGCTGTCTGGCCATGGCACGCCCAACAGCGCGCGGCGAGGACCTTGCGCGCCGCGTCTTCCATGGGCGAGGCCAAGAGAGTGAGAGTCGTAATGAGGTAGAGCGCCAGCCACCGTGCCATGGGTAACCCTTGGTCGGAGGATAGCAACAAAGCGACCTCACCTCCCGGCCAACCCCCGACACGATTCGCCCCGAGGCGCATCAGGGCCGCTCGGCGCGCTGTGGATAGCGTTTCGCGCGGGCGTCTTGGACAGCCTCGTCGATCATCCTCTGGAGCTCGTCTGGGGAAACGTCGGCGAAAGCTTCCCGAGCCTCGCCGACGGTCTGCTGAAAGATGCGCCATCGGACGGCTTCCTCAATGAATTTTGAGACCTCGCCCTTTTTCATACCTTCCACCAATTGGCGCAGCACTTCATCAAACGCTCCCCACATCCCCGCAGGCAGTGGACTTCACCTTGCTTCGTAACTCCCTCTCGTTGTAGTCTCATTGTGACTCAAAGCCCTCCTCGAAGAAGACCGACACCGCCCCTGTGACAGAACGCCTCCCATGCTTTACCCTGGAAAAGAGGCACGCCATGACCGTAATCGAAATACCCGACGAACAGGCGGCGGCGCTCAAGGCGAAGGCGGCGGCGCAGGGCTTTACCCTGGAAGACTGGCTGAGAAAGCTTGCTCAGGACGGCACCGGCGAGATATCTGCCATGGCAACGCTGGACTGGTCACAATGCCCGGACGTGGAAAGCGTACCGGGAAAGGTAAGCGGCGCCTGGGTTTTTAGAGATACACGGATGCCGGTTTCCGTCGTGTTTGAAAACCTGGAAGATGGCCTCACCATCAATGAACTCATCGAGTTGTACGATGGGCTGACGCGGCGCCAAGTGGAAGCCGTTCTCGATTTCGCTGCCCGTAGCCTCACGACGCCCGTCCCCACTCGGTAAATGCGCGTTCTCTTCGACCAAGGCACGCCCATCGCGATTCGGAAATCCCTGTCTGGGCACGCAGTCAGAACAACACGCCAGGAGGGCTGGTCCACCTTAGCGAATGGCGCTCTGCTGAAAGTAGCCGAGGAAGCAGGTTTCGACGTGATGCTTACCACCGATAACAACATTGCCTATCAGCAGAACCTCAAGGGTCGTAAGATCGCCATCGTGGTTCTCACCAGAAACCGCTGGCGGACGGTGCAACGGATGATTCCCCACATCATCGAGGCCGTTGACCGAGCGGCTGCAGGCAGCTACACCGTAATAGAAATCCCGGTCAAGTAGCCCAGACACCACTCCGACTGACAGCCTGGACAAAATCGCCCGCAGTGCGACAAACTCGCAATAAGGGAATACAATGGCACGTTCAGAACAATCCGCCGATCTTCCGTTTCCCCCCGCACAGAGCACCCGCGCCGCTGCCATCGAACGTGTCCAGAAACGCCTTCGCCAGTACATCCCCAGCGGACGGCTTCTTTCAGAAGAACTCTCTGCCGAACGCCAAGCGGAAGCCATCCAGGAAGATCGACAATGAGCCGGCTCACCATCTATCTCGATGAAGAGACCGAACGCCAGCTTCGCGCTGCCGCCAAGTCACAAGGCCTCTCCGCCAGCCGCTGGGTCGCATGTCTCATTCGTGAGAAGACCGAAAACACTTGGCCCCAAGCCGTGCTCGACCTGGCCGGAGCCTGGCCTGATTTTCCGACCGCCGAAGAACTGCGCGCCGGTCAACCGAACGACTCCGTCCGCCAAAGCTGACACCGAAGACAAGACCCCCTCACCAACCCATGCGCACCATCCTCCTCCTACTCACAATCATGCTCCCCACCTTCGCCCAACCCCCCGCCGCCCCGCGCGGCCCCCAAACCGACACCCTCCACGGCCACACCGTCGCCGACCCCTACCGTTGGATGGAAGACCTCGACTCCCCTCAAACCACCACCTGGGTCCAAGCCGAACGCGCCTACACCGAATCCTGGTTCCAACACGCCCCCCAGCGCGCCACTTTCCTCGCCCGCATGAAGACCCTCTGGAACTTCGACCGCGCCCCGCGCCGCGAAGACAGCGCCGGCTACCTCGTCCGCGGCGGCCGCACCTTCTTCCTCAAGCAAAGCGGCCTCCAGAACCAGCCCGTCCTCTACGTCCAGGATGGGCCCAACGCCGCCCGGCGCCCTCTCCTCGACGTCAACGCCCTCGCCGCCGATGGCACCACTTCCCTCTCCGCCTGGGAACCCAGCTACGACGGCAAACACCTCGCTTACGGACTCGCCATAGCCGGTTCCGACTGGCAACAGTTCCACATCCGCGACGTCGTCACCGGCAAAGACCTCGCCGACAAACTCGAGTGGATCAAGTTCTCCTCCCCCGCCTGGTCCCGCGACAGCAAAGGCATCTACTACGGCCGCTTCCCCAAGCCCGCCGGAGCCACCCTCACCGGTGTCAACCAGGATCAAAAGCTCTACTACCACACCCTCGGAGCGCCCCAATCCGAAGACACTCTCATCTATCAGCGACCCGATCACAGAGACTGGATCTTCGCCGCAGAAACCAGCGCCGACCGCCGCTATCTCATCATCCATGTCCACCAGGGCACCGAAACCCGCAACTTACTCTTCTATCGCGATCTGACTAACTCAAAAGGCGAGACCGTCGAACTCATCAACGAACTCTACGCCGCACAGTCCTATCTCGGCAATAGAGGAAACCGCTTCTACGTACTCACCACTTACAATGCGCCCCGCGGCCGCATCGTCGCCATCGATCTCGAACACCCTGCCCGCACCGCCTGGACCGAAGTCGTCCCCGAGTCCCCCAACACCCTCCACGCCGCCACCATGGCCGGCAATAACCTCGTCCTCAACTACTTCAAGGACGCCACCAGCCTTGTCCGCATCCACCCTCTCACCGCGGCCGCCCCCTATGATGTCCCGCTCCCGCCCAACTCTTCCATCGCCCTCTCGCACAACTCCAGCCAATACTTCTCCGTCGTCTCCTTTACCGCTCCGGAGACCATCTACGACTGCGGCCCCGAAGGCAAAACCTGCCACTCGCTCGGCACCGGAACACTCGCCTTCAATCCGGCGCAACTGGAAACCAAACAAGTCTTCTACGCCAGTAAGGATGGCACCAAGATCCCCCTCTTCCTCGTCTATCGCAAGGGTCTCGAACGCAATGGAGCCAATCCCACCCTCCTCTACGGCTACGGAGGCTTCAACATCTCCATCACCCCCGGCTTCAGTCCGCGCTTCCTCGCCTGGGTCGAAATGGGAGGCGTCCTTGCCGTCGCCAACCTCCGCGGAGGCGGCGAATACGGTGAAGCCTGGCACCTCGCCGGAACCAAGCAACACAAGCAAAACGTCTTCAATGACTTCATCGCCGCCGGCGAATGGCTGATTGCCAACAAGTACACCCAACCCAGGAAACTGGCGATCCACGGAGGCAGCAACGGAGGCCTATTAGTCGGAGCCGTTCTCAATCAGCGCCCCAACCTATTCGGAGCCGCTATCCCCGCCGTCGGAGTCATGGACATGCTCCGCTTCCACAAATTCACCATCGGAGCCGCCTGGTCGAGCGACTACGGCAACCCTGACATCCCAGAGGATTTCCCCGCCATCTACGCCTACTCGCCTTTACACAACATCAAGCAAGCGGCCTACCCTCCGACGCTCATCCTCACTGCCGACCACGATGACCGCGTCGTTCCCGCCCACAGTTTCAAATACGCTGCCACGCTCCAACGCGCGCAAAAAGGGCCCGCCCCGATTCTTATCCGAATCGAAACCGCCGCCGGCCACGGAGGAGGCAAACCCACCGGCAAAAAGATCGAAGAGGATGCCGACGTCCTCGCCTTCCTCGCCCAGGCCCTCGGTGTCAGTGCACTGCGCTAGGCTGGCAACTCATTGAACCCTCGCCCACTCAAGATCATGGGCACGCATTTATCCACCCGCGCGGCTCTGGTTTTTGCCTGCTTCGCAGAGGAGATGTGGAAAATGTATGACCTCCGCCGGCCTGGTGTGAGCGTTGCGAATGCCGACCGGAGAACCGCGTTGTCATCCAGGCTCCTCTGCAACTCCTCAGGAATTGGATACTCGGAAGGTTTCTTTAGCTCTATCTTCGCCCCGGACTCTTCCAATTCGATGGCTTC
>JBDTMC010000592.1:0-4232 GCA_039934475.1 Bryobacteraceae bacterium | reverse complement strand
TCGCTGCGTCATGTGGTCCGCCGGCTGGTGCGGACGCCGATGTTTACCGCGGTCACGCTGTTGACTATCGCGCTCGGGATTGGCGCGAACACGGCCATTTTCAGCATTGTGAACGGGATTTTGCTGAAGCCGCTGCCGTATCAGGACCCTGACAAATTGGTTAGCCTCTGGTTGACGGCTCCGGGATTGGGATTGGCCGATCTAAACGCGTCGCCGTCGGTGTACTTCACATACCGCGAAGAAGGACGTGTGTTTGAAGACGTCGGCCTGTGGCGGACGGAAACGTATGGCGTTACGGGCACAGCCGAGCCGGAACAGGTTGATTCGCTGGTGGTGACCGATGGCACGCTGCCTATTCTGGGTGCGAAGCCGCTGCTGGGAAGGCTGTTCACGAAGAAGGATGACACCTACGGCAGCCCGGAGACGGTGATGCTGACGTGGGGCTACTGGCAGCGCCGTTTTGGCGGTGACTCGGCGATCATTGGGCGGCGGCTGATCATCGATGGCAAAGCGCGCGAAGTAATCGGCGTGATGCCAAAGGAATTCCGGTTCATGAGCCGGACGGCGAGCTTGATCATTCCCTTTCAGTTCAACCGCGCCGAAGTGTTTGTCGGCAACTTCAGCCACCAGGGTGTGGCGCGGCTGAAGCCGGGTGTGACCATGCAGCAGGCCAACGCGGATGTGGCGCGGATGATCCCGATGATGTCCACTAAGTTCCCTCTGCCCCCGGGATTCAGCCAGAAGATGTTCGACGATATCCGGATCGGACCCAATGTGCGGCCTTTGATGAGGGATGTGGTCGGCGATGTGGGGAAGGTGCTGTGGGTGCTGATGGCGACTGTGGCACTGGTGCTATTGATCGCCTGCGCCAACGTTGCCAACCTCCTTCTGGTGCGTGCCGAAGGACGGCAGCAGGAGCTTGCGATTCGCGCGGCTCTGGGCGCCGGTTGGGGACGGATCGCGCGGGAGCTGTTGTTGGAGAGCGTGGTGCTCGGGGTGATGGGCGGCGCCATGGGATTGGGACTCGCGTATGGAGGTCTGAAACTCCTCATGGCGATAGGCCCGGAGTATTTGCCGCGCCTGGACGAGATTGGCATTGATGCTCGGGTACTGGCGTTCACTTTGTTTGCGTCGCTGGTTTCCGGCCTTTTGTTTGGCTTGATTCCGGTATTCAAGTACGCCGGTTCGCGGATCGGCACTTCACTTAGAGATGGAAACCGCAATGCGAGTGGGGGGCGCGAGCGTCACCGGGCACGCAGCGTGCTGGTGGTGGCGCAGGTGGCCATTGCGCTGGTTCTGCTGATTTGCAGTGGGTTGATGATGCGTACAGTGCAGGCGCTGTTGCATGTGCAGCCGGGCTTCACCGATCCAAAACATATTCAGACAATGCGCGTCTCCATCGCCGATGGCGCCGTGAAGGAACCCGAGCGGGTGCTGCAGATTGAGCAGGAGATCGTGCGCAAGATGGAAGCCGTGCCTGGCGTTACTTCGGTGGCCATCACCAATTCGGTGACGATGGATGGCTACACCGATAACGATCCGATCTTCGATGAAGACCATCCCACGGCAGACGGAAAGATGCCGGCTCTGCGGCGCTTTAAATTCGTGTCGCCGGGCTACTTCCGAACGATGGGCAACCGCTTAGTCGCCGGGCGGGACCTCACGTGGACGGATGTTCAGGATAAGAGGCCAGTAGTCGTGATTTCGGAGAATTTCGCTCGCGAGTTGTGGGGCCAGCCAGGCGCAGCCGTTGGCAAGAGATTGCGCGAGAGTCCTAAGGGATTGTGGCGTGAAATTGTCGGCGTGGTTGGCGATGAGCGCGACAACGGCGCCAACGAAAAGGCAACGACCATTGTTCATTGGCCGTTGCTGGTAACGAAGTTCTGGGACCAGGAAGTGCATATCCGCCGCTATCCAGCGTTTGTGGTTCGCACGGACCGGGCTGGTTCGGCGTCGCTATTGAAGGAACTGCGGCAGGCGGTTTGGTCAGTGAATCCGGACCTGCCGATTGCGAGTGTGCGGACAGTTGAGGAGATCTACCGCGGTTCCATGGCGCGGACCTCCTTCACGCTTGTGCTGCTGGGGATTGCCTCGGGTCTGGCGCTGGTATTAGGTGTCATCGGCATCTATGGAGTGATCTCGTATTCGGTGTCGCAGCGGACGCGCGAGATCGGTATCCGGATGGCGCTAGGTGCCACCCGCGAATCCGTCAGTGGACTGTTCGTGAAGCACGGTGTGGTGCTGGCGGCCATCGGCATCGGGTGCGGACTTGCAATCGCGGCGTCGGTATCACGAGTGATGAAGTCCCTGCTGTTCGAAGTGAGTCCTCTTGACCCGCTAACCTATATCGCAGTCCCGTTGATCCTAATGCTGGCCGCTCTGATTGCCACGTATCTACCGGCGCGGCGGGCGACGGGCATCGATCCCTCCGACGCGCTCCGTTCGGAATAGGCCCGGTTGCGGTACGATCTGGTCGATGGCCATTTCGTACGCGCAGGCGGTGTCGTTTGCCATCCCCGTCTTTGTGGGGATGATCGCGGCGGAGTTTATCGCCGACCGCGTGCAGCATCGCGGACAATACCGGCTGGCCGATTCCATCAACAGCCTGAGCTGCGGCATGGTGAACACCGGGATCAAGATCTTCTTCGGGTTCATCGGACTGTTCTTCTACCAGTGGGTGCTGCGCAACCTGGCTCCGGTGCAACCGCCCGTCTCACACTGGGGCACGTGGCTGTTCACCTTCTTCGCGTACGACCTTTGCTACTACTGGCAGCACCGCTGCGGACATACCGTTGGCCTGTTCTGGGCCGCACACGTGGTGCACCATCAGAGCGAAGAGTTCAATTTGACGACGGCGCTGCGGCAAACCGGTACCGGCGCGTTCGTCGATTGGGTCTTCTACCTCCCGCTCGCGCTGTGCGGCGTTCCAATTCTGGTTGTGGCCGGTGTGGGCGTGGTGCAGTTGTTCTATCAGTTCTGGCCGCATACGCAGATGATTGGGCGGATGGGCGTATTGGACCGGTGGATTCAGACGCCCTCCAATCACCGGGTCCATCATGCGCAGAACGACATCTATGTGGACCGGAACTACGTCGGCGTGTTTGCCATTTGGGACCGCCTGTTCGGAACGTTTCAGGAGGAGTTGGACGAGGAGCCGTGTATCTATGGCATCCGCGGGCAGCTCAAGAGTTGGAATCCATTGTGGGCGAACTTCCACTACTGGTGGGTGATGTTACGGGATTCGTGGTATGCACATTCGTGGGCCGACAAGGTGCGGGTATGGTTCGCGCCTCCCGGGTGGCGGCCGGCGGATGTGGCGGCGCGATTCCCGAAGCCGGCTTACGATCCCAAGCGCGACTTCACGAAGTACGATCCACCCCGGCCGCTGGGACTCAGTATCTACTGCGGTATTCAGTTTCTGGTGCTGATGGCAGCGAATAGTCATTTTCTGACCGTGCCACCGAATGCTGCCTATTTCCTCTTCCTCTTGGCGAGTCTGGTGTCGGTGGGTGGAGTCATGGAGGGTCGCCGAGAGTTCGTAATGGCGGAAGGCTTGCGTCTGACAGCTGTGGCTGCGGGCGTGTGGTGGACGGGGCAGTGGTTTGGCGGCGCGCAGAGCCCTCTGTTGGTGAACGGGATCGCGGCGTTCGCGATGGCCTCCCTGCTGGGACTGTGGGCGGCGGTGAGGAGGGGCGGGGAACCGGCCCGGCAACTGGCATGACGCTCCGCGCGTTGAATCGAACTCTGCTGGCGCGGCAGATGCTGCTGGCGCGCCAAGGTGTGCCGGTGGTGGAGGCAGTGCATCGTTTGGCGGCATTGCAGACGCAGCAGGCGCGGCTGCCGTTTATCGCTCTGTGGTCGCGGTTGGCGGGGTTTCAGGCGGACCAACTCCGCGCGGCGTATCGCAATGGCGATGTGGTGAGAGCGACGTGGGTGCGTGCCACCCTCCACACCCTCACGTCGGCGGACTACCGGAAGCTGCGCTGGAGCATCCAGCCGGTGTTGGACGCCGGCGCGGCTGCGATTCTCAAGATCAGGGGCGCCCATATCGATCATGAGGCGGTGGTGGCAGAGGCGGCCCGGCTGTTTGGCGAAAGCCCTCGCACGTTTAACGATGTTCGCGCCGTACTGCTGGATCGCTTTCCCGCAACTGACGAGCGGGCGATGGGCTATCTGGCGCGGATGATAGTGCCCCTGGTGATGGCTCCGGATGATTCGGAGTGGTGCTATCC
>JBDTMC010000591.1:0-4235 GCA_039934475.1 Bryobacteraceae bacterium | reverse complement strand
GACATAGGCGAGGTGTTGGGAGGTGAGGCCGACGCTTGCGGGATCGGGATTGCCGGTTGGCTGGCCGGCCCACAGAGGCGCCTCCGCCGCGAGGTCCACAATCAGCGGTTTCTCCGCCACGCCGGCCAGGGCCCCGTCCAACGCCTCCCGCGACGGCCCGTGAGTCAGAGCGGCCTTCGGTGCAGTGTCTTCGAGGATAAACGTCAGCCGCTCGATCGGGTAAGCCGGATCGAGCGGCACATAGGCACCGCCAGCCTTGAGCACGGCCAAAAGCCCCACTACCATCTCAAAGCTGCGCTTTACACAAATCGCCACCCGATCATCCGGCCTGACGCCCAGCTCTCGGAGGTAGTGTGCCAGTTGATTGGCGCGCCGGTTCAGTTCGGCATAACTGAGATCCTGCTCTTCGTAGACGACGGCAACCGCCTCCGGCGTGCTGGCCGCCTGCGCCTCGAACAACTCGTGCATGCACTTGTCTTGCGGGTAGTCCGCCTCCGTCGCGTTCCATTCATACAGAAGCTGTTGACGCTCGGCTTGGCTGAGCAGGGGCAGCCGATCAACCGTTCGCGCGTCATCGGCCGCCATCGCCTCGAGCAGCCTGCGCAGATAGCCGGCGTGACGCTCCACCGTCTCCTTGTCGAATAGCGCGGTGGCGTATTCCAGTCCTCCGACGATGCGCCCCTCGGACTCGGCAAGGTCGAGCATCAGATCGAACTTTGCAAACCGACAGGGCGTCTCGAATGGCGCCACAGTCAGGTCCGGCAGATCCAGCTTGGCCTCGTCGTTGTTTTGCCAGGCGAACAACGCCTGGAACACCGGCTGATGCGCCAGACTTCGCGGCGAGCGCAGTACTTCCACTACCTGTTCGAACGGCAGGTCCTGATGCTGCTGGGCCTCCAGAACGCGGGCCTTGACCCGTTCCACGAGCCCGCCCACAGTTGGCCCTCCGGACAGGTCCAGCCGCAACGCCAGGCTGGTGACGAAAAGGCCGATCAGAGGTTCAACCTCGATCCGGTCCCGGTTGGCCACGGGAGCCCCAATCACTACCTCATCCTGGCGCGACAGCCGGGCCAGCAGCGCGCCCCACCCCGCCAACAAGGTCATGAACAGGCTCGCCCCGTGCTGAAGGCTGAGGGTCTTCAGCTTTGCCGTCAGCCGCTCGTCCAACTCCAGGGCGACAAACGCCCCGGTATAATCCTGCTGGGCGGGACGGGGCCGGTCGGTGGGCAGATCCAGAAGCGCCGGCGCATCCGCCAGGACGCCGGTCCAGTAGTCGCTCTGCGCCTGCAAGCGCTCCCCAGACAGCCAGCGCCGCTGCCAGATGGCGAAGTCACGATACTGGATAGCCAACGCCGGCAGCGGATCAGCCCGGTCCTCCCGGAAGGCACCGTAGAGCATGCTCAGTTCACGAGTCAGTACACCTATTGACCAGCCGTCGGAGGCGATATGGTGCAGGGTGATAAGCAGAACGTGCTCGCTGTCAGCCATGCGGATCAGCCGCCCCCGTATCGGCGGGCCCGCCTCCAGATCGAAGGGACATTCGGCTTCCTCGATCGTCATTCGCCGCAAGGCCACTTCACCATCCGGGTCTTGTCGCAGGTCGTGCTTCCTCAGCTCAAAGCCCATAGCCTCGGGGGCGACGCGCTGAACCGGTTCGCCATCCGCAGAGAGGAAGGTGGTGCGCAGCGCTTCGTGGCGGGCCACCAAGCGGTCCAAAGCCCTGCGCAAAGCATCTTCGTTCACCGCTCCCGTCAGCCGAAATCCCAGCGGGACGTTATAGGCTTGTGTCACCCCCTCCAGTTGTGCCAGGAACCACAACCGCTCCTGTCCGAACGACATTGGCGCTGGCTCGTAGCGTCCAGCAACGCTGATCGACGGCAATGATCTCAGGGTCTCTAAGCGGTTTTCCATGGCATGTAGTTCCGCCTGACAAGTAGAAGTAGGATGATAGCGTGGTTCTGGGGCACGATTGTGCGGAACAATACCGGAACGGGATCTGAACGAATTCCTCGAACTTTATTTTTGCGGTAGCAGCCATGGAAGTTGCCATCGCCGTTGCCCGACACCGGGTGATATTTCGCTCTTACTACAGGAGCCGGCTTTGTCGAGACAATACCCATATCGGACCATGGCGCTAGACACGCTTTTCGTCTCTACCCGGATCATCTTGCCTTGATAAAGTAGCCCGAAATTCTTCGAACTGCCAGCTTCCTCGTCTTCGCATCAGCGGTACACCATCTCGTGGCGACTGGAAGCATTTCCGCGACTGTCACGTCGAGGGGCGGATTCGGTCGGCTAGGGTTTGGCCCAGCCGTTTCTGGTCATCCAGGCGAAGACGGGGGACATCCATTCGCCTCTTGCCAGGCCGAAGAAGCCGTGGTTGCCGCGGTCGAAGAGGTGCATTTCGGATTGGACTTCGTTGCGGCGGAGGGCTCGGTAGAAGGCGACGCTGTTCTCTACGTCTACCAGCATGTCGTCGGAGCCGGCCACTAAGAGTGTGGGGGGTGTTTTGGCCGTTACTTGCTCCTCGTTGGAGAAGAGGCGGACTTGGGCTTCGCTCGCATCCTTACCTATGAGGGCGTCGCGAGAGCCCTGGTGGGTGAGGCCGGATTTCATGGAGATCACGGGGTAGACGAGGATCTGGAAGTCGGGGCGGATGTTCGTTCCGGGGGGTGTAGATCCGTACGGTTTGTCGAAGTGGGTACCGACGGTGGACGCTAAGTGGCCTCCGGCGGAGAAGCCGATGACTCCTATCTTCGCCGGGTCGATGCCCCATTCGGCGGCGTGGTCGCGGACCACCCGCAATGCTTGCTGGGCATCCTGGAGAGGGCCGATGGACCTGTTTTCCATCGTGGCGTCGTCGGGGAGACGGTACTTCACCAAAAACGCGGCGATGCCGCGGTCCTGGAAGATTTCGGCGATGGTGGTGCCTTCTAATTTCCAGGCCTCGATCATGTAGCCGCCACCGGGGAAGATCACCATGGCGGAACCGACGGAGCGGTCCTTGCCGGGGAGGTAGGCGGTGATAGTCGGCCGGGAGACTTTCGATAGAATCCCGCCCATGGCGGGGCCTGTCTGCTCCTGATCGGGAGTGTTTTTGGAGTTGGGAATGGCTCCGTCGTACAGCGGCATCACTTTGGGCGGATGCGGTTCCAGCGTGGCAATCGCTTTCCCGAAGCGTTGGCCGGAGGGGTCTTGTGCCCAGGCGCAGGCGGTAATTAGAAGTGCCGTTGTGACGAGTTTTCGCCGATTCATGGGGCTAAATGCTCCTTTGCCGAGAACGTCATGCTATCACGACGGGGGCGAGCCCTTGGCTGGACATTACAAGCGTTAGGCGAAAGAAACGAACCGGTGGTCCAGGACCGTGGCCAGCCGCACGTCATCTGCAAGGAAGCTGCGGCGCTAAACGACGCGCGGAAAGTTGCTCGCCGCTGACGAGAAAGGCCGCCCGTTTGTATTTTGTACCTTCTGTTGTGAATGCGGCCCGCCGGTGAGGGAAGGCCGCAGGCTTCAGGACTAGTTTACTGCACAGTGACTTGGGCTTTGCCGACCGCAGAGGTGGTCTGGCCTTTACCAAACACCAGATTCGCCCCAACAGGCGCGCTCGCCGGAATCGTAAACGTCAACCGGAAGCTCCCTCTCGTATCGGACGTGGCATTGCCATGAAACAGGTAGCTCCCCGTAGGTGTCCTCCAGTAGACATTGACTAGCTCGCTCGCACCGAAGCCGTACCCCTGGCAGGTGACGGAGGCGCCGGGCGCCCCGGTTTTCGGGCTGACAGCCAGTCGCGGTGTTATCGAGAAGGTGGTATTCGCCTGATCCCCGCTGGTTTGCCCAACGGCAAACACCGGGTAGGGGCCATAGGGCGCGGACTTGACCTGAACGGTGATGACGAAGGAGCCCGCGCTATCTGCGGTTCCGGTACCGAGCAGATTGCCGACTGGACTGGTGAGATACAAGTTAACCGTCTCACCCGCGGCGAATGTGCTCCCGGTGAAGGCGACACTGGCGCCGGGGGGGGCCGACGAAGGATTCACGGACAGGGTCGGCACCGGGCGCGTGGAGTAGACGTACGCCGCGCCAGTTTGGTTTGCCGCACTGTAAGCCCCCACGAGGGCCGTGTCTCCGCTCAACGCCACTGAATAGCCGGAGTGATCGCCGGGAGCGCCGTCCGAGGCGCTCAGTTTGGCCTGCTCGGTCCACGCCGTTCCGCTTCGCACGTACACGTACGCCGC
>JBDTMC010000590.1:0-4268 GCA_039934475.1 Bryobacteraceae bacterium | reverse complement strand
GGCCGTGGCACTGGCGAAGAAGATTGGCTTTGACGGCGTGGAAGTCAGCCTTGGTATGCAGCCAGTGGGCGACAAACTGGCGCTGGCGAACGAAGAAATTCAGGAGAAGTACCTAGCAGCGGCGAAGGAGCAAGGCATCGCGCTGGCAGGGACGTGTCTCGATATCCTGCATCGCAACTACCTTAAGAACGACAAACTGGGCCAGAAGTGGGTGGCCGACGGGATCCCGATCACAAAGAAGCTGGGAGCGAAGGTGATGTTGCTGCCGTTCTTCGGCAAGGGCGCCTTGGATACCAGGGCCGAGAAGGACTATGTGGGGGACGCGCTGCGGGAGTTGGCTCCGGAGGCGGAGAAGGCAGGAGTTCTTTTGGGCTTGGAGAACACGATTTCGGCCGAGGACAACGTGCGTATTATGGAGCGCGCCGGGTCTAAGGCTTTGCTGGTGTATTACGACGTCGGAAACTCCACCAACGGCGGGTTCGATGTGTTGAAGGAGATCCGGTGGTTGGGGCGGGACCGAATCTGCCAGATGCACCTGAAGGACAATCCGTACTTTTTGGGTGAGGGGCGAATCAACTTCCCGGCGGTGCTGAAGGCGATGCATGAAATTGGCTTCAGCCGGTTTGCGAATTTGGAAACGGATTGTCCGACCAAAGACGTGGCAGCGGATATGCGACGGAATTCGGCGTACATTCGGAAGGTGTCGGCGGCGGCTGGTTAAGAGAGAATTCGTTTTGCCTGGTAAAACATAAGGGGTGGGCGCAGTACTCATGACCACTAGGGATGGTGTTGAATTCTTAATAGTTAAGAATCGCGGTAACACCTTGACGAAGTGGCAGATTGAGCGCGTACGGATGGCTATTGATTTAAGGTAAAAGTGCCCGAAATTTGCACAGTGTACGTTTTTGCCACGTTTTATCGTTAAACGGTATTGACATTTCAGCGGAGCGCGTTTAGTATTGGCTTTCGAGTTAGCTCTTCGGACTAACAACTTCAGCAAAGTGTATAGAGGTCCGCGCATGACCTTTCAAGTCGGCGAGAAAGTTGTATACCCCAACCATGGGGTGGCGACAATCGAGAACATCAGCACCCGTTCTTTTGGAACGCAGTGCGAGAGGTTCTATCTACTACGCCTGAATTGCAGTAGCCTTACTGTGATGGTCCCCTTCTCCCATGTGGGCGATGTGGGCTTGAGAAAAGTCACGAAGAACGGCGAAGTCGGCCGTGTTCTTGCGTTCCTATCCTCAGGACGGTGCAAGTGTTCTGGAGACTGGAAAAACCGATTCAAAGAGAACTCCGAGAAGATGCGGGGTGGCAGCCTTCCAGAGATCGCTGAAGTATTCAAGATGCTGGTAGGGCTGCAGATGGACAAGCCTTTGTCGTTCCGCGAGAAGAAGATGCTGGACCGGGCCAGGCACATGCTGTTGACGGAAATCCAGATTTCGCGGGCTTTGTCGGAAGTTCAGGCCGTAGACCTTTTGCAGAAGACGCTGGCAAAGTCTTGTTTGGCGATGCCGGCGGCGTTATAGCCGGAGCTCCGCTCCGGATGTTCCTTCGGAATATGGAGGCAGGAGACGGAAGCCAGAAGTCGGACCGCGTTCGGCTTTTGGGTTTAGTCTCCTGTCTTATGGCCGCGGTGAGCTCCCTTCGGTTGGTTCCCTCCCATCGTTCGTCGTCCGCCTTGGCCCTACTCAACTATCGCCTGCATGACGGCGTTTTCGAAGTCTCGGTCTAACTGACGGTTTGGGTTGTCAGTTTGGATCATTAGGATCCCTACCAGGTTTTCTTTGGGATCGACCCAGAGATGAGTACCGTAGGCTCCGTCCCAGTTGTACCCTCCTCCAGAAACAAAAATCGATGGTTACGCCGGCTGGATGGTTTCAGCACGTTATCGGATGTGGCCAATGTCTATTTGCCACGCAGAGACGGCACCGACGGCCGCCGGAGAGGGGGTGGCGCGAGTTTGGCACGCTGTTGGCGGAATTGGGAACTATCGATACGGTAGCCAGCGCCGGGGATGTCGTCCTCGATCTGGGTGCGGAGATTGATCAGGTCTTCGGGTACAATCGCTCGGGCCAATGCTGGCGCCTGGTAGGTGAGCCGCGAGAGGAAATCGAGCACTGCCGTGGGTTCGTAGCCGGCAGCGCGCAGAGTGTTTACTGCGGCCGCAGTGGCGTCGCGTTCGAGTTCCCTGCCCCCGGTTGCCAGCATAAGGAACGAGGTTGAAGTGAGCGCACAAGAGGGGACAAAAAGAGGTATGGCAGAATCCGCTCGAAAGGGAGCGTAGGGCGTGCCGGCATGGACCAGCATGTGTGCCAGAAGTCCCGCAAGTTCGGCCTCGTTTTCTAACTGCCGCACCAGGCCGGCGCTGAGGTACAGAACACGGTGCGGCTGAAGACGGGCATATCGATCGGAGGAACGTGTGAGGCGAATCTCGACCTGCTTCGAGGAAGCGGAGGCCGCCATACGGTCGGCTACGGTCTGTAGGTAGGCGACTAAGGGCGGATCATTGAGGCGCCCGTCCTTGAGGTCCAGTTCGGCCGCGAGATCACGGCCGAGGGTGATCTCTTTGTGGATTTGACCTAGGGTTGAGGCGGCGAATATCAGGACGAGGGTCAGAGGGGCGGCAATCAAGCTTAGATGCGCCATAAGTGCTCTTCCCACATCGTAGCGCTTATTTCGGGAATGGGTGGCATCCCCAGAGCGGACTATCTGGCGGACTTGTCGACCAGTTCGCCGGCCCAATACTCTTCGCGATTGTGGTAGCGATGGAGTTTCGTTTCATAGTCACGCGTAATGAGGGTTTCGTCGCTGAACTCCGGTGCCTGCTTAATGGCCTCCCGCGTTAGTCCGGTCATAAAGACTTTCGATTCTTCCCAACTGATTTTGTCAATCCATCGGGTGGAGATGAGGACTTTCTTGCCCATCCACCAGTTGGATGTATCGACGATCAGGTAGCGAATGGACCATGTTTCGTCATCGATCACGAAGTCATCGACGTGGCCGATCTCGCCGTCCTTGGCCTGGATGTCGTGGCCTGTGACGTCTGCTGTACTGCGGAGATGCGGATCTTCGTTATCCAGCGCACGGGGTGACGCGGAAAGGGGTGCAATACCGCGCTGAGGGTAGGCGGTGGCGCCCCACATATACGGGCCGCCCCAATAAACGGGCCAGCCGTAGTAGGGGTAGTATTGCATTTCGAAGTGGCGGGAGACTGGTTTGTCGGAGTCGAGCAGAGGGCTGTTCTCAATCTGCTTCTTCGTGAGATCCACGGGGATCACCTGATCCTCTTTTCTGGCTGGATCCAGAGCGTAAGGCGAAATGAGGACGCGGCTGCCACTCATCCAATCACCGGTATCGGCGACGAGGTAGCGGATCGTCCAATGGCTGTCATCGAAGTAGAATTCTTTTACCTTTCCGATGTCGCCGTCACGGGCGCCGAGCTTGTATCCGTTCAGGTCTTTGGCTTTTCTCAACATGATGTGTCTCTCCTCCAGAACTGCCTTTGCATTCGCGATGCCAACCTCGCCGCGTTGGTAAATAGAGGAGAGACCTGGTTGTTCCGGCGTACTTTCAGTGCCCTCCCGGCAATTAATGCACAGGTGTGAGAACGGTTGCCGCGTTGTTGCCGGAGTTGGGATCAAGGGTGAGGCCGTCGTCTTCGCGGTATCGGAGAGATGGCCGCCTGCAGGCGCAATGGCCGTCACCATGGATACCAAGACCCAGCTTTCGCTTGCCAAGGCCGGAGTAGTGCAGGCTGCGACCACCGGTGGAGGCGGCCTTGAGAAAAGGTGGTTCCGCGAGGCATCGCCTGGCCTCTCGCGGCATCTTGCAGCGCGCACTCGTTGGACTGGCTTAGTCGTTCCGACTGTCCGGCAGTCCTCGCGCCTCTGCACTGGCACGATGAACTGCGCCGTGCCTCGCTGTAGTACCCGGACGTCGTCGCCGCAGAGCAAACCAAACTATGCGGATCCACTCGCGGCGCTGAGTTGAGGCGGTGAAACACGATGCAGATGCGTGATCGCGGAGGCGTTATTGACGCGTCGCAAGGGGCAATTGGCGGCTGGAGTTACAGAAGAAGCTGGAAGCGGCGCGAATCACTCAGGGGTGCACCTGTCATCACTGCTGTCCAAATTAGCGAGGTAACTGGATCTCGGCGGGCGGGGGGAGCAGTGAGAGGCTGAGCCCCTGATATGTTGGATTGGGTTCCAGCAAGAACCAATTCAACCTCAGGAGACTCAACCTAATGAGAGTATGCAGCATTTTCT
>JBDTMC010000589.1:0-4325 GCA_039934475.1 Bryobacteraceae bacterium | reverse complement strand
AGGCGCCAGCGGTGGCGTCAGCGGCGGCCAACAGCCCCCCCAGCCCCCCCAGCCTTAGCGCAAGGCAGCGCGGGCGCGCTCCATATTCGCTTGAGCGACCGCATGATTGGGATTCACACGCAAAGCCTGCTCAAAGGCGAGAATGGCTTCCCGCAGGTTTCCCTGGCGCGCCCGTAGCGTCCCGACGTTGGTCCACAAGTCGGCATCGTCCGGACGAAGCTTTACGGCAGCCTCCCATCGGGTGCTGGCGATATCCAGCCGATCGGCCTCCAGTGCGACTGCTCCCGCGTCCGACAGCGCTTGCCCATCATCCGGCCGGGCCCGCAAGTAGGTCTCAAACTCAGTAAGCGACGCCGCCAGCTCGCCCTGGCGCGCCAGCGCCGTAGCCAGGTTATATCGCGCGTCGGCGTAAGTACCATCGCGCCGCACCGCCTCGCCGAACTCGCGCACCGCCTCACTCGCCCGTTCCGACGCCAAATAGGCCGCTCCCAGGTTGTTGTGCACTACAGCGGAATCCGGCCGCAGCACCGCCGCGCGTTCATACAGTCGCAGCGCTTCCTTCTCACGCCCCATCTCTTCCAGTGCAGCCGCAAGGTTGAAGTGCGCCACAAAGTCGGCCGGATACTTCTCCAGACGACGACGCATCACCGCTTCCTGCAAGAGCAGGCGCTCCTCCGCCTTTTCCGGCAGCACCTGCAGCCAGACATGACCCATCTCGTCTTCCGAACGGTCACCCCTTACTACGCGCCGCGGCGGCCGGTTCGGATTCCGCGGGTTGCGCTCCGAATTGTCGTAAGTAATCTTCATCTCCACAACGGTGCCCTTCGGTAGTCGCAGCGCCTGACGGTAGAGATAAACGCCCTGCCAGTTGATATCCCAGTCATTGATGCGAATCAGGGGCCGCCGCTCGCCGCCGGGCAGCGTAGCCCACGCATCGATCGTCTTTCCGATGTAATGAGCATGCGGATAAACACCAAGCACTTGCACCGCCACCGGCAGAGTCAACCGGTCTGTCACCGCAGTATCCGTGCTTCCCGGCGGCACGTCGATTGCCCCGTCATGCTCCAACTGCAGCAGCATCGAAAAACGAGCCGGCGGGTGATCGGTAAAGTACAAACCCACCACTGGCTGTAAAGACTCTTCCTTGCCCGAAGGCTGCAGATGCATGTTGAGAATCAGATCCGTCCCCGGCGTCAGTTTCCACGCCATATCATCCGGCTCGGGGACGGCAGGCGAGCCGGGTTTCCAAAATAAGAAATGCGATTCGGGGTCAAACTCTCCGCGGCTTTCGGTGATGACGTCCATTCCAGGAAAGCCCGGCTGGCCGTCCTTACCATCGCGCGCGCGTAACGTCTGCGCCCGGTCAATCACGATGTTGGCGTGATGCACGATCCGCTTGTTACCCGGCCGCAACTCCAACGCCCGAACATACCGTGTCTCACTCCCAGGCACCGGCACGATGAAATTGCGAAACACATCGCTGCCGGTCGCCGCCAGTCGATAAACCGTGGGCAAGGTCACGATCAGATCCGGAGGCCCCAGTTGCCATCCCTCGGCGAACTTCGGTGCGGACGGCAGATCTTTCCCATCACCCTCCGGCGCGCCCGCCTTCGCCCATTCGCCAATCATCGCGATCTGCCGTTCCGTTAACCGCCGTGCCCCTGCGAAGTCGCCATATCCTGGCTCGGGAGGCCACGGAGGCATATAGCGCCGCCGGGTCACCTCCACAATCTGCCTCACCTGTCGTTTGGCGTCTTTATAAGTGAGCAACGGGAACGGCGCGGCTTCTCCCGGGCGATGACACGGTGCGCAGTATTCAAACACAATCGGCGCGATGTGTTTGTTAAACGTCGAACGGCAGCGGCTTGCCGGCAGCGATCGCTGCCAGCGCTTCGTCCAGGTCGCGTTGCGCGGGCGTGGCGCGACTCTGCCCGAAGTCAACGTAGCGATCGTCGATGCGTCCGCAGTACACCAGCTTGTCGCCCACAAACACCGCGGCTTCCGGAGTCACCTGCACGCCTGCCTTGCGTACCGACTCCTGCTGTGGATCGGCCCGCGCGTCCATCGGGTATCCAAACTCCGCGCGGTGCGTCCCGTGCGCAGCCGCCGTCAGGTCGCGATCCGGATACACAAGATGAAAGGCAATGCCCTGCTGTGTGAATTAACTCCCTTAACCCCAGAGAGAACTGTCTGAGTCTAGGTCTGTTTACCGATGTCAACAAGTGGCGCGAAGGTTTGATACTGTTAATTGGAGTAAATCGTTCTATTGCAAAGGGTTTTGCCCGTTGTTACCATGAAGTTAATGGCGGTTGGGGGACGAAAAGTCAGCCGCGAAAATGTTACGGAGCAGGTCGAGAGGCTTGTTTCAAGTGTGGTTCTGTCTCATTCGGAATCTCTTTGCCGGCTGCTACGCTACCTCGCGGATCACGCGTCGGACTATCCCAAGACTCAAGTCAAGGAGTACCAGATCGCGACCGAAGTCTTCGGCCGACCGGCGGATTTTGACCCTCGCCTTGACTCCACCGTTCGTGTCCAAACCGGCCGTCTCCGTTCGAAGCTGGCCGAGTATTACGCCGGCCCGGGCAAGGACGATCCGTTCGTGGTGGAGATGCCAAAAGGAGCCTACGCTCTCACCATTCACGAGCGCCTGATCCCTGACGTCCAGGCCACGGTAGTGGTACCTCCTCCGCTGCCCGTCGTGGTCCCGGCGCCCCCTCAGAGCCGCAACCTGTCCCGCGTCGTTTGGGCTCTTGCACTCGTTGTAATCGTCTTATCGGGGTGCCTGATTTACGTCGTCCGCAACGAACCGGTGAAGAGCGCCGCCCCGACGGCGCCGCACATTCTTAAAAAGTTCTGGAGCCGTTTCATCGACAACGAGGATCCCGCCGTAGTTGTCTTCAGTAACGCCGAGTTCATCGGACGCCCTGAGACCGGCATGAAGTACTTCGACGCGGGGAAAGACAGCCGCGACCGTATCCTCGATCACTACACAGGCGTAGGCGAAGTGGCCGCCGTTCATGAGCTTGATATGGTCTTCTTCCAGTTGGGTCACCGGCTGAAGGTGAAACGCGGCCGCCTGTTGTCTTTCGATGATGCCAAACAGGACGATCTCATCTTCGTCGGCTCGCCCTCTGAGAACCTTACTCTCCGGGAACTGCCCAATCTTCAGGAGTTCGTCTTTCGACGCGTCACCGAAGGACCTTACCGTAACGATTTGAGCATTGTGAACCTCCGCCCAGAGCCGGGCGAGGAAACCCAGTTCCTGGCTTCGCACGATACACCTTTAATAGAGGATTACGCCGTCGTAGGCTTGGTGCCCGGAGTCGGTGTCAACCATTGGGCCATGGTGCTTGCCGGCATCACCACGATAGGAACCCAGGCTGCCGTCGAGTTCGTATGCCGCCCCGCGCAGTTGGAAGCCCTTCTTCCGCGCTTAGGCTTAAACGCCGAGTCCAATCCAGTGCCGCCCTTCGAGGCGGTTCTGCGGGTGAAGGTCAGCGCCGGCGTCCCCGTCGAAACCCGTATCGTCGCCATCCACAAACACGCCAATTAAGTTGGCTACCGGACGTTAGTCGTGCCCACGGCGGGCGTCCCCAATCGCCGCGCTGCCTCGGCTTCCTTCTTTCGTTTTGCCTCCGCCCCCTCGGCGAAGAGCTTCTTGGCGTCTTCCCGGTCGCCCTGCGTCTGCAGGATCTGCGTCAGCGTGTTGTACGGACCGGGCCCCGAAGGATCCAGCCGGATCGCCTCGCGCAGCGGAGCCTTCGCCCCTTCCAGGTCGCCCTTTCCCTTCAAGGCCGTACCCAGCATGTAATTGCGCCTCGGCGTACGCCGGCCGTAAACTCACCGCATGCTTCATGGCGTCGATCGTCTCCTCGAAGTCCCCCGTCTGCCACGCCGTGATCCCCAGCGTGTACCAACCCTCCGCCATGTTCGGATCCTGCCGCAGCGCTTCGTGGAAACTCTTCTTGGCCTCGTCCAACTGATCTTTCTGCTTCAACGCCAGCCCCAGATCGTAGTGCACCGCCGGTTGTTTGGTGTCGCGCGCCAGAATCCCACGGAACTGCGTGATGGCGCGGTCATAGTCTCCCTTCTGCAGCCACGCGTACCCAATGTTGATCCGCGCACCCACGTGATTGGGGTCCTTCTTAAGTATGCGTTCGAATTCCGCGACGGCTTTCTCGGCCTGCCCAGTGTCCACTAATAGGAAGCCCATGCTGTTGCGGAATTCGATGTCGTTCGGTTCCAATGCAACGGCGTGTTGAAAGGCGTCCAAAGCGGCTTCGCGCTGTCCGGCGCGCTGGCAGGCCAGCCCCAACGTATTCCAC
>JBDTMC010000588.1:0-4373 GCA_039934475.1 Bryobacteraceae bacterium | reverse complement strand
GAAGGCGCCTGGACTTCCACCCCGACGAAGTTTTCCATCGAATACCTCAACAACCTCTTTACCTACGAATGGGTTCAGACGAAGAGTCCCGCGGGCGCAACGGAGTGGATTCCGGCAAATAATCAGGCAGCGAACCTCGTTCCCGATGCGCACGATCCCTCAAAGCGGCATGCCCCGATGATGTTCACGACGGACATTGCGCTGAAGATGGACCCGAGCTACAAGGCAATTGCGATGCGCTTCCGGGAGCATCCGGAAGAGTTCCAGTTGGCATTCTCCAAAGCCTGGTTCAAGCTGACTCACCGCGATATGGGTCCCCGCGCCCGCTACATCGGTGCGGAGGTTCCGCGCGAGGATTTGATTTGGCAGGATCCGCTACCGAAAGCCGATTACAAGCAGGTGGACGCGAAAGACATTGCGGCGCTGAAATCGAAGATTCTCGCGTCGGGCTTGACGGTACCGGAACTGGTGCGGACGGCGTGGGCATCGGCGGCTACGTTCCGCGGCACGGATAAGCGCGGCGGCGCCAACGGGGCGCGGGTTCGCCTTGCGCCGCAGAAGGATTGGGAGGCGAACAACCCAGGCGAGCTGACGAAAGTGTTGGCGCGACTGGAGGGCATCCAGCAGGAGTTCAATCGGGGGAAGTCTGGTGGAAAGAAGATTTCGCTTGCCGACGTGATCGTGCTGGGTAGTAGCGCTGCCATTGAGCAGGCCGCGAAGAGCGGGGGACTTAGCGTGCAAGTTGCATTCAGCCCGGGGCGCGTTGACGGATCGCAAGAGCAGACCGATGTGGCGTCTTTCGCCGTTCTGGAACCGGCAGCAGATGGTTTCCGCAACTACTACCGGAGCGGCCAGAGCTTGTCTCCGGCGGAGATGCTGGTGGATCGGGCCACGCTGTTGACGCTCACCGTTCCTGAGATGACGGTTCTAGTTGGCGGCATGCGCGCGTTGAATGCCAACGCCGGACAAGCCGCTTATGGCGTGCTGACCGATCGGCCCGGGACGCTGAGCAATGACTTCTTCGTGAACCTGCTCGATATGTCTACTAAGTGGAGCCCGTCTTCGGCATCCGAAGGCATCTACGAAGGTGTTGATCGCAAGACCGGGAAAGTGAAGTGGACGGCGACCCCTGTGGACTTGGTGTTCGGATCGAATTCCGAGTTGCGCACGGTGGCAGAGGTCTACGCTTCGGCGGACGCAAAAGAGAAGTTTGTCCAGGACTTCGCAAAGACCTGGACGAAGGTGATGAACCTGGACCGGTTCGACTTGCGCTAAGTCTGGCGGAATGCCGTGCGCCGGAAAAATTGGTACAGGCACGAGTTTCCTCCCTTGAAATATTTCGTATTTTCAGGAGACTACGAGGGTCGGAAAGTCATGCCAGTCCCATTTTTCGAGAGGACTTTAATAGGCACGGACGTACTCACCATATAGCTGCACCGGTGGCAGAGGTCTACGCCTCGGCGGAATGCTGTGCGCCGGAAAATTTTCAGGAGACTACGAGGGTCGGAAAGTCGTGCCAGTTCCATTTTTCGAGGGGGGGCGGGTTAGTTTGCCTTTGTGGCGAAGAGAAGATTGGACTCGACGCGGCCGTAACCGTAACCGATGCGGAACGGGAGCGGCCGTGGCTTTGAGACGAGGTATGCGTTTCTCAAATCCGGCTGCTCCAACCACTTGAAGCTGCCGTAGGCACGGACGTACTCGCCATACAACTGCACACGCCATGGCGGTTTGTAGAGCTGGTACGGGATTCCCGAATCGTCCTGCAGAACGGCCATGCTCCTGGACAGCACGATGTTTCGAATGATCGAAAAATCCGGGTGATGGGTCATGTAGGAAGTTGCTTTGAGGTAAGTGGTGGTTCCTTGCAGAGTGGAACTAAAGCGGACGAACTGAGGGTTCTGACGGAGGCGCTCGTCGGACAAATTCACAGAGAAGTAGAACAGCTTGTGGATGGACTGATCGTCGTCCCTGCGGATCTCGAGTTCCACGCCTTTGTCGCCGATGTGTCCTGGCGCTTTGTAGTCGGCGGCTCGCTCAATGATCTTGCCGGCGTCGTCGAGGCGGACATAGCGGAGGCCTAGGATCGTGTGGCCGGACCGAACAAGCATCTGCAGAATGGGGACTAGAAGTCCGTCGGTGACTTGTCCGCGAAACTGGCGATCCATCTGGCGGGTGATGAAGAAGCTGCGGCCCAGTACCGATGCCACGGTGGACCTGATCTCCGGCAGATAAGTCTCGAGATCCTTCTGCACGAGTTGCGCCGGGCTCGGCAGCGTCCCGGCCGGCTCCAGCCCGATCATCACGTAGACCGGAGCACGGGGGAAGAATACGGTCATCATCAAAGCGTCTGGGCCGCTGAAGGGGTAGAAGAGAGGCGCGGTGGGGTTCTGGCCGGCAAGCTCTCTCTTCTGGAATTCGCGCATGGCGGGCAGCCCTTCAGTATCAATCTTGTGCCAGGCACGGTCCAACTCAACACGGTGCTGTCCCCAGGCGTCCGCCGTCTCAAGGGCGGCCAGAGAACTGCCGGATCGTGCGGGCAGTCCGGCCAAGAACCGTCCGACATCGTTTGGGTAGCGGTCATGGACGGCCGGCTCCAGCAGCCGGTCCGGAGCAGAGTGCTCATTGGTGGTCCGAGCGGTATGACCGCAGGAAAGCATCAGTAGTGCCGCAGTGAACCACAAGCAGTGCATCCATCGGTAGCGGCATCGGGCCAGAAACAATTTAGGGGAACTCCTTATCCAACGGTAGCAAAATCAATCGCGTCTGCCTCTCAAGAATCGGGGTAGACTAGCGCAATGCGCATCCCCAGTACAGTTGTTCTGCTGTTCGCTTTAGCTTGGAGCGGCCTGTGCGCCGATGTTGCCAACGACCCCGAAGTTAAGGGCGCCGAGCGGATGTTCACGGCCTGGATCGGCGGCCAGATCGCGTATAGGGGGTTGCCTGGAGTCGCCGTGGGCGTGGTCTCCGGCCAGGAATTGGTCTGGGCCACAGGCTTCGGCTACGCGGACACGGGGCAGAAGACGCCGATGTCGGCGCAGACGAAATTCCGCATGGCATCGCACAGCAAATTGTTCACGGCAACGGCGCTGATGCAACTGCGCGAACAGGGCAAACTGAGGTTGGACGATCCGGTTGTGAAGTACTTGCCGTGGTTCGCGGTGAAGTCGGCCGAACCGGAAGACGCGCCGATCACGATCGAAGAGTTGTTGACACACAGCTCGGGACTGCCGAGGGAAGCGGGCTCGCATTGGACGACGCATCAATTCCCTACGCCGGACGAGTTGAAGAACCTCACTCCGGCGCGGCAGGCCGCTTATTCACCGGAGACGCGCTGGAAGTATTCCAACCTCGCGTTCTCGCTCGCGGGGATGATTGTGGAAGCGGTGAGCGGCGAAAAGTGGGCCGACTACGTGGGCCACCATATCTTCCAGCCGCTGGGTATGAGTGGGTCGAGCGTAGACAAGAAGGTGGATGGGCTGGCCGTGGGGTATGGCCGCCGGATGCCCGACGGATCACGAGCGGTGATGCCGTTCATCGACGCGCGCGGCATGGGCGCGGCCACGGGCATCACGTCCAACGTGGAGGACATGGCGAAGTTTGTTTCGGCGCAGTTCCGGACAGGCAAGATGGGCGGCGCGCAGATTCTCAGCACTCCGTCATTGCGCGAGATGCACCGCGTGCGCGTGCTGGAGAACGACTGGACGCGCGGCAACGCCATTGGGTTCGCCATCAGCAGGGTGAACGGTAAGGTCTACGCGGGACACGGCGGAGGCTATCCGGGGTACACCACGCAGACGCTGATTCAGTTGGACAGCAAGGTGGGCGTGATTGTGCTGACCAATACAAACGACTCGAATCCGGGTGACATTGCGCAGCAACTTATGAACACGGTGGGTGAAGCGGTGGCGAAAGCATCGGCGAGTGCTGCGAAGCCACCAGCTTGGGATCCATCGTGGAGCCGATTTGCCGGGCTTTACAGAGGTGAGTTCGGCGATTCCGAGGTGATCGAACTGAATCAGCGGCTGGTGATCATTACTCCGAATGCGTTGAGTCTGGACAATCCGGTGCGACTGGAGCCGCTGGGTAACGGGCAGTTCCGATATGCAGCGGCGGCCGGTGGCGGGCCAGTTGGCGAAACCGTGCGCTTCGTGGAAGAGGGCGGGCGGGTTGTGCGCATGATTACGGGTGATAGTTACGTGGACAGAGTGCAGCGGTGAGGTGGGCCGTCGGCGAATCACTCGCCGGGCCTTTGCCATCACGCTCGCCGTATTACGCAGTTCGTTATCCGCTATAGATGCGGCTTGGGTGACGCTCCCTCAGAAGCCGTGAAAAATTGGTTCATCAGGGTCGCAGGGCGGTTGTGACTATCGACA
>JBDTMC010000587.1:0-4373 GCA_039934475.1 Bryobacteraceae bacterium | reverse complement strand
GCGCGCCGCCGTCGCCGCTGAAACCCTGCTGACCACCGGCCACGGTGGTGATGATGTTGCTGGTGTCCACCTTGCGGATACGGTGGTTGAACTGGTCTGTGATCCAGACATTGCCGAGCGAGTCAGGGAAGACCGCGGTGGGATTGTTGAGGGCGGCTTGGGTGGCGGGATTGCCATCGCCGGAGAATCCGGTCTGACCGTTGCCGGCGAAGGTAGAGATAGTGCCGTTAACGATCTTTCGCACGCACTGAGACGACTGGTCGGCCACATACAAGTTACCGGAGTTATCGACGGCGACCCGGACTGGATTAAAGAGAGGCACGTTCAGCGCGGTGCCGCTATCGCAATTCTGCAGGGCGAGGCCGTTACCGGCGACAGTGGTGATAGTGCCAGTGGCGTCGATTTTGCGGATGCGCTTGTTGCCTTCGTCGGCGATCCAGATAGTGCCGGCGTTGTCGATGGCGATGCCCGTAGGGTGGTTGAGCGCCGCGCCAGTGGCGAGCCCGCCATCGCCGCCGAAGCCACGGACGCCGTTGCCGGCGATGGTGGAGATGATGCCGTCGGGAGTTACCTTACGGATCCGGTCATTGAGCTGGTCGGCGATATAGAGCGTGCCATCGAGACCGACCGCGAGGTCGACAGGAGTATTCAATTGGGCCGCAGCCGCGGACCCTCCATCTCCGGCGAATCCGGGTGTGCCGCTGCCGGCGACTGTGGAGATGGTGCCCGCGGGCTGAGCAAGGAGCGGCAGGGCTCCCAGTAAGACGGCGAGAAAGAGACGTACAGAGATATGAGACATGTCACTCCTCCGGAGATACAACCAGCTTCAGGATAACTCTTGCGCGAGCGGGGGAAGGGACGGACGGACGTTCGACAAGGACGTCCGTCCGAAGCCGTTAGGGAATCACTGCCGGAAGAGTGGCTGGGTCGCCGTCCGCACTGGAGCAGTGAGGATGGCCGTAGCCACCGGCGCTGACTCCGGTACCTCCGTTGACATTGGGTGTGATGTCAAAAACCATGTTGTCGGGACGAGTGGCATCGCCGGATACGCCGCCGACGCCGGAGGAGCCGCCCATATGATCGAGGGCGAGGCTGTGACGAACGCGCCAGCCGATGCGGTGATCGGCACAAGAGGTATCGCCGCTGACGCCGACCGCACCGACGATCTTCTGGTTTGCGGCATACAGCGCGAAGCCGCCGCCGAAGACATTGACGCCTCCGATCTTGTCTCCCACCATTGGATCGTTGGCAGTGCCGTAGTTCCTGGAGGGCCCTTTATAAGCGACGCTGGTATCCACAGGGTTGCTTTCCTGGAGTCCGAAGAGACTGCCGCCGGGTTGCACGGCGGAGTAGAGGTTGGCGGTAGAGAGGGCGAGACCATGGACGGCCGCGCCTGAAGCAGCCGATCTGTCGAGGCTGAAGGAGTTAGCTGTATTCGCCTTCTGTGCCGAGATGACACGGCTTCCCGGCCATTGAGCGCCGCGATCGGCGCCTGAGAAGGCGACGGCGCAGACAATGCCATCGCGGTCCACAAGGGTGGCCCACATGTTGAGATCGAGGCCGGTGTTTTCCGCCGCAACCGCTGCTGTGAGGGCGGCCTTCAGCGCGATCTGGCCGGGTAAGCTGGAACACGAATCGTTTGCGCCGCTACGGTCGTCACTTTTGTCAGCCGCCCAGACGGTAGCTTGCGGTACGAGCAGGCAGGACAGTGCGATTACAATCTTCGCGGATCGTTTCATTTACACTCCTCTTGTCGGATTTTGAGATGACCAGCAGTTGACGGTGAGGCTGGGAGCCCCGTGCCGCCAGAGGAGTTATATCACAGCCCGCAGTTATTCGAGGCCGAGGAAGCGAAGAAGGATGCCACCGCGCGCGGCGCTACCGAGTTCAGCCATGGAGCGGCCTTGGATTTTGACCTCGAGGCTGAGTCCGACTGCTTTGAGGGCCTCGTGGAGACGGTCGGCCATTTCAACGCGCTTAGACTGGGCGGCCCAGGGTTTCAACATCTCGAAGGCGGCCTGGAGGTTGGGGAAATCGAGAGTGATGCGCTTGCCTTCCCCGTTGACGCTAACACCGTGGCCGGCGAGGGCCTCTGTCATTTCCAACCCGTTTGTCATCGCGCGCTCCCCGAATACTTAGATAGCATTTGTTGGACGCCGCAGGATAGGATTTGAATGTAAAAGTTTGGTGACAGTTAGCGCTTGAGGGTGACGATGGCTTGGGCTTCGGCGGAGCGGCCTTCGCCCACGGGACCAACCTTCTCAGATGTCTTAAACTTCACGGAGACTCGATCAAGAGGAAGAGCGGTGGCGGCGGCAAGAGTCTGGCGAATGGGGAGACGGTAGTCCTTAAGCTTGGGCCGCTCGAGGATGACCGTGGAATCGATGTTCACGAGTTCAAAGCCAGCTTCGGTGGCCAGATGCAGTGCGTGCTTAAGGAAAAGCAGGCTGGCGGCACCCTTCCACTGGGGATCGGTGTCGGGGAAGTGCATGCCGATGTCGCCCAAGGCGGCGGCGCCGAGTATGGCGTCAGTGATGGCGTGGCAGAGGACGTCGGCGTCGGAGTGGCCATCGAGGCCGAATTCCGAGGTGATGGTAACGCCACCAAGAATGAGCGGGCGACCGACGGCGGTGCGGTGATTATCCCAACCGAGCCCGGAGCGAAATTCGCTCACGAGGCGATCCGGGCGGATTCCTCAGCGAGGAAGAGGCGCGCGAGATCCATGTCGGACGGCCGTGTGATTTTGATGTTACGGTCACTGCCGAGGACGACGCTTACTTCCACTTGCTCGAGGCGTTCGACGAGACTGGCTTCGTCGGTGCCGGTGAAGCCGTCGAGGCGCGCTTTTTCAAAGGCCTCCACCAGCAAGGCATAACGGAACACCTGCGGGGTTTGGGCGAGGATGAGGCGATCGCGGTTGAGGGTGGCGCGGATCTTGTTGCGTTGGACCTGCTTCACGGTGTCAACGGGGACAATGCCGACGATGGCGGCGCCGGATTCCGCGGCTTCGTTAATCACTTTCTCGATCGTCTGCTGGTCAATGAAGGGACGAACGGCATCGTGGACAGCGACGAGATCGGTGTCGGGAGAGATAGCTTTGAGCGCGTTCTCAACCGAGTGCTGGCGCGAATCGCCACCTTCGACGATACGGACGGGCTTGGCGAACGATTCGGAGGCGAGGAGCCCGGAGACCCAAGGCAGATCGTCGCCGCGCAAGGCGATGAGAATCTCAGAAATAGCCGGCGCAGCGGCGAATTTCCGGATGGTGTAAAGCAAGATGGGCGAGCCGTCGAGCATCATGAACTGCTTGCGGCTGGTTCCCGCCTTTTCGGGTTGGGATCGCGCCATGCGAGTGCCAAGACCGGCGGCTGGGAGGATCACTGAGACTTTCATCGGAAAAAGAGCCCTTTGAATTCCCGATTGTAGCAGAGGCCGGAAACGCCTTCGCGGGCTGGGCCAGGTTTCAAGCCGCTGCGGAGACGACGATTGGGTTCGTTTGTTCATTTTCATCCTGGCGGCGGCGGAATTTGGTCATGAAATCGACGAGGACGGGGAAGTCGAGGGTAGTTGCCTTAGGGTTTGACTGGAGCTGGACGATGGCTGCTGTGACCTCTGGAGTTAAGAGAGGGTCGGGAGCCTCTTCGGCGAGGGAGATGGCTTCGTTTTGCATTTCTTCGGTGATGACAGTGGGTTTGAAATATTCGGCGAACAAGTCGGGCGTTTCACTCTGCCTCTGCGCCGATTTGGCAACGCGCAAGTTGGTTAAGGCGTTGTTGAGGAGCCGGTTGGCCTGGGAACGAGCGCGTTCGATGGTGCGGATGGTGGACTCGAGTTTCGGGTCGGAGAGTGGGTCCATGCCTGGCTCCCCGACTTTGGCGGCGAGTTCGGCTTCGGAGCGCTCGCAGCGGATTTGCTTCCAGGAGGCGGCGAGAGCTTGATTAAAGAAGATCATCTGGAGAGGGGTGGAGGGTTGGATCTCTCGTTTGAGGTCGGCTTTGAAAGCATCGAATTCCGGGGCGAGGCCTTCGGGGACGAAGACGTCCTGGGAAGTGAGGCCGTGACGGGTTGCGTTACGGCTGGAGTGTTTTTTGCCGGCGTCGGTGACGGGGCCTGTGGATTTCTTCGCGTTGGCGCGATTGGCTTCGATCTGTTTCGTCGAGGTCATTTCTGTTACCTGCCTTCGGGTGGATTGAAATAGAAAAAGCCGGTCCGTGGGGACCGGCCTACGGGGGAAGCGTAGCATGCAGGATGGCAGGGTTTCGGAGGTGGTTTGCTTAAATCGTTGAATTTAATCGAAAGATAAAGTTAGTTTCGTGGGCAATGCTAAAGGTTTACTCAGCCCGGCGGCGAGGAATGGGGGGGAAGGGGAAGAG
>JBDTMC010000586.1:0-4382 GCA_039934475.1 Bryobacteraceae bacterium | reverse complement strand
TCTGCAATGCATCCACGCCTCTTGCCGTGCCTACGGAGGGGCTCGGTTGGGCCGACACAACGCCGCCGGTGACGGCAGACAACCGATCGCTGATTCTCTTTGACAGCGGCGACGAAGTCACCGTCCAGGCCGGTGAGGATGGCATACGCTTCCTCCTCGTTTCGGGAAAGCCTCTCGGCGAGCCCGTGGCATGGTACGGCCCCATCGTCATGAACACTCAGGAGCAACTGCAGCAAGCATTCGAAGAATTGAAGAAGGGGACGTTTCTGCGGAAGTAACTCGCCTCTATCCTCGACAATTGTGTTTTGTCTCGCAGAATGCTTCGATTCGGCTTTTCGGGTATGATACTGACGGATTGGGTCCAAGACGACCCAGTCCTCCGGAGTAGAGAACGCCATGCAAGCTATCTCGACAAGATTCGTACTCGTGCTCGGCCTGACCGCGATCAGTTTTGCGCAGACCACCGATCCGCTGCTTCGGGGGTTTAGGGATCCGCCCGCCAGTGCCAAACCTCGGGTTTGGTGGCACTGGATGAACGGTAACATTTCGAAAGAAGGCATCAAGCTCGATCTCGAATGGATGAAGCGCACCGGGATTGGCGGCTTCCAGAACTTCGATGCTGCTCTCACGACGCCTCAAATTGTCGAGAAGCGGCTGGTCTACATGACCCCGGAGTGGAAGGATGCGTTCCGCTATACGGCCACTTTGGCCGATCAAATGGGTCTTGAGATGGCGATCGCCGGCTCGCCGGGGTGGAGCGAGACGGGCGGGCCTTGGGTTCCCCCCTCCGACGGCATGAAGAAGTTTGTGTGGAGTGAAACAACGGTTGAGGGAGGCCGGCCCTTTAGCGGCACTCTTCCGAAACCGCCCCACGCCACCGGACCCTTCCAGAACATCTCCGAAGCAGGCGGTGTAGCCGCTTTGCTGGGTGAGAAGTTGCCTCCGCCGCCGGAATACTATGCGGACTCGGCGGTGGTGGCGTTCCGCATTCCCGCGAGAGAAAAGTACATCGGCGACCTTCAGCCCAAAGTGACATCCAGCGCGGGAAGTATTGATGTGGCCCTGCTGAACGACGGCGATTTCATGAAGACCGTCGAGTTGCCTAAGGGGCCAGCGAAGGAAAAGGCTTGGATTCAATTTGAGTTCGCACAACCTCAGACCATCCGCGCATTCACTCTTGGCGTTCGCGGCATTTTCCGCTTTCCCTTCGGTCCGCCGCCGGCGAGCGGTGAGGCGTTGGAGGCGAGTGACGACGGCGTTACATTCCACGAGGTTGCGACGGTGCCCGCTGACGGCGCTGTAGCCCACACAATCGCGTTCGCGGATGTTACCGCCAAATTCTTCCGCGCCGCCTTCCTCACGAAACCGGGCTTCCAGATGCCAATGGACATTCCGGGCTTTCATCCCCCGCCTGACTCCCCGCAGCACTTGATCGCCGAGCTGGTCTTGCATTCCGGCGCTCGGGTCAACCGCGCTGAAGAGAAAGCGGCTTTCGCCACGCTTCCGGATCTCAGCGGTTACGACACGCCGGCAGCACCCTCCGACGCGGCGGTCTCTAAGGCGGATGTCATCGATCTGACTTCGAAGATGAGGCCCGACGGGACCCTCGACTGGACTCCTCCGGCCGGGCGCTGGACGGTCCTTCGATTGGGCTACTCTCTGCTCGGGATCACCAACCACCCCGCTTCTCCAGAAGCTACCGGTCTCGAAGTGGACAAACTCAGCCGGCCCGCCGTAAAGGCCTATCTCGATCACTACCTCGATCTCTACAAGGGAACGGTAGGGGAGTTGATGGGAGCGCGCGGCCTGCGCTTCATGGTCACCGACAGTTATGAGGCTGGCGCGCAGAACTGGACCGGCGACATTATGACCCAATTCAATCGCCGCCGCGGTTACGACATGCACCCCTGGCTGCCTGTGCTTACCGGCCGCGTCGTCGATAGCTCTACCGCCAGCGACCGTTTTCTTTGGGATTTTCGCAAGACGCTCGGAGAACTCATTGCAGAGAACCACTACGACCAGATCGGCGAAATCCTGCACCAGCGCGGCATGGGACGCTACACAGAGTCGCATGAATCCGGCCGCGCCTTTATCGGCGATGGGATGGACGTGAAGAAAAAGGCGGATATCCCCATGAGTGCCATGTGGACTCCGCGCCCGGGTGAGATGGGGGACAACTACGGCTACGATGCTGACATTCGCGAATCCGCCTCCGTTGCCCACATCTATGGACAGAACATAGCTGCGGCGGAATCTCTTACTGCCATTGGGACGCCCTGGCAATGGTCCCCCGAGAGTCTGAAACCTACGGCGGATAAGGAACTCGCGGACGGTCTGAATCGCTTCGTCATCCACACCTCCGTTCACCAACCCGTATCGGACAAGAAGCCCGGCCTCGGCCTGGGGCCTTTCGGGCAGTGGTTCACGCGCCATGAGACGTGGGCGGAACAGGCCAAGCCGTGGGCCACTTATCTTGCCCGCAGTTCCTACTTGCTGCAACAGGGCAAATTCAGCGCCGATGTCGCCTACTACTACGGCGAAGACTCCAATATCACCGCCCTGTTCGGCAACAGGGCTCCCGCGATACCTGCCGGGTATGCCTTCGATTACGTTAGCGCCGGCGCTCTATTGACACGCTTCGGCGTCGCCAGTGGCCGGCTCACAACGCCTAGTGGGATGAGCTACGCCGTCCTGGCGCTGGACTCGAATGCCAGCCGCATGTCCTTGCCCGTGCTGCGAAAGATCCGCGATTTGGTGAAGGCCGGCGCTGCCGTTTTCGGCGCCAAGCCCGTGGGAACGCCCAGTCTCGCCGACGATCAGGCTGAGTTCGAGAAGATCGCGAATGAGGTGTGGGGATCGCCGAATGCCAAGGTCTTCGCTACCGGTTCCATCGGCGATGCGTTGGCAGCGATCAAGGTCAGCCCCGATTTTGAGTACACCAAGCCCGCCAACGACACGACGCTGCTCTTTGTCCACCGCCGTTTGCCGGCGGGCGACATCTACTGGGTGAACAACCGACATAACCGCGCGGAGGATCTTGAGGCCACATTCCGGGTGACGGGAAAGACCGCCGAACTTTGGGATCCTGAAACAGGGTCGTCAACAGCGGCATCCTATCGGATCGCGGATGGCCGTACTACGGTGCCGCTCCGCTTGCAGCCGAATCAGGCCGTCTTCGTGGTCTTCCGCCATTCGTCTGCCATTCCGTCGCGCACGGTTCCGGCACCTGTCGAGACTCCGGTCGCCACGGTGGAGGGCTCCTGGGACGTTTCCTTTTACCCAGGCCGTGGAGCACCTGAAAAGATCACGCTAGACTCACTCATCAACTGGGCCGATAGTTCCGATGCCGGAGTGAAGTACTTTTCCGGAGGTGCCACTTACACCAAGACTGTGGATGCACCGTCAGCCTGGCTCAAGCCCGGCGCTAAGCTTTGGCTCGATCTCGGAGCGGTCAAAAACCTCGCTGAAGTCACAGTCAACAGGAAATCCCTCGGCATCGTGTGGAAAACGCCGTTTCGCGTGGACGCCACAACCGCGCTGAAGCCGGGCGCTAACGTCATCCAGGTGAAGGTGACGAATCTCTGGGTGAACCGTCTGATCGGCGACCAGCAACCGAACGCCAAAAAATACACGTACACTACCCAGCCCTTCTACCCGGCTAATGCACCCCTCCAGCCCTCAGGGCTTCTGGGGCCTGTGCAGGTGATCAGCGTTGAAAACAAGTAGGACGTTTTTCTAAGGGGGAGGGCGGGACTCGCTCTTCCCCCACCCGAAGCCATACAATGTCCTCAGCCCCATGGACACTCGCAATTTCACCTACATGTTCTACGGCTTTCTTGCCGCATGGTTGATACTGTTCGTTTACCTCATCACTCTGGCTGCTCGCGAACGCCGTCTGCAGAAGGCGCTGGAAGACGTGAAGAAGTTGGTGGACGACCGCGAAAGGAAATAATCGTTCCATGAATCGACGTAGTTTATTGAAGGCTGCCGTGGCGGCTCCTCTAGCCGCGCGCCTTGCCGCCGCGCAAGCGCAGATCGCCCGTGCCGTGCACGCGACGCCTTCCCCGAAGATCAAAGATGTTCGAGTGATTGCCACGGCGCCTGCCGGGCTGCGCCTGGTAGTGGTCCGAATCGATACGGACCAGCCGGGCCTCTATGGGTACGGCTGTGGAACGTTCACGCAGCGCGCCGACCTGGTGGTGCCCGCCGTGGAGAGGTATCTCAAACCGTTCCTCATCGGAAAGAACGCCGACCGCATCGACGATCTATGGCAGGCCTGCTACAACTCTTCCTACTGGCGCAATGGCCCCGTCTTGAATAACGCCATCAGCGGCGTGGACATGGCCCTCTGGGACATCAAGGGCCGCCAAGCCAACATGCCG
>JBDTMC010000585.1:0-4406 GCA_039934475.1 Bryobacteraceae bacterium | reverse complement strand
GGCGTTCCAGCTGCGCGACGACCTGCTGGGGGCGTTCGGCGACGAGTCCGCGACTGGTCAGCATGGACGTTTTTCCGCACGGCTTCCGAGTATTGAACCGGGAGGACGAGAGACAACGGATCGTGGTGGTTGGCCGGTACAGCGACGGCAGCCAGGAAGACATCTCGCAGAAAGTCCGCTACACCTCTCAGAACGACTCTATCGAAGTTAGCAACACAGGTGAGATTAAACCTAAGGCTAACGGGCAGGCGACCATCCTGATTCGGTCACAGGGCCAAGTGGCCGCGGTGCAAGTAGGTGTCGCCCTGGGTCCGAACGTTGCCATTGCTTCGATGAAGCCTGTGAATTTCATCGACGAACTGGTGTTGGACAAGCTGGCGCGGATGCGGATCGAACCTTCGGGACCGGCGACGGATGCGGAGTTTGTTCGGCGCGTCTACCTGGACACCATCGGAATTCTGCCGGAAGTAGACGAGGCGAAGCGTTTCCTTGAGGATCGCTCTCCGGATAAGCGTGCGCGCCTGATCGACAGCCTGCTTGAGCGGAAGGACTTCGGCGACTTCTGGGCGAATAAGTGGGGTGACCTGTTCGCGAGCAACGTATTTACGGTGGTGGACGGAACGTCTTATTTGCAGGACTGGCTGAGGCAGGCGTTCCAGACCAACAAGCCGTACGACAAGTTCGTGAAAGAGGTACTGACGGCAACGGGGAGTTCGTGGGACATCGGAGCGGTGAACTATTCCATTCGTCCGGCGGAGGATCTGGTGACGCTGACGGCGCAGGCGTTTCTGGGCGTGAGCATTGAGTGCGCACGGTGTCATGATCATCCTTCGGAGCGTTGGAAGCGCGAGGATTTTATTGGACTAACGGCGTTCTTCTCGCAAGTGAGAGCCAAGGGCAGGCGTCCGCCACCCGTGGAACTGATCACGTATCTGGCGTTGGATGCGGAATACCGGCACCCGGAAACAAAGCAAGTGGTGCGGCCAAAGTTTATCGATGGCACGGAACCGATTCTGCGGCCGTTGACGGATCGGCGCGCGGTACTGGCGGATTGGATTACATCGCCATCGAATCCCTGGTTCGCAAAGGCAACAGTGAACCGGTTCTGGCGGCAACTGATGGAGAAGGGTCTGGTGGAACCCGCGGACGATTTCCGTGCGACGAATCCGGCCTCGAATCCAGAGCTGCTGGACAGGTTGGCCGCCGATTTCGTGGACCACGGATACGACATTCGCCACCTGTTCCGCCAGATTTTGAACTCAGCGACCTATCAGCTTTCGTCCGTTCCGAACCCATCCAACAAGGACGACGATCTGCACTACTCGCACTACTACCTGCGGCGGCTGACGGCGGAACAGATGATGGATGGGTTGGTGGAGATCACGGCTGTTCCTGAGAAATTCCTCGCTTACTATCCGGGTGTGCGGTCAGTCAACCTGGCGGATTCCGGGATTCCGTCATCATTTCTCGACATGTACGACCGGCCGAAACGCGATGCGGCAAAGTGCGAGCGCAGTGAAAGTGTGTCGCTGCGCCAAGCCATGAACATGATCGCGGGCGACACGGTGAATAAGAAAGTTCGTAGCGATGCCAGCCGGCTGGCAGGAATGCTTCGGGATGGCAAGTCAGACCAGGACATCATTGAGAACCTCTATCTGGCTGCTATGTCGCGTTACCCGACGGCGGCAGAACGTGACCTCTGCCTTACAGCGGCGAAACGCGCCAACGATCGATCAAGAGGTCTTCAGAACGTCCTTTGGGCGCTTCTCAACAGCAACGAGTTTGTGTATAACCACTAGGGGAGTTCGACCATGAAGACTTGGGGTAGACGCGATTTCGTGCGCATTGGCGCGGCAGGCGGTCTCGGCTTGGCGGACTACCTCGCACTGCAGGCACAGACTGTCGAAAAGAAGCGGGAGAAAGCCTGCATTATGATCGTGCTGGATGGCGGGCCCCCGCAGCATGAGACGTTCGACATGAAGCCCGATGCGCCGTCGGACATCCGCGGAACCTTCAACCCGATTGCCACCAACGTTCCGGGAATTCAGATTTGTGAGCACCTTCCGAAGATCGCGAAGCAAGCCGATAAGTTCGCCATACTGCGCTCCGTACACGGGAAGACGGCCATCCACTTCAATGGGGTCTATTTCCTGATGACCGGTTACCTGCCGATTCAGTCGATGGAGTTCCCGTCCCTGGGCGCGGTGGTTGCCAAGGAACTGGGACCGCTGAATGGAATGCCGCCCTATGTCTTGAACGCCGGGTTGGACCATGCCATGGGGCCGGGCTTTCTGGGTAGCGCCTATGCGCCCTTCTGGGTGCGGTCAGATCCCAACGCTCCAGACTTCCGGGTGGATGATCTGGAGTTGCCCGTTGACACCGACTGGCGTGAAGTGGCGGACCGGCGGTGGCTGCTGAAGCAGATGGATCAGTCCTTCCGCGAGCGCGATACGAAAGGGCGCTTTGAATCGCGCGACCGTTTCTATCAGGAGGCGGAGAACATCATGCGTTCGCCGTCCGTGAAGAAGGCCTTCGATATCTGGGCGGAGCCGGAGGCGTTGCGCGATCGCTATGGACGGACTCCCTTGGGACAGGGATGCCTTCTGGCACGACGACTGGTGGAAGCAGGCGCTCGATTTATTACCGTGAATGCGTCACGCGCGATTTGGGATACTCACGCCGATAACTTCAAACGATGCGAGAAGCAGTTGCTGCCGGAATTCGATTCGGCGTACGCGACCTTGATGGAAGACTTGTCCCAGCGGGGATTGATGGATTCCACGCTGGTAGTGGTGTCCGGCGAGTTCGGGCGGACACCGAAGATCAACGCAGGCGGCGGTCGCGACCATTGGCCTCGTGTGTTCTCGGTGCTACTGGCGGGCGCGGGCATCAAGGGCGGCCAGGTGTATGGGTCGTCTGATGCCAGCGGCGGGGATCCGCAGGACAACCCGGTGTCGGTGGAGGACTTGACGGCAACGATCTACGACCGCCTGGGAATGGATCCGACCAAGGAGTATCATGCGCCGAACGGCCGCCCCGTTCGCCTTTCCAACAATGGAACCCCAGTGCGCGGCCCTCTCGTCAGCTAGCGCTCTACGAGGAGATTCTGCACAGTGACATTGTTCGGGTTGAACTTCAAGTAGCGACGTAAAGTTTCGCGCGCTTTCTGTCCCTGTTTGTCTTTCGCATAAATATCCGCGAGAACCCGATACGCGGGCTCCAGCGAGGGATCCATCTCGATTGCCTTCTCCAGTTGTTCAATTGCCTTGTGGGTGTCACCCGCGGCGCGGAGTGCGGTGGCGAAGTTGATGTGATATTCGGCGTAAGCGGGCGCCAGCGCTATAGCGCGATCGTAAAACCTCGCGGCATCAGCTGGTCGGCCCTTGCGCAAAATCACCAGGCCAAGCGCCGTCAGCACGGCGTGATCATCCTTCCACAAGTCGTCATTGCCGGAGAGTAAACGGAATCCCGTGTCCATAAGGAGCGCATTGTGCTCCCGATCGCCGGCGACAATGTTGGCGAGGCCAAGATTCCGCGTCGCAAGAGACGCCGGCGGTGGCTGCCAAGGTACCAGCTTAAGACCCGCGTCGGTGCTGGTCTTTCGCGTCATCGGAACACGGGAAATTCGATGATCAGTGAATGCGGTATGCCCACCGTCACGTGTAGGTTGGCGCTGCATATGGCAGGATATGCAGTCGCGTGAGGCGGCCTGATGCGCCGGTGCCAACCGCCCAGCGTGACATTCCAGGCATTTCGCCCGGTAGGAGGGGGGAGAAGCTTCGTGTGGATTGTGACACGTCCCGCATGAGAGCCTTCCCGCGCTGGCCAGGGCACACCTACTCAACGCCAGTTGCTCCGCATGACTTACTACCTTGATAGCGCCCTCGACCGGACTCTGGTAGACGAAAACGCTGAACACGTCCTCCAGTTCCTGACCGGGTTGAAAATCGGAGATGTGGCGGCCTGGGTTGGGAATGCGCGCTTCGCCAGTAAGGTGGCATTGCTCGCAAATACTGTCGCGCGCGCGGGGCGCCAACCGTTTCGGGTTGATGATGGTGGCCGCGGAAGGCCGTTTCAAATGCTCTTCCACCGGGCCGTGGCAGCGCTCACAGGAGATGCCTTCGGCGGCGAAAGGAGGATCCTGATAGCGATTCAGTGTGCCTTCCACCGGAAGGGGACGCCCGGAGTGGCAGAGGAGACACTCCACCGTAATCGGCCTCGTGAAATCGGGATTGTCATCCGATTCATAACCAGGAGCTACGTCCCATACCTTCTTCTTGGAGTAGTAAGAAATGGGGGATTGAAACAAATAGTCGCCCACCCGTACAACATAGCTAAAGGCGTTGGCTCCCCGGCGCGTGTCAAGCATTTTGAGACACCCGGCATGGGAGTTTACTGACTTTCTT
>JBDTMC010000584.1:0-4409 GCA_039934475.1 Bryobacteraceae bacterium | reverse complement strand
ACGATCCGGCTGGTCGAACACGCAGGCTTGTCGGCCATGGTGATTGGCGCGCTCCTGACGCCTCCCGGTCCCGTGATGACAATCGTCGAATCGCCCGTAGTGTTGATATTGGGAACCTGGACGTTAATCTGTGTGTTGCTGATGTAGTAAACGAAGGCCGGGACATCATCGATCAGAACGCCCACGCCGTCCAGTTGGGTTGGTGCAGTATTGCCCTGGAAATCCGAATCCTGCCACTGGCGCGTCGTCGCGGAAAGGTTGGTTCCGTATAGCTCAATCCAGGTGCCGGGCGACATCTTGGGTAGTTCACTGAACGACTGCAGGACCGGTTGATCCGCTCGCATCGTAGGGGTATTCACCGGACTGGAGGATGCCGGCACCGCCAGTTGCGTCATATAGATCTTGTCCCCGGGGTCGGGCCCGCCGTTGTTGTTCGCGGCGTTTCCAGCGGCGTAAAAAGTCACATCCCCGACCGCCGTCGCGGGCGCTGTCCAGTTCAAATCGAAGGCGGCGGAGACCGGGGTGCCGCGGCGCGTGCCTGTGGACGTATGGGTTTCGTAAAGGAGACTGGAGTCACTAATTGCCTGTGTCAAGGCATCCACTGGCGCAAACGTTCCCGCTTGAAGGTTGGCGCTGGTCCTGGCCGTGATCTCAAAGCCCCATCTCAACGCCGTCGGATCGGCCACGGTAACAGTTACTTTGTAAGTGGCTCCCGGGGTGTAAGACCCTTGAGGAAAGTTTATAGCCACGCTGCCGCTACCGGTATTCGGCGTTCCGCCGTGACAGGCTACGCAGGTGCTGTCGCCTGGCGCGCCGCTGAAACCGGGATCGGCTCCAGCGCTGTGTCCGAACAGCGCCACTGGCAAAAACGCTGTAAGTGTTAATAGAGACAATTTAACAAGTGTGTTATTTATCATAACTAAGTAAACCCCGCTTGAATAACAGTCTACTCGAAATGCGGTGAACTAATGTCCGATGTATCCAACATTTCACAAGTCTTACAGGCAGCCTCGGGCAAAGATTCGCCTTCGTCTCCACTTGTGCTATCCTGTCGAAGTCGATTGAAGTTCTGTTGACTTCCTCCACCCCGTCGGTCCTTCACACTTGTTACTTTCCCCCTGTCATTTAGAGTGAGTTGATTCGTCTCCCGTCGCCCCGTCGCCATCCGTCTGATACCGCTTATCGATACCGGAGGAATTTTTGCGATGATTACGACACTCGAAGTGTCTCTGCTTCTCCTGCAAGCCGTGCATGTTCCCGTTACCGGAGATCTGGTGGGGTTGGCCGATGCCGGCCACACTACTGTGGAACTCCACTCGTTGGCCCGCCCGGGAGATGTCCTTGTCGCCCCTGTCGCCGGCGGCGGCCACTTTGAAATGGGCGGGGCCGACCCCGGTCAATACTTCCTGGTTGTACAGAGCTTCAACGGCGTTGAGATCAAGCGAACGCTGGTCGATGTCCGCCCAGGCATGGGTGACGTCGAAGTGAGGTTCCCGCAGCCGACGCCACACGGCACCGTCACGCCCACTGTTTCGCTCCAGCGCCTGAAGCATCCGATCCCGCGGCCGGCGCGCAAGCTTTATGAGAAGGCGGAAAAGGAACGCCTCCGAAAGCACTCCGAAGCGGCGTTAGCGAACTATCGCGCCGCCGTGGAATCATGTCCCGAGTTCGTCGAAGCATGGAACAACTACGGATCGTTGCTTCTGATCTTGGGGCGATACAGCGAAGCGCAAGTAGTTTTTCAGCGTGCCGCCGCAGTTGAGCCTTCGGCGATGGTGCTAACCAATCTCGGCGCCGCATGGCTCGGCCTGAAACGCTATTCGGAATCGCAGTTGGCGGCAGAAGCGGCCTTACGCGCCGATAGCCACTGCTCGCGAGCGCATTATCTGCTCGCCTCTCACTTCCTAAGGCAGCGCCGCATGAAAGAGGCAGCCGCGCATCTTTCCGCAGCCGCGCCGGATGTCCCGGAAGCCGGTGTACTCCTCAATCGGTTACTTGCTGCGGAGGGAACACGATGAAGAGGACTGCCGAATCTACACTATGACGCCGAACGAACTCCCAACTTCCGCAGAAACCACATCATCGGGCACCAGTCGGTGACGCCGGATTGCAGCAGATTTAGCCCGACGAATCCGGTGAACCAGAACCAGTTCGGATTCACCCATACCCCAAGCGCTACCGATGCCATTACGAAAGCGCCGGCGATCAAGCGCAAAAGCCGTTCTACGTTCATTTCCTGTCTCCCTTCCTCTTCACAACGAAATACACAATGGGAACCGTCATTCGCGACAGCAGCAGGGACGCCACTTCGCCCGCCATCAGGGCAATCGCCAGACCTTGAAAGATGGGGTCGAAGAGGATCACGGCGCTACCGGCCACCACCGCGGCCGCAGTCAACATCATCGGACGAAAACGAACCGCGCCTGCATCTACCACAGCTTCGGCCAATGGCACCCCTTCGTTCAAACGCAACTCAATGAAGTCCACCAGGATGATGGAATTGCGGACTACGATCCCCGCGCCCGCAATGAACCCGATCATTGAAGTTGCCGTGAAGAACGCGCCGAGCAAGCCGTGGGCCGGAAGTATGCCCACCAGAGAGAAGGGAATCGCGGTCAGGATTACGAGTGGCGTAACAAAGGATTGGAACCAACCCACCACCAGCACATAAATCAGGATCAATACCGCGGCGAAGGCGAGACCGAGGTCGCGGAAAACCTCATAGGTAATGTGCCATTCGCCATCCCACTTCATGGCGTACTTACTACTCTCAAAGGGCTGGGTCGCGGTGAATTGCTCCATCGAATAGCCTTCCGGGAGTTTGATGCCGCTGATCTTTGGGCCAAGAGCCAGGATCGCGTAAACGGGACTTTCCATCGCCCCTGCTATATCGGCAGTCACGTAAGTCACCGGCATCAGATTCTTGTGATAGATGCTCTTGTCTTCAATACCCGCTTCCACGTGAACCAACTCACGCAGAGGAACCAGTGTCCCGCCGCGGCCGGCAATCTTCAGGCTCTGGAGACGATCGAGATCGGAACGCGCTGCCCGGTCCAGTCGCACCGTCAGCGGCACATCCTCCTTCTCGCTATCGACGTGTAGCAGTCCGGGCGATTCACCGGCCGATGCGATGCGCAGCGTCCGCGCGACGTCATCGGTCGAGATGCCGCTCAGCGCGGCCTTCTCTTCATCCACCACCAGATGGCGCTTCGGTTGATCGTCCTCAAGGTACGTGTCTGCATCGACGACTCCGTCGGTGGTATCGAAGATGTTCAACACCTGGCGGGCCAGTTGCCTGCGTCCCGCTTCGGCCGGGCCGTAGATCTCTGCCACCAGCGTCTGTAGAACCGGGGGGCCCGGAGGTACTTCCGCCACTTTGATTCGGGCGTGATAACGGGCCGCAACAGGAAGCAGCCGCACTCGCACTTGCTTCGCGATCTCGTGGCTCTGCTTGTCGCGATCCTTCTTGCCCAACAGATTTACCTGAATATCGGCGACGTTTGCGCCGGAGCGTAGATAGTAGTGCCGCACCAGCCCATTAAAATTGTAAGGAGAAGCCGTTCCCACATACGTCTGCACGTTCACAACCTCATGTTGTTGCAGCGCCGCCTCGGCCATCGCCCTGGTCGCGCGGGCGGTCTCTTCAAGGGGCGTTCCTTCCGGCATATCCACAATCACCTGGAACTCGCTTTTGTTGTCGAACGGCAGCATCTTCACTTTGACGAACTGGATGTAGACCAGCGACATCGCGCCCAGCAGCAGCACGACAACACCGGCCAGGAATCCCCAGCGCAGTGGGGGCCGGTGCAGAATCGCATTCATGAAGACCCGATAGCCGCGGGTAAAGACGTCTTCTTTGTGATGATCATGTTCGCTGTGTCCGCGCCCCAGAATGCGCACCGCGGCCCAGGGAGTTACCAGGAAGGCCACGATCAGGGAAAACAGCATGGCGGCAGTCGCGCCAATCGGGATGGGACGCATGTAAGGACCCATCAGGCCGCCCACAAACGCCATCGGCAGAATGGCGGCCACTACGGTAAGCGTCGCCAGGATGGTGGGGTTGCCTACTTCGTCCACTGCTTCAATAGTGATCTCAGTGAGTGACTTCTTGTCGGCGCCCGGAAGCCGTGTGTGTCGCACGATGTTTTCCACCACGACAATCGCGTCATCCACCAAAATGCCAATGGAGAAGATCAGGGCAAACAACGTGATCCGGTTCAGCGTGTACCCGTACAGGAAAAACACCGACAGCGTGAGCGCCAGCGTCACCGGGATCGCGATGAAGACAATCGCCGACTCGCGCAGGCCCAGCGTGATCGCGATCAACAGCGTCACCGAAAGCACCGCCAGCGCCAGGTGAAGCAGCACTTCGTTCGACTTTTCGGCGGCTGTTTCCCCATAGTTGCGTG